>CACAUR010000001.1 GCA_902535745.1 uncultured Pelagibacteraceae bacterium
GTTTTTCGAATTCTTTCCAATTAATCAAATAACCCTGCTTTTCAAATAATGATTTTAAATTATCAAAGATAAGTCTTAAATCTGAAAATTTAATAGGTTCCTTTTTCTCACTAAGGTCTTGTTCAAAATCTTTATGATCAACTTCACACATTCTATATGATTTATCACTTTCAATTTCATTGATAATTTTAAATCTTATCAAACCATTTAAGATAACTATATACCTACCATCATCAGTCTCATTAAAACTTGTAATTTTTCCCATACATCCAATTTTAAATAGATCAGGTTTTTTTGAGTCTCCAGATTTTTTTGGCTGTATCATTCCAATAATCCTGTCACTCTTCATACTATCGTCTATCATTTGAATATATCTTGGTTCAAAAATATTCAGAGGAGCACTTGTATTCGGAAAAAATATAAAATTTGATAAAGGAAAAACTGGTATCTTTTTTGGTAGTTTTGTTTCATTGTTCATTAACAAATTGTAGCAAAGAGTTAAGAAAATTTCTATACCAAAGCTTAAAGAATTCTTAATTTAGACTAATCAATTTGTCGCTTGCTTAATTTTTGAAAAGCCTTTAACTTTAAGATAATTAAATAGGCGGGCATAGCTCAGTGGTAGAGCGTCTCGTTGCCAACGAGAAGGTCGTGGGTTCAAGTCCCATTGCCCGCTCCATTTAAAAAATTATGAGCGATTTAGCAGAAAAAAAATGTATTCCATGTGAAGGGGGTATACCAAGTTTCAAAATTGATGAGATACACAAGTATCTAAAAAAAGTTGACGGCTGGGATGTTAAACCTGACGAAAACAAAAACTATTATCTAATTAAAGAATTTAAATTTAAAAATTTTCATGAAAGCCAAGAATTTGTTAACAAAGTTGGAAGTATTGCAGAAAGCGAAGGTCATCATCCTGATATTTGGTTTGGTTGGGGATACGCAAAGATAAAAATATTTACTCACGCTATAAATGGTCTTGCTGAAAGCGACTTCATACTTGCAGCAAAAATAGATAAAATCTCTTAATGTTTAAAATGTCTTGTCTTTGAAAAGACGAGGATAGTATTTGTTTTGTTTGCAAATTTTATAACTTCTTTATCTCTAATAGACCCACTTGGTTGAATTATAGCCTCAACACCAGCTTGTACTAAAGTTTCAATCCCATCTACAAAAGGAAAAAAAGCGTCAGATGCAGCTATGACTTTTTCTTTACTGTCGATTTTTCTTAATTTTTTCATTTTACTAACAGCAATCTTGCAGCTATCTAGTCTACTTGGTTGTCCTGATCCTATTCCAATAGTTGCGTTGTTTTGCGAGATTACAATCGCATTTGATTTTACAAATCTGCAAACGTTAAATGTAAATAAAAGATTGTTAAGGATTTCATTTGAAGGTTTGACTTTTGAAACAATTTTAAAATCGTTTTTTTTAAATATTTTAGTGTCAGAAGATTGTGAAAGAAAATTGTTAATAATTGATGTATTTTGCTCAAAATCAAGTTCTTTCAATGAGCTAGAGTCAATCAATCTTAAATTTTTTTTCCGTTTTAATATTTTTAAAGCGCTATTTTCAAAACCGTTAGCAACAACTACTTCATAAAACTTACTTGAAATTTCTTTTGCAACAGTTTTATCAATTTTATAATTACATGAAATAATACCTCCAAAAGCACTTGTAGGGTCACACTCATATGCTTTTAGATAGCTATTGATTTTTCTTTTATCTAATGCAACTCCACATGGGTTTGCATGTTTGATAATTACTGTCGAATAATCTTTAGTAAATGATTTTGATAATGATATACCTGTAAAAATATCGTTATAATTATTGTAACTTAATTTTTTTCCATTTAGTTGTTTTATATTTATTTCTTTGTTTAAAGAATAGACACTTGCGCCTTGGTGAGGATTTTCCCCATACCTTAAATTTTCAACTAAATTTCCACCAATTAATTTCTTTTTTGGCGGTGGAGAGTTATTATTAGCTTTGTTCAAATAGTCTGTAATTTTTGTATCGTAATATCCAGTTTCAAGAAAAGCGTCTCTTGATAATATTTTTCTAAAATTAAGAGTTGTTGATCCTCTATATGTGTTCATTTCATTTTGAAGTGCAACATATTGACTTGTGTTCGTAATGACTGTTACATCCTCATAATTTTTTGCTGCCGCTCTAACTAAGGTTGGACCACCAATATCGATATTTTCTATTATTTTTTTATCATTTCCTGTTTTTACCGTATCTTCAAAAGGATAAAAATTTACAATAACTAAATCTATCTTTTTTATATCAATTTTTTTAATTTGTTTTTGATGTTTTTTATTGTTCCTTTTGAATAAGATTCCCCCATAAAGTTTTGGATGTAAGGTTTTTACTCTTCCGTCTAATATCTCTGGAGAATTAGTAAAATCACTTATTTCAATACTTTTATAACCAAGTCTATTAATTTTTTTATAAGTACCTCCAGAACTTAATATTTCAACTTTAAATTTTTTAAGAATTTTTAAAATTTTTGTAAGCTCAGATTTGTCAGAAACTGAAACTAGGGCTCGATTAATTTTTTTTAAATTCATATTTTTTCTATCGACCAATTTATTTCTTCCTCTTCATTCGATATAAATCCATTAATAAAAATATTTAGATTTTCTGAAAAAGAGTTTTTTCTCCCAAAATAAAGACCTTTTTCAATATTGAAAATTTCTTTATCACAAGAAAATTTCCAACCAGATTTTTTGAGTTGTATTAATATAGATTTTTGATCTTGTGTTTTAATCGCATTTATACCTGGCATAAGATGGAATCGAATTTCATATTCTAAATTTTGAAAACCCCTTTTGGATATGATTTTATCTGTTCCAATAAATTTATTTTTATTTTTGAAAAAGATAAGGTCTCTTTGAATATTTAGGCCATATTTTTTTTGGTAACCATCATGTTTTGCTGAGATATGCCATTTATCTTGATCGTCCTCTATTTTTTTATCAAATATTCTTAAGTTAGTTTTTAGAAAATTTTGACCATTAGGATTTTTTGAAAAAGAACATGAAGAACTGTCATCAACTGAAATAGTTGAATGCGATGCCGTTGATTTTGAAATAATATTTAATTTATGTTTAAAATCTTGATAGTACCCACAATTAGTAATGAGTTTTTCATTGTCATGAAAAAATTCAAAAGATAATGCCCCAGATTGATATTCTGATGAATTTCTCTTCTCGGGGGATGAACCAACATCCACAGCTAAACAACTTTTTTTATGAGAAAGAATTGCGTAACCACCTAAATTATTTAAGTTATTTTTAAATTTATAATCATGGATTTTAAGAAAATTTTGAAAATCATGGTTATTTATTTCTTGATTACCATTAAACAAAAATTTCTTTTCATTTTCTTTAAAGAAAAATGCATAACATTTTCCTAAGTAATAGATAATTTCATTTAGATGATCAGGAATTTCACTCTGTGAGTCTCTAAGAAGCTCCCTTATAAATATCAAATACTTCATGTAAAAAAGTAATTGTCTCGGACTTCTAGATTTTGGAAATCCATCTAATTCAAAAGATGAGTTAATAATTTTTCTTAATAAATTTAATCCAAAGTCTAGATATTTCGTTTGGCCATTAAAAGATAAACTAGCGAGAATAATTGCGGCACATCCCAACATTTTGTCGTTTAAAGTTGAAGAATTATTAATCTCATTCATTAAATGATTAACTTGTTTCTTAATATTTCTAGAAAATAAAATTTTATAATTTTCTGTCGCATCTTCATAAGTAATTTGACTGTTAGAAATCCATGAAATAATTCTTCTTGCTAATGTATCAGTTTCCCAACTTTTCGGAGAATAACTTTCATAATTTCCAATCCAGTTCGATATTATATTTTGAGTAATTTTTTTTGACGACTTTAAGTTAATTGTAAACAACCAATAAAAACTATGAATCTTTTTGAAATCTTTATCATTAAGATCAATTTTGTTCCAAACATCTTCAAGACTAAAATCTTCAATTCTAAAATTTCTCTCTTTTGATTTAATAATACAATTTAGTAAACTCAAATTTGGAACATAATTTAAACCTCCGTCAAATACTCTAGATATCTTCCGGTTATAAATATTTGAGTTGAGATATACTTTTCTAATTTGTTTATAAAGATAAGAAAGAGAATTATTTAAAAATTTTTCTTTAGCTATCATGATAAATCAAATCGATTTAAGAAAATCTATATTCTTTTTTATATCTCCATTGTTCTCTTTAAAAATTGTAGTCCCTGATACCAAGACATTTGCACCAGCATCAATTACTGATTTGAAATTTGAAAAATTAATTCCACCATCAACTTCAATATCAAAATTTAATTTTTTTTTATCTTTTAAATTTTTTAAGCTTCTAATTTTTTCTAAAACATCTGATATAAATTTTTGACCACCAAAACCTGGATAAACACTCATGATGAGTATTAAGTCGACTTTATCTAGATAATCTTCAACAATGTCAATTTTAGTATCTGGATTTAAAGATATGCCTACTTTTTTTTTAAAACTTTTTATTTCATCAATGGACTCTTGTAAATTAGGGGTAGCCTCTGGATGAATTGTAATAATATCTGCTCCTGCATTTGCAAAATCTTTTATATATTTATGAACTGGATCAATCATTAAATGAACGTCAAATGGAAGTGAAGTTTTGCTTCTTAGAGCTTTAATAACTGGTGGTCCAATAGTAATATTGGGCACAAAGTGACCGTCCATCACATCTACATGAATCATGTCAGCTCCCGCTGTTTCAAGTTTTTTAATATCTTTTTCCAGATTACTGAAATCAGCTGAAAGAATTGATGGAGATATTTGAATTTTTTTCATTGATACTTAGAATACTAGTATCAATTTTTGTTTTTTTTTTGAATCAATTTTTACCGAAAATTTGGTATATCTGAATAGCAATTTCACTTTCTAATGGAAATGACAACATTCCCATTACAGAATAGCCTAATAGATAAGGCATTAAGTAAAATCTAAACATGTAAAAGAACCAAGCAACATAAAGTGGCACCAGGGGCTTTATAATGAAGGACGGAGTGATAAATGCAAATATCTTGATAAATGGGTCAGTCATTTTAATAAATATCTTCATAAAGAAGAAATTAGAGTCTTCTCTTTGAAATATGTTCATCGCAACTCTTCCAATTAGTGTCCACATAATTACGCCCATGACGTAATCGATTAAATAAACCATAGGATGAAAGTTTGCGTACATGATTTTAAAAAGATTGAAGGGGCGAAAATTCGCCCCTTCCAAAGTATTTATTTAGTGTTGTTTACCAAGTATCGTCTTACCGCTAGGTACACGTACTTCGTCAACCATTCTTTGAGTAGCAGCATCAGGTGCTTTAGTCAATAAGCTGACTACGACCATAGATACTAAGCTTACTAAAGATCCGATTATTCCAAATGTTAACTGAGTAACTCCCCAGAAACCAGGATAACCGTTTCTGACTGCTATTAAGTAGGCAGTTCCAGAAATTAGACCAAGTAGCATTCCAGCAACAGCACCTTGTGCGTTTGCTCTCTTCCACCATACTCCTAATACAAGTGGGAAGAACAATCCTGACATCGCAAAGTCAAAAGCCCAGATGACTGAACCTAAGATACCTTGAATCTCAAGAGCTGCAATTGTTGCTCCTGCAAAACCAATTAATACAAGTAATACCCTTGCAACGATAAGTCTTTTCGCTGTCTCTGCTTTTGGGTTAATCATCTTGTAGTAAATATCATGCGATAGAGCATTTGATATCGCTAACACTAATCCGTCAGCTGTTGACATGGCAGCAGCCATACCTCCAGCAGCAACTAGACCAGAAATTACATATGGTAATCCTGCTATCTCTGGAGTAGCCAATACAACGGCTTTACCACCCATGAAAAACTCGTTTAATTCAAGTGTTCCATTTCCGTTAAAGTCGCTTACAAACATTAAGTTTGCTTGGTTCCAGTTTTGATACCAGTCAATCGCTTGAACTTCAGTGATTGATTTACCAATAATTCCAGTAGCTAAGTTTGGATCCATTAGTGATAGTTTAGACAAAGTCGCTAACATTGGTGCTGAAGAGTATAGTAGGAATATAAAGAATAGTGACCAACCTACTGATCTTCTTGCAGCTTTCACACTTGGAGTTGTGAAATATCTCATCATAACGTGTGGTAATGAAGCTGTTCCAGCCATCATACAAATCGCTAATGAAATAAATTTCCAAGGTGTTGTGTTAACTTCTGAGTGCGCTTTAGTTATACCTGCTAAGCCTTTTGGTACCTGTTTTAGGTCAGCTGCAGAGTTTTTAACTTCGCCAAGACCAAACTGAGCTTCTAACTCAGCGATCCTCGCCACTTCATCTGCTAACATTAGGTGTGGAAATACTCCTGCACCCATTTTGTTACTGATCCAGAAAACTGGTAACAAGTATGCTATAATCAGTACGATGTACTGAGCAACTTGCGTCCATGTAACCGCTCTCATTCCACCAAGCATTGAACACATCAATATACTTGCAAGACCAACGTACACAGCAATGTTAAAAGGAATATCTAATGCAACTGATGCAATAGTTCCTGTAGCATTGATTTGTGCCGTCACATATGTGAATGAAGCAACTGTTAAGACTATTACCGCAGATAGTCTAGCTAAGTTTCCACCATATCTAGTTCCGATAAAATCTGGAACTGTGTAGCAACCAAACTTTCTTAAGTAAGGTGCTAATAGCGAAGCAACTAGTACGTATCCACCCGTCCAACCAACAAGCAATGCCATATAGCCGTAACCTTTAAAATAAATTCCTCCAGCCATCGCAACGAATGAAGCACCAGACATCCAGTCTGCTGCAGTCGCCATTCCGTTGAATACTGTTGGAACTTGTCTTCCAGCTACGTAATATGCATCTGTTTGCATTGTACGTGATAGGTAACCAATTAACGCATAGATTAAAACTGTAAACGCAACAAAGAAAATACCAATTAACTTTGCTGACATTCCAGCCTGTTCGGCAATCGCCATTAAGATTATGAAAACCAGGAAACCACCTGTGTACGTTCCATAAATCTTAGGAAGATTGTCTATAAATTTACCTTTAAACATTAGTCATCCTCTCTTTCAGTGTAGCCGAACTCTTCGTCAATTTTTTCTTGTCTATTCGCAAACCAGAAAATTAGTACTACGAATATTCCAAGAGAACCTTGACATGTCATGTAATAAGACAACGGATATCCTAGTGGTCTTATTGATGACGCTTCCATCTCGGCGCCGAAGAAAAAGATGCCAATAGAGAAAACAAACCAGATTGCTAATGTAATAAATAGCAACGTTCTAGTTTTTTCCCAGTGTTGTTGTTGTTTTGACATTTTTTTTCCCTCCCTATAGGTTAAAAGACGAAACATTACCCAAAATGACATAGATTGGAACCCCTAAAAATGATACAAATGAGGGTGTTTTTACACATTTAAACAACTTGAAGTAGAAAATAATGCTAAAATACAAATTCAATTTAAAAGACATTAATCTTGCTGATTTTAAAGTTTATTTACTTGCAATGTTTAAAGCAGTGCTTCCAAAGAGCAAATTAAGGAATTTGGAAGACTTAAAAAAATTTATTCAACAAAAATCAGCCTGGGTCACTCAAGTTACTCTTTATAATTATTTAAAAACCAGAATGGGAACAAGATATGTTTTACATTTTGATAATGAAGTCTTCTTGTCCTCAATAAACAAAGCAAAATGGAACATATATTATGTGGCTCTACAAGATCTTACTCTTTATAGCTTCTCATATTTAAATTATTTCTTCAAATACGAGGATACAGCAAAATCAAAAATGATTTATGAAGAGATTTTACAAGATGAACTTAAGAACGGAATACCAGAGGATATAATCGCCAAAGGTAAAGCCACTTTTGACAAAAGATTAGAAGAAATTGATTGGAAAAAATATTTTGCCTCTTTGCCATTTAATAAGAGCGCTTTGGCTTTGTATGAATGGGCGCCAATTGCTGAAGAACTAAAAACTCTTGATAGGAAAATTGTTTTAAACTCCATGATACTGAAGTGGGACAATATTAAAGAAGAATTCGAAAAGAGAATTAATTTTTAAATATTTTTTCTTTCATCAACAAGACTTTTTACAACACTAGGATCTGCTAAGGTTGTGGTGTCGCCAAGTTGATCGTGTTCATTTGCAGCAATCTTTCTTAAAATTCTTCTCATTATTTTTCCTGATCTAGTTTTAGGCAGTCCTGGAGAAAAATGAATTATATCTGGTGTAGCTATCGGCCCAATTTGTTTTCTTACCCAAAGCTTCAAATCTCTTTCCAAATCACCATCAGGATTTTCACCCACATTAAGAGTCACATAACAGTACAAGCCGTTTCCTTTGATGTCATGAGGATAGCCCACAACTGCAGCTTCTGCTACTTTAGGATGAGCAACGAAAGCACTTTCTATTTCAGCAGTCCCTAAATTATGACCTGATACAATTATAACATCGTCAACTCTTCCAGTGATCCAATAATAACCATCTTTATCTCTTCGACATCCATCACCAGTAAAATATTTTCCATCAAATTGTGAAAAATATGTTTCGATAAATCTATTGTGATCTCCATAAACAGTTCTCATTTGTCCAGGCCATGATTGAGCGATACACAATCTTCCTTGGGCTTCTCCTTTCAAAACGTTCCCATCTTTATCCACTATTACAGGTTTTATTCCATAAAAAGGTTTAGTAGCTGAACCTGGTTTAAGATCTATTGCTCCAGTCTGTGGACTTATTAATATACCACCTGTTTCTGTTTGCCACCAAGTATCAACAATTGGACATTTGCTATCCCCAACTGTTTTATAATACCATTCCCATGCTTCTGGGTTAATTGGCTCTCCAACAGTGCCTAAAAGTTTTAAGCTTTTTCTAGAAGTTTTTTTAACAGGTCCTTCTCCCTCCCTCATCAAAGCTCTAATTGCGGTAGGGGCCGTATAAAAAATGTTAACTTTATATTTATCAACAATTTGCCACCACCTTGAGCTATCAGGATAAGTTGGAATTCCTTCAAACATTATTGTTGTTGCTCCATTAGCTAGAGGTCCATAAATGATATAACTATGACCTGTAATCCAACCAATGTCTGCAGTACACCAATAAATATCTTTGTGTTTATAATTAAATACATATTGATGTGTCATAGAAGCATAAACCATATAACCGCCTGTAGTATGAAGCACACCTTTGGGCTTACCTGTTGAACCAGACGTGTACAGAATAAAAAGAGGATCTTCTGCATTCATTTCCTCAGGCTCACACACAGCAGGGACATTTTTTGTTATGTCATGGTACCAGACATCTCTGTCTTCATTCCAATTAATTCTATTTCCTGTTCTTTTAACAACAACACATTTTTTAACATTGGTGCAACTTAACAAAGCTTCATCTGTTATTTCTTTCAACGGAATAGTTTTTCCACCTCTGACCCCTTCATCAGCAGTCACAACATAATCTGAATTACAGTCATTAATTCTACCTGCAATACTGTCTGGTGAAAATCCACCAAAAATTATTGAGTGTATTGCACCAATTCTTGCACATGCTAGCATCGTGTATGCAAGCTCGGGTATCATAGTTAAATAAATTGTAACTCTATCCCCTTTTTTTACACCAATATTTTTTAGTCCGTTTGCAATTTTAGATACCTCCGAGTGTAGTTGCTTGTAGCTTATTTTCTTTTGAACTTTTGGATCATCCCCGACCCAAATTATTGCAGTTTTATCTTTATTGTTTTTAAGATGTCTATCAATACAGTTTGCCGAAGCATTTAAAGTCCCATCATAAAACCATTTAATATGTACGTCAGATTTACTATACTTAACGTCCTTAATTTTAGAGTATGGTTTAATCCAACTGATTCTCTTTCCTTCTTTTCTCCAAAAAGAGTCATTTTCTTTCAAAGATTGATTGTATTTTTTTTCATACAAGGACTTTGTGACTAAAGCTTTTTTAATCCATTCTGATTTTGTTTTATAAATTTTTTCATTATCTTCTATTGTTTTACTGATAGACGATTTCGTTTTCCTTTTTTTAGATTTTAAGGACTTTCTTTTTTTGGATTTTCGTAAAACCTTTTTTCTCTTTTTTGCGGGTTTTCTTTTTTTAATCTTTTTACCTTTTTTCTTTTTTCTAGTTTTTTTTGGCATGCTAAATATTACTCATTTTATTTAATATTTTCCAGCTTTTAGAGTCAATTGGCATTACTGATAATCTGCTTTGTTTAATAAGGGGGATTTCACTTAAAGAGCTATTTTTTTTAATATCCTCCAATTTTATGGGATTTTTTAATTTTTGCTTAAATCTAACCATAACAGCTACGAATATTTTTTTTTTATCTGTTGGGTCTAAGAAAGCTTCTTTTATTACTTCTACTATACCAACAATTTCTTTTCCAATATTTGAATGGTAAAAAAAACAAAGATCACCATTTTTCATTTTTTTTAAATTATTTCTAGCTTGATAATTTCTTACACCATCCCATATCGCTCCTTTGACACCTGCTTTTTCCTGCTGGGTGAGTGACCATACATCTGGCTCCGACTTTATTAACCAATATTGCATTTAGATTTTTACCCCGGCGCCTTTAAGAAATTTTGCGTTATTATCTAATTGCCATCTTGGGTTTGCTTCAAAATTATGTTTATCAAATTTTTTCTTCTTATACCTTTCGAGACCTGCTAACGCTATCATCGCTGCATTATCGGTACACAATTTTAAATCAGGAAAGTAAATTTTAAATTTTTCATCTTGGCATAATTTTTTTAAAATAATTCTGACTTGTTTATTAGCAGCAACACCACCTGCAACAACCAAAGTTCTATTTTTTGGATAAAGTTCCAAATGTTGTTCAATAGCTTTTTTCGTTTTTTTATACAAAATATCAAGAACGGTTTTTTGAAAACTTGCTGCAAGATCGTTTTTATCTTTGTCCGTCTTTATGAATTCTTTTACTTTTAAAATTGCTGTTTTCAGACCAGCAAAAGATAAATTAGACCCACCTCTATTTAAAATAGGTTTTGGTAAGACAAACCTATTCTCATTTCCTTTTCTAGCCAACTCTTCAATCTTAGGTCCACCTGGGTAACCAAGATTTAAAAGTTTTGCTGTTTTATCAAATGCCTCACCAAGCGCATCATCTATCGTTGTACCAAGTCTTTTGTATTTACCTAATTTCTTAATAGTTAAGTATTGAGTGTGTCCACCTGAAATTAAGAAAAGAAGATATGGATATTTGATGTTAAAATTTAATTTTGGACTTAATGCATGTCCCTCTAAATGATTTACAGCTATAAAAGGTTTTTTCAACGATATAGACAAAGCTTTTGCGAAATTTAAACCAACTGATAAACAAACTATCAAACCAGGCCCAGCAGTTGCTGCAATAGCATCAATATCTTTCAATTTTACTTTACTAATTTCAAGGGCTTTCTTTGTCATGATGTCAATTTTATCAAGATGCGCTCTTGCAGCTAAATCTGGAACCACACCACCAAATTTTTTATGAACTTCAAATTGACTTGAAACAACATTTGATAAAATTTTTGGTCTATTTTTTCCATTATCTCTTAATATGGATACAGCCGTCTCATCACAACTAGTCTCTATACCAATAATAATTGTTTTTTTTTTCATAAAAGGTTTTTATTAATGTAATTTACTCTAAAAATAAAAAAACTAAATAAATGGAAAAACTTATAATTGGCTCTCGAGGAAGTAAATTAGCATTAAAATATGCTGAAATTGCAAAAAAAGCTTTTCTTAAAAAACTAGATATTGAAATAGAAATAAAAAAAATTACCACAAAGGGAGATTTAATTTTAGATAGAAGGACTAGTGAAATTGGTGGCAAAGGGGAGTTCATTAAAAATATTGAAAAAGAGCTTATAAGTAAAAATATCGATGTTGCTGTCCACTCTTTAAAAGATGTCCCATCTATTAAAACTAAGGGTTTAAGTATTGAATGTTTTCTTAAAAGAAATGATCCTCAAGAAGTATTGATTAATAAAGCAAACTTAACACTTGATAAAATTAAAAAAAATTCGGTGATTGGCACTTCATCATTAAGAAGAGAATTTCAATTAAAACATTTAAGACCAGACTTAAAATTTAAATTAATAAGAGGAAATATAGACACCCGAATTAAAAAATTAGATGAGGATCAATACGATTCAATTATTTTAGCAAAAGCTGGGTTAGTATCTTTATCTATAGAAAATAGAATTTCAGAGGTTTTCGAATGTAGGAAAATAGTTCCTCCAGCTGGCCAAGGAACAATCGTTCTTCAGTCTAGAGAAGACGACGACAAAATAAATAGTATACTTTCAAAAATAAACCATTTTGAAACTTCAATTGAAGCAAAAGTTGAAAGGAAAATTTTAAGTGTTTTAGAGGGTGATTGTAATACAGCAGCAGGTATATATGCTAATATAAAGGGCAAGAATGTAAACATTATGGCTGAATTATTTTCTGATAATGGTGATAAAAAATTTACTTATAAAGATGAATGTAAAATAGAAGAGGCTTTAAAAATTGCCGAGAAAGCTGGCAACGATTTAAAAAAGCAGTTTAAGATGGCTAAATAAATGCATGTTTTGTTAACTAGACCTTTAGAGGACTCAATAGATCTCATAAAGAGATTTAAGGACAAAGATATTACTGTATCCCATCTTCCGTTAATAAAAATAAATAAATTAGATTACCCTAAACTTAAAAGTTCAGAATATAATAAAATTGTTTTTACTAGCTCAAATGCAATTAGAAATTTAGATACTAAGGATTTTAATAAAAATACTCCATGTTTTTGTGTTGGAGATGCAACAGAAAAAACTGCAAAACAAAAAGGTTTTCATAATACATTTTCGGCTGGTGGAAATGTAAGAAATTTACGAGAACTAATTTTACAAAATATAGAAAAAAAAACTGAGAAAATTTTATATGTAAGTGGTGAATTAATTTCATATGATTTAGATAAAGACCTAATTAAAGAAGGGTTAAATGTTCAAAGATTAATTAATTATAGTGTTTCACATGTTAAAGATTTAAGCTCTGATTTTTTAAGTGAATTAAAAGAAAAAATTCCCGATATTATTTATATCTACTCTCAAAATAGTGCAGTTAGTTTTTTAAATTTGATCAAAAAATATGAATTGGATGAATATTGGATGAAAACCAATTTAATGTGCATAGGTGAAAAAACATCATCTGTATTAAATGAGCTAAAATGGAAGAAAATTTTCTTATTTAATCCTGGTGAAGAAGAATTTTTATTATATAAAATTTAGATATGGAAGTTTTTATAAATTTTAAAGATTTATTTCTTTCGGTCTGGGACCAGGGAATTCTCGGAATTGATATTGGTCAAATTCTGATTGGTTTAGGAATATTCTTAATATTTTTAATTTTCAGAGGCCTTATTAGCAAACTAATTCTTAAAAAATTGGAAATTATATCTAAAAAAACAACTAACAAATTGGATGATACATTCGTGAAATCTTTAGTTGGTCCAGCAAGATTTTTGCCAATAGTGTTAGGTTTCTTTTTTGCAAGTTACTATATGACATTTAGTGATGAAACTAGTTCATTTGTTGATACTGTTAATAGAACATTAATTACAATACTATTGTTCTGGATTATTCATCAGATTATAGAACCAATTTCTTATATTTTAAGTGGACTAGATAGAATATTAACTCGTGAATTAATTGGCTGGATAATTAAATCTTTAAAAATACTTATTTTTATACTTGGAGCAGCAGCTGTTTTAGAACTTTGGGGAATAAAGATTGGTCCAATTATAGCAGGACTAGGTTTATTTGGTGTTGCAGTAGCACTAGGTGCACAAGACTTATTTAAAAACTTAATTTCAGGAATTTTAGTACTTGTTGAAAAAAGATTTAAAATGGGTGACTGGATTTTAGTTGAAGGCATAATAGAGGGTATTGTTGAAAAAATTGGATTTAGATCAACTACTATTAGAAAGTTTAATAAATCATTAGCTATAATACCAAATTTTCAATTTGCTGAAAACGCCGTTATAAACATAAGCCAAACTACAAACTGGCTTATAAGCTGGACAATTACACTTCAGTACGACACTACCATAGAACAACTAAAAAATGTACGGGACCAAATTGAAAATTTTATTAAAGAAAGTAAAGATTTTGATACAAAAGTTGGTTTAGCTGTAAGAGTAGACAAATTTTCGGATAGTTCAATAGATATGTATGTTAGATGTTTTACACATACAGATAGCTGGAACGAGTGGCTTAAAGTTAAGGAAAGATTAGCTATTGGCATTAAAGAAATTGTTGAAAAAAATAAAGCATCGTTTGCTTTTCCTAGTCAATCAATTTACGTAGAAAAAAAATGATAATAATTTACATAGTTGCAATGACAATACTTAAATATTACTCATATATAGTAATTGCAAACGTCATATTAAGTTGGTTAGTTGCTTTCAATATAATTAATACTGGAAATAGATTTGTTTATTCTGTTTTAGACTTTACTTCACGGATGACTGAACCTTTTCTTAATAGAATAAGAGCCTTTTTGCCAAATCTTGGCGCATTTGACATCTCGCCCGTAATATTACTTATGTTGATATGGATTATGCAAATGTGTATGGAGTATTACATAAGACCGATAATTTAAAATATCATGAATTTGATTGATGGAAAAAAAATTGCTGCTGAAATGAGAAACAAACTTAAAGTTGAAGTTGACATCATTAAGAAAAAATTCAATAAAGTTCCAGGCCTCACAGTAATTTTAATCGGAGATTTAGCACCTAGCCAAATTTATGTAAGGAACAAAGAAAAATCTGCCAAGGAAATTGGTCTTAAATCAGAAATTATAAAATACCCTAAGGATATCCAAGAGATTTCGGTATTAAACAAAATTGATGAACTTAACAATGACGCGACAGTTTCGGGTATACTTGTCCAACTTCCTCTTCCAGATCATATTGATAAAAAAAAAATAATCGAGAGAATTAATCCTGATAAAGATGTTGATGGTTTTCATCCTTATAATGTAGGAAATTTATCTTCTGGATATGAAAGTTCTGTTCCTTGCACACCATTAGGATGTTACTTACTTATAAAAAAAATTGAACCAAATTTAAGCGGAAAAAAAGCAATTGTGATTGGAAGATCAAATTTGAACGGTAAACCAATGGCCCAGCTACTTTTAAAAGAAAACTGTACAGTAACTATTACTCATTCAAAAACTAAAGATTTAAAAAATGAGTGTTCTAAAGGTGATATTGTAATTGCTGCTGTAGGAATTCCAGAGCTAGTTAAAGCTGACTGGATCAAAAAAGACGCAATAGTTATTGATGTGGGAATTAATAAGACAGATAAAGGCATCGTAGGGGATGTTGCATTTGAGGAAGTATCTAAAGTTGCAAAAGCATTAACACCAGTACCAGGTGGTGTAGGCCCAATGACTATTGTTTGTTTACTAAAAAATACAATTGAATGTTTTAAAAAAAGTCTAAAATAATTCTCTTAAAATAGAATTAAATTTTTCACCAACATCTTCAGTATTAAAAAGTTTTTCATTTGCTGCCTCTTGATAATATTTTTTCTTATCCAAAATATTTTTATCATTTGCAATTTCAATTGCTCTATCAACATAATCATCTTTATTTTTAACTATAGGTGGATTTTTAACCTCCATTTGATTATAAGCAGCACTTACAATTCTTGATTTAATATATTCGGTTGGACATGTAACTGTTTGCGTACCGTAAAACATCGATTCGTGAAAAGAATTTCCAGAACCGAAGTAAATAGGGTCTAGGAGAACTGAGGATGTTCCCAAATGATTAATAAATTGATTTAAATTTAATGGATTTAAAAAAATAACTCTATCAGGATCAAAATTTTTATTCTTCTTAAATCTTTCTAGTAATTTCATATAATAAATTTTATGGGTATCTTTTAATAAATACAAAACTGCTTTTTTGTCTTTTTTTAAAATATCAAAGAGATAGTCATCAAAGTCTGGATGGAATTTAAACAAGGTCTGGGGACATGAATAAATATTTTTTTTAGATAAATCTTTGTCAGTTAATTTATTTTCAATATTTGGTTTCTCGTAGATCATTGGAAGTTTATCTATTATTAAAAATTTTTCAGTGTAAAATTTATAAGAATTTTCTGTAATAAGATTTTTAGAACACAAGAAAAAATCTATGGACTCAGACCCAGTCGTTTCAGGATGGCCCCAAGACATGATTTGATATTTCGCCAATCTTACTAAAGATAAAAAATAAAATTCGATCGACATGCCAATATCCGGATAGAAGAGAATATCAAATTTTTCTTTTTCAATAATTTTAATTTTTTCTATCAATTTGATTGGTAGTGTTTCATTTTTAAATCCTTGTTTATTCTGAAATTTTTTAAATATCTCCCCTTTTTTAGTTTTATTTGAGTGGTATATGACAATATCAAAAAATTTTAAATCGAGACTAAAAATTAAATTTTTAAATAATTTACCGATTGTATGGTCGGTAAAAAATTCAGAAATAAAACCGATTTTAATTTTATCATTCGATTTCCTATTTATTGTAATTTTATGATTAAGTGGTTGATAAATTTTTTTCAGGGCTCTCACCATTTTTTTATTTATTTCCTTATTATCTTTATCAGTGTAGGTAAGTTCAAATAATGGAGGTGAAATTATTTGATCATTATCATAGTCTAATTCTATCTCAGAACTAATAATTTCATCTAAATTTTTTTCAATTTTTTTTCTATAATAATCTATCTCTTTTTTATCTTTTGCTATTAAAGGAGAAAGTAATTTTTTTTGAAAATCCCATTTTTTATTTATTAAGTTTTTTTTTAATCCTTCATTAATTATTTTAATCATCTCATCAATTTTGTCTTGATTTTTTAAGACACTAGCTAGAGTCTGATAAGCAAAAGGTTCGTCAGGTTTAATCTTTATAATCTTTTTAATACTTTCCTCCGCTTTTTGATAAGTTCCAGAAAAAGCATAAGCGAGACTAATGTTTCGAAGTATCTGCAAATTTTCAGGAAAGTCTTTTAAAAGTTTCTCAAATAAGTAAATTGATTTTCCAAATTCTTTTTTTTGAAAATGACTGTGGGCTATTTTAAAAAGTTCATCTGCTGAATATTTGTTCACAATAATTTAAGAATATATTATTTTATTAAAAATGGTATTTTAATAATTTAGATCAAGTTAATTTTGATCTTCCACCATCTACACCTATTATTTGACCGGTTATCCAAGAACTTTCATCAGTTAGTAAAAATTTTGCCATTGCTGCAGCATCTTTACCTTCACCTATTCTTTTCATGGGATGTGCTTTAGCAATACCCTCCGCGATAAGTTTGTTCTTCAGCATTGGTTCAGCAATTTTGGACTTAGTTAAACTTGGAGCAATACAATTTACTCTTATATTTGGAGCAAATTCAGCAGCTAAAGATACAGTCAATCCCTCCAAAGCTCCCTTTACAGAAGCGATAATGCTATGATTGGTAAACCCTCTTCTGACTGCAACAGTTGAAAAAATTACAACAGAGCCTTTATTTTTTTTTAAACTTTCTTGGAAATTTTTAATTGTATCTACAATTGGGTAAAAATTTAAATCGAAACACTTTTGAAAGTCCTCTTTTTTTACCATTCTTAATGGTTTAAGGTCTATTGAACCTACACAATATGCAATTCCTTTTATTTCCTCATTTGCAAATTCATTTTTTAAACTTTCTATTTTTGCAGAGTCAAGAACATCCACGACAGTATATTTGCAACCTGTTTCAGAAGAAATATTTTTTAAATTATCTTCATCTCTTCCAATTAGTTGAACATCTTCATTATTTTCAGCCATCATTTTTGACAAATTTGAGCCGATAGAACCTGTCGCACCAAATATTAAATATTTTCCTGACATATCTTATAATAGTATTTATAAATAGATTATGAAATTGTTTATTACACTTGGAAATCAACTATTTCCATTAAAATACTTAAGCCGCTTCAAAAATGACCATCTTTTTTTTATGGCAGAAGATTATGACCTATGCACGTACGAAAAACATCATAAACTAAAAATATTACTATTTTTATCTTCAATGCGATCATATGCAGACGATTTAAAGAAAAATAGTTTTAAATTAATTTATTCAAGGATTGATAGCGCTGATTTTAAAAGAGATTATTTAACAAAATTACAAAAGGTTGTTAAAAAGAACAAATTTAAAGAAATTTCTTTTTTTGAAATAGAAGACAAACCGTTTGAAAAGAAAATTTTAGATTTTGTAAAAAAAAATAAAATAAAATTAAATATAATCAAAACCCCAATGTTTTTAAATTCTAGAGATGATTTTAAAAAATATTTATCTAAATCAAAAAAACCTTTCATGGCAGTGTTTTATAAAGAAACAAGAAAAAAAATGAATATTTTAATGAATGGTGAAGATCCTGTTGGAGGGAAATGGAGTTTTGATGAAGATAATAGAAAAAAACTTCCTAAAGGAACCAAAATTCCAGCCTTGCCAAAAATAAATGAAACCTCTCACACAAAAAATTTAAAAGAGATTATAGAAAAAAATTTTTCAAAACATCCTGGTTCAACAAAAAATTTCTGGTTTGCAACCGAATTTAAAGATGTAATGAGACTATTGGATTTTTTTATCAAAGAAAAATCAAATTTATTTGGAGATTATGAAGATGCTGTTGATCAGAGTAATAATATATTATTCCACAGTGCACTCAGTCCTTATTTAAACTTAGGGATAATTACACCTGAAATAATATTAGATAGAATTTTAACCAGTCACAAAAAGAAAAAAATAAGAATTAACTCTTTGGAAGGTTACATACGACAGGTAATAGGTTGGCGTGAGTTTATGAGAGGAATTTATCAAAATTTTGATAATAAATTAGAAACTGGGAATTTTTTTAAACACAACCGAAAAATGAAACCTTCTTGGTATGAAGGAAACACAGGTTTACCTCCTTTAGATTACGCAATTAAAAATGCTAATGATCATGGGTGGTCTCACCATATTGAGAGATTAATGATTTTATCTAATATAATGAATCTTTGCGAGATTAAGCCAATCTTTGTCTATAAATGGTTTATGGAAATGTTTGTTGATTCATCTGACTGGGTAATGTCACCAAACGTTTACGGTATGGGACTCTTCAGCGATGGGGGAATATTTGCAACCAAACCATATATTTGTGGTTCAAGCTATTTTTTAAAAATGATGGATTTTAAAAAAGGCGATTGGTGTAATATTATGGATGGTCTTTATTGGCGATTTATTAATAAAAATAGAAAATTTTTTTTAAAAAATCCAAGACTATCGATGATGGTGAGAATTTATGATAAAATGAATGCGCCTAGAAAAAAAATGATTCTGACTGCAGCAGATAAATTTATTAAAGAAAACACAAATGCCAATTAAAGTTTTTTTCAATAACTCCTGTAACATTTGTAAAATGGAAATTGACCACTATAAAAAAAATTCTGATGAAAATTTAGAGTGGGTTGATATCACAAATAATCAGGAAGCAATTAATTTGACTTCAAAATCCCAAGCAGAGCTTTTACGAAGATTACATGTTATCGAAAATGGAGAAGTTATAGGTGGGGCGAAAGCATTTGTAATAATTTGGTCTAAAATTCCAAAATATAAATTTTTAGCTAAAATATTTAGTTTCAAACCTTTATTTATAATTTTTCATTATCTTTATGAATTTGTTGCCTACTTTCTTTTTTTGAAAAACAAACATCAACTTAATGAAGAAACAAAACCTTCCAACTAAAATTTGTCCAGTTTGTCAAAGGCCATTTAAATGGAGAAAAAAATGGAGATTGAATTGGGATAAAGTCAAATACTGTTCAAAAAGATGTTCTTCTAAGTGAACATTGTAATAATTTTTGGAATATAATTTTTAAAATTAAAAAAACCTTTATTGCAATACTGCCAGGAATACTGATCAAGCTTTCTGTATAAGAAGTTAAGTTTAATGTTATTTGAATTTAAATAATCTAAGTTTTCACCAACTGTTGGATATAAACCAATAATATTTTCACCTATTTTTTTGACCTCACTTATATCTATAATCTCGCACTCAATTGATTGATTTTTTATTCTTTGTTCTTGGTCTTTAATTAAAAGGGATTTAAATTTGATTACTTTATCACTTAATTTGATAGATCTGTTTTCATTTTTGTTCGATACCAAATAAATCTTTTTAAATTTAAAATCTTTAAAATCAGCGATTTCAAAAGATAGGTTATTTTCAAAAATTAGTAAATTTTCAGAATCGATATCTTGAGGATTGGCAAAATTTTGTTTTACAATTGAGTATGTCTTTTCAGAAACTTTTGGTGGCGCGTTTTCATTCAATTTAATATTGTTAAATCTATTATTAGTAAATTTTTTGATATTCCATTCACTAGCTAGATAATGTTTTCCTTGTGTTTGTACTCCAGCAACCCATCTCCATCCAAGTGTATTTGATGCAGCATCACCATCATAAAGATGTTGCATAAAAAATTCTGCGCCTAGCTGCCAAGGTAAATCTAATGTAAATATCCAGATACTTGCAAACCACATTCTCGTGTGATTATGAAGATAATTATTTTCTTTTAATTCTTTTACCCATTCATTAAAGCATTCGATGTTAGTATTTCCCTCTATCGCATTTAAGTATTCTTTATTATCTACAAATTTTTTTCTTATACTGTTTAAGCTTACCAAATAATCGGTCCAGACGTTTGGTCTCAACTCAAGCCAACCTTTCCAATAAGTTCTCCAAAGAACCTCCTGTATAAATTTTTCATTTTTTGAAAAAGAAAACTTCGCTAGCGATTTTTTAATAATTTCAATTTCATTAAGGACCCCATGAGTAACATAGGGTGATAAGCACGAGACGTTATCTCTTTTATCAGGCCCAAAATCGAAGTTTCTCAACCTTGAATAATCCGAAAGATTTATTTCTAAAAAATTATTTAATTTATCAATAGCCTTCGCTCTGGATGCTTCGAAATTCATACTTTTAATTTAATTTTTTTTTATGGAAATTTATAAATCTTTCAACATTTGATTTGTTAAAAGTTTTATTTTCTTCAAAAGAAACTTTTTTCATTGAGTAAGCACTGCTTTTTGTCATTCTCGATTGAATTGTAACATTACCTTTGTAAAGTTTTACCTTAATACTTCCATTTACCTTATTTTTTTTTAGATCTACTATTTTTTGTAATTTAAATCTTTCTTTTGAGAACCAATAACCGTTATAAATTAATTCTGCATATCTTGGCATAATAGAATCTTTTTTATGCATAGTATCTTTATCTAGTGTCACAGACTCCATTGCTCTATGAGCGATTAAAAGTAATGTCCCACCTGGCGTTTCATAAACACCTCTTGATTTAATTCCGATAAATCTATTTTCAACTAAATCAACTCTCCCAACTCCATTTTTTCCACCGATTTGATTTAATTTTTCTAAAAGTTTTTCTGGTGTTAACTTTTTTTCATTAATACTAACTGGATCACTGTTTTTGAAACCAATGGAAACATAAGTTGGTTTATTAGGTGCCTTTTCAGGTGAAGTTGTTCTTTGAAAAATAAATTCAGGTGCTGAATTTTTTGGATTTTCTAAAACTTTACCTTCAGTAGATGTATGAAATAAATTGTCATCTACTGAAAAAGGTGGTGCACCTTTTTTATCTTTTGGAATTGGAATGTTATGTTTTTTTGCATAATTAATTAAATCTGTTCTTGATTTTAATTTCCAAATTCTCCAAGGGGCAATAACTTTTATTTTTGGACCAAAATAATGATATCCAAGTTCAAATCTAACCTGATCATTTCCTTTTCCAGTTGACCCATGCGAAACAGCAAAGGCTTTAAACTTTTTAGCAACTTTAATTTGATCTTTTGCAATTAAAGGACGAGCAATTGATGTTCCAAGTAGGTAAACTCCTTCATAAATTGCGTGACCTCTGATCATTGGGAAGACATATTCTTTTACAAACGTATTTTTTAAATTGTTAATAATTATTTTTTTAACACCAAGTTTTTTTGCATTTTTTACAATTTTCTTCCGGTCCATTTCTTGACCAATGTCTGCAGTGTAGGCAATTACTTCGCTATCGTAATTTTCCTGTAACCATTTTAAAATAATAGATGTATCAAGTCCGCCCGAGTAGGCTAAAACAATTTTTTTGTTTTTTTTCATTTAAGATATTAAGCGCAACTTTTTTTTGCAGTATTATAAGCCTTTGTGAAACCCATTAAAGAATAGTGATCAATTGTTTGAGATCCAGATTGATTATATCCCGTAATCATAATTCTTGATCCTTTTTTCATTACATTAACCATCTTTCGTTCTAAACCTGTGTCGCCTATCCAAGCAAAGTTTTCTTTTTTAACATCAAACTTAATTTTATTTTTTCCAGATTTAGCTGTAATTGAATTTTGAGTGTTATATTGGTAACCAGATGTAATACTCACTTCATCTTTAATTTTATCAGCTGGTCTGAAACTAATAAATAATCTTGCCTCTCTTGGATTTTTTTTTGGTGATTGCAAAACTGGTTTTGATTGTGCAAAACATAATTTTTTTGCTCCATCAGTAACTACTATTGTTTCCCAATCTTTAAATTTACCTACCTTTTTAATTTCTTGAGCCGAAGCTTCAGTGACAATAAAAAGACAAAATAATAATACTGTAATTTTATTAATTAAGGACATGGATTTGGATATATTTTTTGAACTTCGTTAATTTCATTAATAATTTCATTATTTAGTTTTACATTTACACTTTCTACATTTGTTTTCAACTGTTGCATAGTCGTAGCACCAATTATTACACTTGTAACAAAAGGCTGTATTTCACAAAATTTTATAGACATTTGAGCAAAATCCAAATTAAATTTTTGAGAAATTTTATAGTATTCTTCGATAGCTTTAATGCTATTTTCATTATTGTAACGAGTAAAGTCTTTAAAAAGATCTATTCTTGAACCTTTTGGCATATTGTTATTTCTATATTTTCCAGTGAGGTAACCAAAAGCTAATGGAGAATACGCCAACAAACCACTTTGTTCTCTAACCGAGATTTCAGCAAGGCCAACCTCATAGGTTCTATTGAGTAAGTTGTAAGGATTTTGTACAGCCATCATCTTGGGTAAATTTTTTAACTTTGACAGCTCAAGACATTTTGCTAAACCCCATGCAGTTTCGTTTGAAAGACCTACATATCGAATTTTACCTTCGTCAACAAATTTTTTTAAATTTTCTAAAATCTCTTCAAACGCAATCCAATTTTTTTCATTTGAATCGTGTTCATATCCTTGCTTACCAAAAAAATTTGTATTTCTTTCAGGCCAATGTAATTGATATAAATCGATATAATCAGTTTGCATTCTTTTTAAACTTTTCTCTAATGCCTCAGACATACTTTTTTTGTCATAACTGCATCCTCCACCTCTTATATACTCCTTACTAGTAGGACCCGAAACTTTTGTGGCTAAAATGACTTTGTCTCTCTTTTTGGATTTTTTGAACCATTCACCTATGATGTTTTCAGTCTCACCATAAGTTTCTTCTCTCATCGGTATTGCATATATCTCTGCTGTGTCCCAAAAATTTACTCCATTATCAATTGCATAATCCATTTGCTCAAAACCATCCGCCTTTGAGTTTTGCTCCCCCCAAGTCATGGTTCCGAGACAAATTGTACTCACATCGATGTTTGTACTGCCTAGTTTCTTATAATTCATAAAAATATAATATTTTGGTACCTTTAGACCATTGAAAATTTTTGTAAAATTAATATATTCAAATTATGGATTTTAACAGACAAAATATCTTCCAAGCAACATCTGCAAAAACCGCAGTTTGGGATGCCGGTTTAAGAGCTTACATGTTGAAAGTATATAACTACATGGCGACTGGAGTGCTTTTAACTGGAATCATTTCATTAATTTCATTTAAAATGTCTGTTGTTACAGATTCTGCGGGAGCGATTGCTTCATTTACAAGTTTCGGTAACGCAATTTTCTTTTCAGGTTTAAAATGGGTAATTATGTTAGCACCTTTAGCAATAGTTTTTTATATGAGTTTTGGTATTAACAAAATGTCAGCAGCCAAAGCACAAACTGTTTTCTGGGTGTTTGCATCTTTAATGGGATTATCATTATCATGGATACTTTTAGTTTACACAGGAGTAAGTGTTGCGAGAGTATTTTTTATTACGTCAGCAACTTTTGGAGCAATGAGTATTTACGGCTATACAACTAAAAGAGATTTAACTAAGTTTGGTTCATTTTTAATGATGGGCTTAATAGGAATTATAATTGCTTCACTAGTAAATATTTTTCTAAAATCTGCAATGATGTATTTTGTAATTTCAATATTAGGTGTTTTAATTTTTGTTGGTCTAACTGCATACGACACACAAAAAATTAAAAATATGTATTCAGCTTCAGATACGGTCGAAATATCTGGCAAAAAAGCAATAATGGGTGCATTAACACTTTACTTAGACTTTATAAATCTATTTATCATGCTTCTAAGACTTTTTGGTCAAAGAAGATAATTAAAGCTTTTTCCAATTTATTTTATTAATCAAATTTTCAAGATCGTGTGAATTTTTTAATATACGGCCCCTGCTATCAGTAATACAATATTTTAAGTTTTTACTGTTTGGTTTAAAATTTTTACAAATATTATAAATTGCATTTTCAGCAGAATTTTTAAAAACACTAAAACTCACTTGTTTATTTGAAATATTAAGACCATAATCTTTCCAAGAACCGTTCGAAACCATTTTTGCGTATAAATCTAAAATAATTTTAAGCTCACCTTTTTCGAAAAAAAATTTTTCTTCGTAACTTTTAATCGAGTTATTGATAACTAATTTTAAATTTCTATTCATTTTGTGAGTATTTTTTAATTAACGGAATCTGAAAAGCCGTAAAGATAAAAGTAATCGGCAGCATACCCCAAACTTTAAAATTTACCCAAAATTCCTCAGTTTGTGTTCGCCAAATAAGTTCATTTAGAATGGCCAATGCAAAGAAAAACCATATCCATCTAAAATTTAAAATATTCCATCCTTCATCATTTAAAGGTAATGATTTTCCTAAAATTAATTTTAAGAGAGGCTCTTTTGTAAAATATTTTCCAAAGAAAAGGGATAAACCAAATAACACATTAATTATTGTTGGCTTCATGTAAATAAAAATTGGGTTGTTGAAGTAGATAGTTAATCCGCCAAAAAGAGTTATAAGAATACCACCCGTAAGGGGCACCATAGGAATTTTTTTTTCTAAAAACCAAACAATCATAACAGAAACTATTGTTGCAACTATAAGAGGAGGTATAGCTAACTGAAGATCTTTTCCAGAATTATAGTAAAAGTAAAAGAAAATTACTAATGGACCAAAATCAGTTAAAAATTTTATTAACGACTTATTCACAACTAAACAATATCAGATTTATAAACTTTTAATAATTTTTTTATTGATTTTTTATCTCAAATACCCATATTATTTAGTGTGAGTGTTCAAAAAGCAAAATTTTCAATAGGCGATGTAGTAAAGCATAAACACTTTGATTTCAGAGGTGTTATTTACGATGTAGACTTTGAATTTAATAATTCTGAAGAATGGTATGAGTCTATACCCAAAAATGTAAGACCTAGAAAAGACCAACCATTTTATCACCTGTTAGCTGAGAACGAGGATGTTACTTACGAAGCATATGTTTCTGAACAAAATCTTCTCAAAGATGATTCGAAAGAACCGATTAAACATCCATTAATTAATGAGATATTTTCGGGAAAAAAAGGCTCTTCTTACTTCAAACAGTCAAATTAATTAATAGGGTCATCATTTAAACACAATTCTCTCAAATCTTAGACATACCTTTGTTCTATGATAAGCTTTCTGATCAAGGATGTTAAATATTTCCCAACATTATCTCCCTCAACGTTCTTGATCAGTTAATTTCTTTATAATAAAATCATTTAAATTATCAATATGTTAAACAGAATTTTTGAAATATTAAAAATAATCTCACTATCAAAAGTAACGAGAATTATTGTATTCTCTCTCTTCGTTATATTCCTTACGCTAGGGCTTTTTGAATCCTTATTTTTATCACCAGAGGATTATATCCAAAGCGATGCAGTAAGAATTATGTACGTTCATGTTCCTGCAGCATGGATTTCTCTGGGGATATTTTCTTTTATAGCTTTACTATCCTTAGGTATTT
Organism: uncultured Pelagibacteraceae bacterium; assembly: GCA_902535745.1. Taxonomy (GTDB): domain Bacteria; phylum Pseudomonadota; class Alphaproteobacteria; order Pelagibacterales; family Pelagibacteraceae; genus Pelagibacter. The sequence continues at coordinate 26,358 of CACAUR010000001.1, forward strand.
TTATTTTTAAAAATAAAAATTTTGCAATAATTGCAAAAAGTCTTGCACCATCAGGTTTAGTTTTTAATCTAATTGCTTTAGTAACTGGTTCTATTTGGGGAAAACCAACATGGGGAACATGGTGGGCATGGGATCCTAGAATTACTTCAATGTTGGTGCTATTTTTATTTTATATCCTTTATATTGCATCGTGGAGATTATTTGAAAATGATAAAGCATCAAAAGTTTCAAGTTTAGTAGCAATTACAGGTTTTGTGAATGTACCAATAATTAAATTTTCGGTTGATTGGTGGGCGAGTCTTCACCAGCCGTCTTCAGTCAAAATTCTTTCCGAAACCACAATTCATTCCTCGATGTTGACGCCATTATTACTCATGACTGCGGCATTTGCACTATTCTCAGTGTTAATTTTTTTAATGAAATATAATATAGAATTGATAAAAATTAAGTCAAAAGGATTAGATAGATTGTGATTAACTTATTATTTATGAATGGTTACGGATTGTTTGTATGGTCGGCGTTTGCATTTACACTAATTAACTTTTTTACACTGTACGTAATAATCAATAGACAATTAATAAAAGAAAATAAAAAATTCGAATTTAAATTTAATCATTTAGAAAAAATTAAATATACAGAGGCCTACAAACAAAGAACTAACCAAGTATTAGTTTCAAGTAACGCTGCACAAAAAATCTAATTTAAACTAATGTACAGCAAGAAAGTTAAATTAAGATTTGTATTTATCGTCGTATTTTTAACATTAATAGTACTTACTACATTTATAGTTTTAAAAGTTTTAAAAGATAACGTGGTATACTTTAAATCCCCAAGCGAAATTAATCTCCAGTCGGAGATTTCTGAAAAAAAAATTAGAGTTGGAGGCATGGTAAAAAAAGACTCGGTAATAATGAATAACAATAAAATCAACTTCATAATCACTGATTTTAAAAATGAACTTTACGTAACTTTTTCAGGTACAGTTCCAAATTTATTTGAGGAGGAAAAGGGAGTTGTTGCGGAGGGATTTCTTAATGATAAAAAATTTTTGGTAGCGGATAAAATTTTGGCTAAACATGATGAAAATTATATGCCCCCAGAAGTTAAAAAATCTTTAGGAGATTAAATTGATTATTTCGCAATTAGGACATTATTCATTAATTTTTGGTTTATTAACATCGATTTTAATTTTTTTTAATTCTTCAATTCAAATAAAAAAAAATGATGCGATAATCTCTGATAAGACCACTGGTTTAATTGGTTTTCAGTTTTTTTTTGTTTTTATCTCTTTTATTTCGTTAATTTATTCTTTTTTAATTTCTGATTTCAGTAACGAGACAGTTTATAATAACTCTCACACTACAAAGCCTCTATTTTATAAAATTACAGGGACTTGGGGAAATCATGAGGGTAGCTTACTCTTATGGTTGCTGGTTCTAACTGGGGTATTATTAGGATTTATTTTTAAATCTAAAAATGAGCCAAAAAAATACAGACTGTTAACTACAATATTCCATCAAATTATCGTAATTGGTTTTTTTGTGTTCGTTTTAAAAACATCAAATCCTTTTAATGAAATTTTCCCAGTTCAAACAGAAGGGCTTGGACTAAATCCTATATTACAAGATCCTGCTTTGGGTATTCATCCTCCAATTTTATACTTGGGCTATGTGGGAACATCGATAATCTTTTCAGCTGCGTTAGCTTCAATGATGTCAAACTATGTAAATAAAATTTGGGCTAAAAATATAAAATTTTGGATTTTATTTTCTTGGATCTTCCTAACAGGCGGAATTTTATTAGGTTCAATATGGGCTTATTATGAACTTGGATGGGGTGGGTTTTGGTTTTGGGACCCAGTGGAAAATGTATCATTAATGCCGTGGTTAAGTTTGACTGCGTTGCTTCACTGTATTGTGACTTTAGAAAAAAGAGAACTTTTAAAAAAATGGACAATTGTTTTATGTATAATAACTTTTGCATTAAGTATGGTTGGAACGTTCTTGGTGAGATCTGGGATTTTAAATTCGGTACATACTTTTGCGAATGATCCATCCAGAGGAATTTATATATTAACATTTTTATTAGTTTTAATTTTATTATCATTTGTAATTTTTATAATTTTCGAAAATAAAAGTTTTACTCAAAAAAGTGAAATTTTTATTTTTAGTAAGGAAACAGCAGTTCTAATTAATAATTGGTTTATATTGTATTTTTTAAGCGTCGTTTTGATAGGTACTATTTACCCAATATTTCTTGACGTCATATTAGACGAACAAATTTCTGTTGGACCACCATTTTATAACAAGCTTATTTTACCCTTCCTTGTTCCGTTTGTTATTTTTATGTCTATTGGTCCTAGCATGAAATGGATTAAAACAAATTTTAGAATTGGAATTAAAAGTCTTCTTGTAATCATATTTACACTGATTTTATCCTTCATTACTGTTTATTATATTGGAGAGAAAAATATATTAATTCTTTTATTATTTATTGGGTTTATCTATTTACTTCTCAAAAGTTTAGATCAGCTAAGACAAAAAACAAAAAATTTTGCACAAATATTTTCACATATTGGATTTTCGTTACTTTTAATATCAATATTATTAAATAGTTTTTTATCAAAAGAGATTATTAAGAATATTCAAGTTGGGGAGAGTTTTTTTCTTAAAAATGAAAAGATAATTTTTAAAAAAATTGCAATAGAAAAAGAAAAAAATTATGAGTCGATTATTGGTTTTTTTGAAATACTTGATGAAAAAAATAAAACTATTAATCTTCAACCTGAAATAAGAATTTATAATGAACCAGATATGGCAACTAGTGAAGCATCTATAAAAACTTCATTATTCAAAGACAGATTTATAACAATCAATATAATTAAAGATCAAAATTTTTTTAATGTAAGATACCAACATAAGCCATTTATGATTTGGGTATGGATTTCGACTTTAATAATCATGTTGGGAGGTTTGTTTGCAATTTTTAGAAAAAACAAAGAAGTCAATATTTAGTTTATTTATTTTAATACTTTTAATATTATCTTTTTTTGTTTTTAAATTTGCTCTAGATAAAGAAAAAGTTTATTCCCCAAAAATTACAGATGAGCAAATTTTTACAGACTTTGAAGTTGAAGATTTAATAGACGGGAGAAAAATAAATTTTAGCAAAGTACTCTTTGGAAAAAATTTTTATTTAATAAACATTTGGTCTTCGTGGTGTGAACCTTGTAAAGATGAAAGTGACAAACTCTTAGAATTAAAAAAGGAAACTTCAATTATGATGGTTGGAATAAATTATAAAGATAAAAAGAAAAATGCTTTAAATTTTTTAAAATTATATGGAGATCCATTTGATCAAATCTTTATTGATAAACAAGGCACAATATCTATCAACTTTGGGGCTTATGGTGTTCCTGAAACGTTTTTAATAAACGATCATAATAAAGTGTTGAAAAAATATATAGGTCCGTTAAATGACGAGGATGTTTTTGAAATCAAAAAAATTACTAATAATTAAAATTTTAATAATTTTTGTATTAATTACTATTAATTTTAAAAATTTCGCTATATCATCAACTTATTCTGAAGAGCAAACTATAAATATTACTAAAAATTTAAGATGTTTAATTTGTCAAGGTCAAACGATTCACGAGTCTAACTCAGATTTTGCCGAAAGTATGAAAAAGTATATTAAAAGTGAATTGGAGGATGGAAAAACCAATGAGGAAATATTTTCATCACTTGTTAAGAAATATGGTCAGTGGATAGTATATGATCCAGGTATATCAAGAAATACCCTTTTATTGTGGTCTTTGCCCTTATTGTTATTTTTAATTGGAGGTGCCATAATAGTAAAAAAAATTTTTAGAAAAATATGATCAAAAGAATAATTAAAATTTTAACAATTTTTTTAATAATTGTTGGATCAACAAAGAGCATAAATGCTGATGAATTGAAATCTACCGATGGTCATCAACTTAATTTCTTTTCAGGAGTGTGGGATATCAACAATGATTTAAACAAATCTTCGGAATTATTCGGTATACAACATTCTAATGAGAATTTATTCAGAGATACCTTTTTAGGAAAGTTAAGTCCAATATCAGGGTTTATGATGACAGCGGATTCAGATACATACTTTTATACTGGAGTTCAAGCGGATTATAAAATTGGTAAATTAAATTTAACCCCAAGTTTCTCACCTGGTTTATACTCTGTAGGCGATGGTAAAGATTTAGGTTACCCCTTAGAATTTAAATCTGAACTTCAAATATCTATAGATTTTTTTGGCTCAAGATTGGGATATTCGCAAAGTCATCTATCTAATGCCGATTTAGGGGATAAAAATCCTGGGGCAGATAGTTACATGTTTAATTTCATGAAAAGTTTTTAAAATAGTATTATGAAACTTTCAAATTGTCATAATTTTAGAGATTTTAGAAAACTAGCTAAGAAAAAACTCCCGTCACCAATTTTTCATTATATTGATGGCGCTGCGGATGATGAAATAACTTACGCAAGAAATACAAGTGCATTTGATGATGTTGACTTAGTGCCAAATGTTTTAAGAGGTGTTGAGAACATTGATCTATCAACTACCATATTTGGAAAAAAACTTGATTTACCTTTTTATTGCTCACCTACAGCACTTCAAAGACTTTTCCATTATGACGGAGAAAGAGCAGTAGGTAAAGCAGCACAAAAATTTAATACTATGTTTGGAGTTTCAGCTTTAGCTACGGTAAGTGTAGAGGAAATATCCTCGATGATTGATACTCCAAAAATGTTTCAATTTTATTTTCATAAAGATAGAGGATTAAATACTTCATGTTTGGAACGAGCAAAAGCTGCAAAGTTTGATGTTATGGCTCTAACAGTTGATACTATTACTGGAGGAAATCGTGAAAGAGATTTAAGAACTGGATTTACATCACCCCCCAAATTAACATTATCGAGTTTATTTAGTTTTGCTACTAAACCAATGTGGGGAATTAACTATTTGACGAAAGGTAAGTTTGAATTACCCCATCTTCAAGATTTTGTAAAGGAAGGCACAAGTACAAACTCTTCGATTGGAAATTATTTTTCTACCATGTTAGATCAATCTATGAATTGGAAAGATGCAGAAAAACTTTGCTCACAATGGGGAGGCCATTTTGCATTAAAAGGAATTATGAGTGTAGAGGATGCAAAAAAAGCTGTTGATATTGGATGTTCAGGAATAATGGTTTCAAACCATGGAGGAAGACAACTTGATGGCTCAAGATCTCCTTTTGATCAACTTACAGAAATAGTAGATGCAGTTGGAGACAAATTAGATGTTATCTGTGAGGGTGGATTTCAAAGAGGAACACATATGTTAAAAGCTTTATCTCTTGGTGCTAAAGCTTGTGCAGGAGGAAGACTATATCTTTACGCTTTAGCTGCAGCTGGTCAAGCAGGTGTTGAAAGAGCTTTAGAATTATATAAATCTGAATTGGTAAGAGATATGAAATTAATGGGGTGTACAAAAATTTCAGATCTTAATAGAAGTAACTTAAGATTTAGAAGATAGTGCGTTTAAAAAATTGTTATAACTTTGAAGACTTTAGAAAGCTTGCAAAAAAGAGATTACCTTCACCAATTTTTCATTACATAGATGGCGGAGCAGATGATGAGTCGACGTTAAGGAGAAACACAGCATCATTCGATGATTGTGATCTTGTTCCAAATATCCTGGCAAGCGTAGGTAAACCTGATTTATCCACAACTTTATTTGGTAGAAAAATTGACATACCAATTTTTCTTTCACCTGCAGCGATGCAAAGACTTTATCATCCAGATGGGGATAAGGCTTCTGCAAGAGCAGCTGAAAAATTTAATACTTTTTACAGTATGTCGTCAATGGGGAATAACACCATTGAGGAAGTTTCGAATATTTCTAGCGGACCAAAATTATTTCAGCTATATGTTCATAAGGATAGATCAATTTCTGATGATTTAATTGAAAGGTCTAAAAGATCCGGCTTTGATGCTATGTGTTTAACTGTAGATACTTTAGTTGCAGGTAACAGAGAAAAAGATCATAGAACAGGATTTACAACTCCGCCTAAACTTACAATCGAAAGTATAATGAGTTTTGCAGTGCGCCCTGGATGGGTTTTAAACTATTTAATGGGCAAAAAATTTGAATTATCAAATGTAAAAAAGAAAACAGATAAAGGCACAAATATTGCAAAGTCAGTGATTGAATATATTAACGAACAATATGACCCTGCAATGGGTTGGAAAGATGCTGAGTATTGTGCAAAAAAATGGAACGGACCCTTTGCGCTAAAAGGAGTTATGTCAGTGGAAGATGCAAAAAAAGCTATTGATATTGGATGCACAGCAATAATGATCTCAAATCACGGCGGTAGACAATTAGATGGATCACGCTCACCATTTGATCAAGTTAAGGCAATTTCAGATGCGGTAGGAGATAAATTAGAAATTATTCTCGATGGAGGAGTTAGAAGAGGAACTCACGTCCTAAAAGCTATCGCAGCAGGGGCTAAAGCTTGTAGTTTCGGTAAAATGTTTTTGTTCTCTTTGGCCGCAGGAGGTCAACAAGGTGTTGAACAATTACTCCAAAATATGCGCGATGAAATTAATAGAAATATGGTTTTAATGGGCTGTAAGAACTTAAAGGAGTTGAATAGTTCTAAATTAATTTATAGAAATAGGATATAAAACAATTTTTTATGAAGTTAGCTAAGAGTTTAGATAGATTAGGAACCGAGTCTGCATTTACCGTCCTTGCGGAAGCAAAAAAATTGGAGGCTCAAGGTAAACCCATGATCCATTTAGGATTAGGTCAACCAGATTTTAAAACTCCAAAACATGTTGTTGAAGCAGCCAAGAAAGCACTTGATGATGGACATCATGGATATGTAATGTCAAATGGTATTCCTGAATGTCGTCAGGCTGTCACCAGATGGATAAAAAAACGTTATAATGTTGATATCGATTTTGAAAGAATTCTCATCATGCCAGGTGGAAAACCTACAATGAGTTATGCTATCCAATGTTTTGGTGAACCAGGAGCAGAGATAATACATCCTACACCAGCATTCCCAATATATGAGTCGATGATAAATTATACTGGCTCAACATCTGTTCCTTATGATTTAACAGAGGATAAAGATTTAAAATTCAACCCAGATAAAATATTATCTTTAATTACTGACAAGACTAGACTGTTAATCTTAATTAATCCAAACAATCCAACAGGAAGCTTTGTTGACAAAAAAGATATTGACTTTTTAGCTGATGGTCTAAAAAAATATCCTCACGTAACAATATTAAGTGACGAGATTTATAGTAGACAAATTTTTGATAATAAAGAAATGCCATCATTTTTCCATTATCCAGAATTAAGGGAAAGATTGATAGTTTTAGAGGGATGGAGTAAAGCTTATTCAATGACAGGTTGGAGGCTTGGTTGGAGTTTTTGGCCTCAAAATTTAATCCAGCATGTCAATAAATTATTAATCAATAGTGTTTCTTGTGTTAATGCTGCAGCTCAGTTTGCAGGTATCGCTGCATTAGATGGACCAGATGATTCAATCAATACAATGATGGAAAAATTTACCCAACGGAGAGATCTAATTTATAAAGGGTTAAATGATTTACCAGGTGTTGAATGCAGCTTACCAGGCGGAGCATTTTATGCATTTCCTAAAGTAATTGGAACTGGCATGAACGGTGCTGAATTTGCAAGGAAGGCTATGCATGAAGCAGGTGTAGCAATAGTTCCTGGATCAGCTTTTGGTGAAACTTGCCAGAATTATGTTAGATTCAGTTTTGCTGCATCAAGAGATAATATTTCACAAGCATTAGAAAACATCAAAAAAATGCTGAAATAGTTTTAATAGTATTTCCGAAAAATATTAGATAATATCAAATCTTATGAATACCATTCTTCAACAAGAATTAAAAAAAATTTTGAATGGTAGATTTTCTCAATCAGAGTCTACACGCTTAAATTATTCTAGAGGAGAAGATACTTACGATCCGATTTTATCTAAAGCAGTAGTTTTCCCAGAAACAAATGAAGAGGTGTCGAAAATACTTAAGCTTTGTAACGAGCACAAAGTACCAGTCGTTCCTTTTGGCACTGGAACATCCCTTGAGGGAAATGTAGTCGGTAACGATAAAGGCATAACAATTTCTCTAGAAAAAATGAACAAAATTTTAACTGTTAACACTCAAGATTTTGACTGCAGAGTCCAAGCGTGCGTAACAAGAGAACAACTAAATGATTTTTTGAGAGAGGACGGTGTTTTTTTCCCAATTGACCCTGGTGCAAACGCTGCAATAGGAGGCATGGCTTCAACTTCTGCTTCTGGAACAATGGCAGTAAAATACGGTACAATGAAAACTGTAATAACTGGCTTAACAGTTGTTCTTCCTAATGGTGAAATAATGAATACAGGAGGAAGAACAAAAAAAACTTCTGCTGGATATAATTTAACAAATTTATTTGTAGGATCAGAAGGTACTTTAGGAATTATAACTGAAATTCAATTGAGGTTATCTCCTATTCCTGAAAGTATAATGAGTGCTGTTTGTCATTTTTCATCTTTAGAAGATGCAGTGAAAACTGCACAAGAAATTATTCAATATGGTATCCAAATTGCAAGAATTGAAATGCTCAATAAAGATCAAATGGAAATAAGTATTAATTATTCAAAATTAGAAGATGTTAAAGCTCTTCCAACACTATTCTTTGAATTTCATGGTTCAGAAGTTTCAAATAAAGAGTCAATTAAAACTGTAGAGGAATTATCAAAAAATAACAATGGAAGTTCATTTAAGTGGGCAAAAAGTTTAGAGGAAAGAAATAAATTATGGAAAGCGAGATGGGATGTATATTATTCAGTCAAAGCTTTAATAGATAATGGTAGGGTTTATTCAACAGATGTGTGTTTACCAATCTCAAAAATAACTGAATGTGTAAAATTTGCTGAAGAAGAGGTTAAAAAATTTGGATTAAGGGCCCCAATGGTAGGGCACTTAGGAGATGGAAATTTTCATGTTTTACTCCCTTACAATCCTGAAAAAAAAGAAACTTACGAAAAGATAAGAAAATTCAGTGACATTTTAATTGAGAAAACATTGGAACTTGAGGGAACAATTACAGGTGAGCATGGCGTAGGACTACATAAAAAAGAATATTTAAAAAAAGAACATGCTGATAATCTTCCAACGATGAAACTAATTAAAAGAACTATGGATCCAAATAATATAATGAATCCTGGTAAAATTTTTGATCTAAATTAAATCTCTTATGAAAAAAATATTAGTCACTAGAAAATTACTTGACTCAAACGAGGAAAAGTTGAAAAAACTTTATGATGTTAAACTGAATTCAAATGATGAATTATACTCACAAAAAAAATTAATAGAAATGAGCCAAGGTTGTGACGGTGTCCTTTCTGCATTGACTGATAAATTAGACAAAGAAACAATAAATTTTTTACCAGACAGTGTAAAAATTCTTTCCAACTTTGCAGTTGGGTTCGGTAATATTGATCTTGATGCTGCAAAAAAAAGAAATATTACCGTTACAAATACACCAGAAGTTCTAACAGATGCTACAGCAGAAATAGGCGTTCTCTTAATTCTTGGGGCGTGCAGAAGAGCCTCAGAGGGAATAGAGGGAGCAAGAGCTGGGGACTGGAAGTGGTCAGCAGACTATTTAATCGGAAAACAGTTAACAGGATCAAGATTAGGTATTTTAGGAATGGGGAGAATTGGTCAAAAAATTGCTAAAATTGCAAAATCTTTAGGAATGATTATTCATTATCACAACAGATCAAAATTAAATTCTGAAAAAGAGCAAGGCGCCATCTATCATGAAAAATTAGAAAGTTTGTTGTCTGTTTCAGATGTTCTCTCAGTTTGTTGTCCTGCCTCAAACGAAACAATTAACTTAATCAATAAAGATAGTTTAGAGCTTTTACCAAAAGGTGCAGTTGTTACCAATGTCGCGAGGGGAGATATTGTAGATGATGAAGCTTTAATAGACGCATTAAATAGAAGAAAAGTTTATGCGGTTGGATTGGATGTTTATAAAAATGAACCAAATTTAAACCCTGGGTATTTAAAACACAAAAGTGCTTTTATTCTTCCTCACTTAGGTAGCGCCACGAAAGAAACTAGAACCGCAATGGCAAATCTAGCTATCGATAACATCACAGAATTTTTCCAAACAGGTTCGTGTAAAAATAAAGTAAACTAGCAAAATAATACCACTCATAGTTGTAAATAAATTACCTACGCGCGAATTAACAGTAGGACTCTTTTTCATTATTATGCTTAAATAGTTACAAGTTAATTAACTTAACAAGAGGAGAAAATAATGATTAAAGAAAAAAAATCATTGAAGGGAAAAATTCCTTCAAGACGAAAGTTCTTTAAGGCAGCAGCAGCAACTGGTGCAGCAGCAACAGCAGCAGTAGCAATGCCAAACATTGCATTTGGAGCGCCACAAACTCTAAAAATGCAAGCGGCATGGCCAAGTGGTGCTAACATCTTTTTTGAAATGGCAGGAGACTATTGCAAAATGGTTAGCGACATGTCAGGTGGATCACTTAAAATTGATCTTCAACCTGTAGGGGCAGTTGTAAAAACAAGTGAGATCGGCCAAGCAGTAAGTTCAGGTGCTGTAGATATGGGACACTGGGTAACTGCGTATTGGTATGGTAAAAACCCAGCCGCATCTTTATTTGGAACTGGACCATCTTACGGAATGTCATCTCAGGAAGTTATGGGATGGATGGAGTATGGTGGAGGAAGAAAACTGTATGAAGAAACAATTGCGAAAGTTGGTTTTGATTATACAGGTGTTTTCCATATGCCTATGCCAGCTCAACCGTTTGGTTGGTTTAAAAAGAACGTAACAAAAGTATCTGACGTTAAAGGTATGAAGTACAGAACAGTTGGTCTTGCTACTAACGTTCTTACTGCAATGGGAATGGTCGTAAGACAGTTACCAGGTGGTGAAATTCAACCAGCTATGAAAACTGGTTTGATTGAAGCAGCTGAGTTTAACAACCCAACATCAGACTCTCAATTTGGTATGCAAGATGTTTCTAAGCATTATCACTTAGGAAGCTTTCACCAATCACAAGAGATGTTTGAAATACCAATTAACAACAAAACGTTTAACAGTCTATCACCAGCGAACAAAGCAATATTGAAAAATGCTGCTTACGCTGCTAATACAGATAACTACTTTAAAGCATTAGTTAGATATTCAGCAGACTTATCTAAATTAATGAACCAACATAAAGTAAACGTTTATCAAACGTCTGATGAAATTTTAGCTCAACAATTAAAAGGTTGGGATAAAGTTATCGGTGATTTCACTAAGAAAGATGCTTTCTTTAAGAAAATCGTCGATTCTCAAAAAGCATATGCTAAGAGAGTAATGAAGTACTTGTTGATGAATCAACCTAATTACAAATTAGCTTATGAAAATGAGTTCGGACCTATTGGTAAAGTAAAAATATAATATTAGTTTTACGCAATTTAAGGGGGCCTAAAGGCCCCCTTTTTTTTGTTTGATTAATAGGTAGAATTTAACATAAAGTAGTACAATGAAATCTTTCATAAAATTCGCAGATACTCTAAGTGCTTCAATGGGTAAGGCGTTCTCATGGTGTATTGTAATTTTAATGGGGGGAACGTGTTACGAAGTAATAATGGCTTATGCCTTTAACAGCCCAACTTTATGGAACTTTGACTTTAGTCTGCAAATGTATGGAGCAATTTTTATGATGGCGGGTGCTTATTGTTTATCAACGGAAGCACATGTTAGAGGGGATGTTATTTACAGATTATTTCCAACAAGAGTTCAAGGTTGGATTGATTTAATTTTATATTTTATATTTTTCTTTCCAGGAATATTAGCTTTAGTATTTTATGGATATGAGTATGCAGCACTAGCTTGGAAAATTAAAGAAACTAGCTGGAACAGTCCAGCACAAATACAAATTTATATGGCAAAATCTATAATACCTTTGTCGGGATTATTGTTAGCGATCCAAGGTATCAGCGAAGTATTTAGAGCAATCATTTGCATAAGAACAGGTCATTGGCCAACAAGATTATCAGCAGATGCTGAGGAAACAGAAAAAGTATTAATGAGAACTTCACAAAAGGACGAAAAAGCAGATGTTATTTGAATTAACAAATCCTGAGATAGCAATATTAATGATGAGTCTATTTTTATTTGCAGTCTTATTGGGCTTTCCAATTGCATTTACTTTACTAGCTATGGGAGTTGGATTTGGTTATTACGCATACTTCGATCCTTCAAGGATGGATCATTTACTCGATAATCGGATATTTTCTTTATTGGTCCAGAACACTTACACCATTATGGATAACACTGTTTTGACCGCTGTCCCCTTATTTTTATTTATGGGTTATTTAGTTGAAAGAGCTGGTATAGTTGCAAAACTATTTTTTGCAATAAGACTTGCCTCTCATAGACTACCCGCATCAATGGCTGTAGCTGCTTTAGTTACATGTGCCTTATTTTCAACAGCAACAGGTATCATTGGAGCAGTAGTAACTTTAATGGGCCTTTTAGCTTGGCCCGCAATGATTAGAGCTGGATATGATAAAAAATTTGCTTCTGGAGTAATATGCTCGGGTGGTTGTTTAGGAATTTTAATACCTCCAAGTATAATGCTTATAGTTTATGCAGTAATTGCTCAATTATCACCACTTAGACTCTTTGCTGCAGCTATATTTCCTGGTCTTATGTTGGCTGGACTTTATATTTTATATGTAATTATAAGAGCGTACTTTAACCCTTCATTAGCACCCAAACCTGCGGCAGAGGAAATCCCTCCAAGAGCAGAAATTTTAAAAGAAGTTTTAGTATCTTTTGTACCATTGTTTTCATTAATAATTTTAGTTCTAGGAACAATTCTAGGAGGTTTGGCAACTCCTGCAGAAGCTGCGGCTGTCGGTGCGTTCGGTGCACTAGTTTTATCTTATTTTTATAAATCGTTAAAATGGAAAAATTTTAAAGAGTCAGTTTTTTTAACTGCAAAAACCAGTGCTATGATTATGTGGTTATTTGTTGGATCTTGGACATTCGCCTCAGTATTTTCATATTTAGGTGGTCACGAAGTTTTTGAACAATTTTTCAAGTCAATGGATATTCAACCTTGGCAGTTCTTAGTTATAACTCAAATAATTATATTCTTACTTGGTTGGCCATTAGAGTGGACAGAAATATTAATTATCTTTGTACCAATATTCTTGCCACTTGTAGAGTTCTTTGGAGTAAACCCTTATTTTTTTGCTATGCTAATAGCTTTAAATTTACAGACTTCTTTTCTAACACCACCGATGGCAATGTCAGCCTATTATCTAAAAGGTGTTCAAAGTAGAAACGTAGAGCTAATGCAAATTTTTAGGGGCATAATGCCTTTCCTCGCAATAGTAATTTTTGCAATGGTATTGATGTATATGTTTCCTGGGATCGCACTTTGGTTACCTGATACGTTATTTGCTGAATAATTTTTATGTCTAACGTCTTTTCATTAAAAGTATCTGAAATTGCAGATAAGATAAGAAATTCAGACTTAACTTCTGTTGAGTTATGTAATTTGTATATCGATCAAATCAATAAGTTTGAAAAAGATGTTAAAGCTTGGGCCCATTTTGACAAAAAGCTTCTAATAGAAAAAGCTGAGGAAGCAGATAATCACAGAAGGGCTGGAAAAGTAGTAGGTCCGCTTCATGGGATACCAGTTGCACTCAAAGACATTATAGGAACCTATGAAATGCCGACTGAATGTGGAACTGTTTTAAGAAAAGGTAAGACAGAGTCACAAAATGCAGAAATAGTAGATTTGTTAAAATCAGCTGGAGCTATAATAATGGGAAAAACTAATACGTCTGAACTTGCTTATCTTGCTCCTCCAAAAACTAAAAATCCACACGATTATTCTAGAACTCCCGGAGGATCTTCAAGTGGATCTGCTGCTGTTATAGCATCTCATATGGCACCATTATCTATCGGTTCTCAGACAGGAGGTTCAGTTATCAGACCAGCCTCTTATTGTGGTGTTGTGGGTTATAAACCAAGCTATGGATTAATTTCTCGTAATGGAGTTTTAAAAACATCATATAATTTAGACCACATAGGTGTATTTGGCAGAACAGTTGAAGATGTTGCTCTACTTGCAAAAGTTTTAATTAAAAAAGATCCTTACGATAAAGCTACAATTCACTTTTCATCAGAATTTATGTTGGAAGAATGCAAAAAAGGTCCAATGTTTGATCCTAAATTTATTTTTTACAAAACTGAAAGTTGGAAAAAAATTGATAAAAAATCAAGAGATGCTTTTGAATTTTTTATCAAATCATTTAAAAAAAATATCGAAGTCTTTGATACACCTTCATATTTCAAAGATATAGACAAATATCATCGAATTATTCATGAAACTGATTTAGCTAATAATTTTCAAGTTTATTATAAAAAATCTAAAAATAAACTTTCAAAAGAAATGCAAGCTGCAATTTCAAGAGGTATGAAATATTCAGCAAAAGAATATCTTGATGCGGTAGATTTTATGGATAGAAGCTATGAGTCTTACAAGGAAGTATTTGAGGATTATCACGGGGTTCTAAGTCCATGTAGTACTGGTGTTGCTGATAAAGGCTTGAAGAGCACAGGTAGTGCAGACTTTAATAGAGTCTGGTCTTATATGCATACACCAGCTATCTCTCTACCTTTACTTCAAGGAGAAAATAATTTACCATTAGGTGTACAATTAATTGGTGACAAGTATGATGATCATAGATTTTTAGGAGTTGCTAATTGGTTAGAGAAAGAAAGTAAAAAATTTAATGAATAAAATTACAATAATAGTCGGTTTATCTTTTGCGATCTTTTTTTTGGTTGGACTAGCAACAACATTAACCAGATCAATGATGATCGGGTTTTTAGATGTATTACCAGTTTACATATTAATGGGAATAGCAATTGCAATGATGATTTACGAGTCCTTCTTTGATAAGTCCTAGTAAATAGTGAAAAAAAAGGACTTTTTACCCTACTCATTACTTCTAATTCAACCTATTTTTATGGCAAGTAATCTTGTGGTGGCCAGAGGGGGCGTAGAACATGTCCCGCCGATTTCCTTAGCATTTTGGAGATGGTCAACAGTATTTTTCTTGTTGATTTTATTTAATTACAAAATTTTTTATAAAAAAAAAATATTGTTAAAAGAATATAAAGAATTATTTTTTTTAGGTCTCATGGGGTGCGGAGTCTGTGGAGCCTTCCCCTTTATAGCTGGTCAAACAACAACAATAATAAATATGGGTATAATTTACACCTCATCCCCAATTTTTATTATTTTACTTTCTTATTTCTTATTTAAAGAAAAAATGAACTTATTTAAATCGATAGGATTATTTTCTTGCTTATTTGGAGTTTTAATTATTATCATTAAGGGTGAATACTTATCATTGATATCTTTAAAATTTACAAAAGGAGATTTATGGATGTTAGGAGCGTCTATTGGATGGGCATTATACTCTATATTTTTATTCAATTGGAAATCATCTTTAAACGTTTTTGAAAGATTTACAGCTATTTCTTTTTTTGGAGCTTTAAGTTTATTACCTTTTTATATTCTTGAACAAAATTTTGTAATTAGCACGATATTTGATATGAAATTTTTGTTTTGGATTTTTTTTGCAGCAATATCTCCAGGAATAATTGCTTTTATTTTATACACTTATACTCAAAAGTATCTTGGCGCTACAACCACTGGGTTTACTTTATATCTATTTACAGTTTATGGTGCATTTTACGGAATTTTATTTTTTGGTGAAACCTTAGAACTATTTCACCTATATGGAACATTTCTGGTTTTTCTTGGCGTTTATCTAGTTAGAAAAAAGGCTTAGAATGTTAAATAAGAAAATTATGCTTATCTTTAGTACTTTAATTGGTTTAATTAGTGTTTATGTAATTATTTGTTTAGTAATTTTTCTGTCACAGAGAAAATTATTATATCATCCTAATGAAAATAATTATTTAGATGAGAACAAACTTACACATAATATAGAAAAAGTGTTTGTTGAGTCGGATAATAAGTTAATTGGTTGGCATCATTTAAAAGACAGGAAATACAAGACATTACTATTTTTTCATGGGAATGCAGGAAATTTACAAAATAGAATTTACAAATTAAATGAGATAGCTGAACTAGATTTAAATTATTTAATTATTGCTTATAGAGGTTTCAGTGGGAATGGGGGAAAACCAACAGAAGAAGGTTTGTACAATGACTCAATGGCAGCAAAAAAGTGGTTAAATTCCATCAACATTGATGATAGCAATATTATTCTTTACGGAGAGTCTCTTGGTACAGCTGTTGCAGTGGACCTTGGTTCAAAATTTTCATTTGCAGGAATTATCTTAGAATCTCCTTTTACTTCAATGGTTGAACTCTCGAAAATATATTATCCTTATTTACCAGTGAATTTACTTTTGAAAGACAGATATGACTCTATTAATAAAATTGGCAAAATAACTTTCCCTAAACTCGTTATGCACGGGGATAAAGATAACATTGTTCCATTTAGTATGGGAAAAAGAATATTTGAAAGTTTTTCAGAACCAAAATTTAGTTATTTTAAATCAGGCGATGATCACATGATGGATTTTGACCAAGAACTTTTAGGGAATATAAAAAATTTTATTAATGAATTGAATTAATTATTTTAAACTTAAAAAATTTTCTGCAAAAGTTTCAGCATCAAAAGATTGCAAATCGTCTTCTTTTTCACCAAGACCGATTGCAATTATTGGAAGTTTGAATTTTTTTGCAGCAGCAATTAAAATTCCCCCCTTTGCAGTTCCATCAAGTTTTGTCATGACAAGACCTGTCAAAGGGATAATGTTATTAAACTCTGTTACTTGATTTATCACATTTTGTCCTGAGGTAGCATCCAAGATTAGAACAACATCGTGGGGTGCATTGCTATCGACTTTTTTAATTACATTTGCAATTTTTTTATATTCATCCATCAAGTTTTTTTTATTCTGAAGTCTACCAGCCGTATCTATTAAAACTGTATGAATTTCATTTTTTTTTGAATATTCCATTGCTTTAAAAGCAACAGACGCAGGATCACTTCCTGCCTCTGATTTTATTATTTCACTTCCAACTTTTTTTGACCAGTTTTCTAACTGATCTATTGCTGCAGCTCTAAATGTGTCACAAGCAGCTAGCACTGTTTTATTATTATTATTATGAAATATCTTAGACATTTTCCCAATTGTAGTTGTTTTTCCTACCCCATTGACACCTGAAACTAAAATTGCTCTAGTTTCATTAGATTGATCAAAAAAATTTTTATTTTCTAAAGGTTTCATTAATGAGAGAATATATTCTTTAAGAATCTTGTTAATCTCATCCAGTTTATTTTTACTTGGATCGATTCTGCTATTAGCTATTTGTTGTCTAATCTCTGATGAAGCATCAACCCCAACGTCTGATTGAATTAAAAATTCCTCAATTTCTTCTAAGGTTTTATCGTCAATTTCTTTGTTTACTACAATGTCTTTTATACCTTCTGAAAAATTTGACGTAGTTTTTTTTAAGCCATCCTTAAATTTTTGAAAAATATTAATCATAAATTTATATCAATATGTTCAACTTCTGAGACTAAACCTTCCATAATAATGTTTCCTTGTTCATCTTTATTGATTTTAATTTTTCCTAATTTAAATTCTATTTCGGTTGGAAATTTTGAGATACCATTAATTTCACCAGCTACAGCTGTTGCACATGCTGCAGTTCCACATGCTTTTGTAGGACCAGCTCCTCTTTCCCAGTGCAATACTTTAAAATGATTTTCATTTTGCACTTTTGCAAAAGTAACATTAACTTTTTCAGGAAATAATTCATGATTTTCTAAGATCGGTCCAACTTTTTCAATTTCGATCTTTTCTAATTCGTTTATAAAAAAAATAATGTGGGGATTTCCAACATTAATTGCTGTGCCTAAGAACTCAATATCACCGACCTTAACTCTTATTTTTTTTGTATCTATTTTCTCACTTAGAGGTATTTGATTCCAATTATTTTTTGGTTTTCCAATATTTGTTTGGATCAAATTATTATTTAATATTTTCGACTCTAATTTTCCTGAAGAAGTTTCAACAATAATTAAGCTCTTTGAATTTTCTTTTGATAACAAACTAGCTACACATCTAGTTCCATTTCCGCATGCTGCGGAGTCTGAGCCATCTGAATTTTTAAAGTTTAGAAATGCATCAAATTTATCACTTTTATTTATAAAAATTAGTTGATCACAACCAATATTGTCTCTGTCACAAATTTTTTTTATTTGAGAATCGTTTAGATCATATTTTTTTTCACGTTGATCAATTATGACGAAGTCATTTCCAAGTCCATCCATTTTATAAGCTTTAAAATCCATATAATAATACTTAACTTATTTATTGACTTTTTGAACCTCTATTATAGTTTCTCACAACTTCCGCAAAAACAGCATTTTGCGGTGTCTTTGGAAACAAAGAGATCGACACCAGTCAGCGAGGGTTCGCCCACTGGTGCGATTGCTGCTGGAAGAAATTATGTTTGAAAATTTGACAAATAAATTCGAGGGAATACTCGATACATTTAAAAAGGCGCCATCACTTAATGAAAAACAGGTTGATGAGGGTCTTAAGCTTATTAGACAAGCTTTACTAGAGGCAGATGTATCGCTCGAGGTAGTAAAAGATTTTGTAACAAAAGTTAAACCAAAATTATTAGGAAAAGAAATAATAAGATCCACAGCTCCAGGACAAATGGTTGTTAAAATTGTTCACGATGAGCTTGTTTCATTTTTAGGTGATAGCAATCAAGAAATTAATTTAAAGTCCAATCCACCGGTAACAATAATGATGGTTGGTTTACAAGGTTCAGGAAAAACAACCACAACTGCAAAACTCTCAAAATTTTTAGAAAAAAATAATAAGAAAAAAATTATGATGGTAAGTTTAGATATTTATAGACCAGCTGCTCAGGAACAACTAAAAATTTTGGGTGATCAAAATAATATCCAAACCTTGCCAGTGATAAAAGATCAAATTCCAGCTGACATTTGCAGAAGAGCCTTATCTGCAGCTAATTTAAATGGTTCTGATGTAATCATTTTTGATACCGCGGGAAGAACGCAAATAAATCTACAGATGATGTCCGAGATAAAACAAATCGAAGAAGTAATAAAACCAACAGAGACTATACTTGTTGCGGACTCATTAACTGGACAAGTAGCCGCGAGTGTTGCAAAAGAATTTTCCAATACGGTAAAGGTTACCGGAATAATACTAACTCGAGCTGACGGTGATGGTAGAGGTGGAGCTGCATTAAGCATGAAACATATTGCCAATGTTCCAATTAAATTTTTAGGTATTGGAGAAAAAATAGAAAATTTTGAAAGTTTTCATCCCGATAGAATTGCCAATAGAATTTTAGGAATGGGGGATATCGTATCTCTCGTTGAAAAAGCAGCAGACGAAATCGACGAGGAAAAACTCAAAGAAACTGAAGAGAGTTTAAGGAAAGGTCAGTTTTCTTTAGAAGATTATCTTTCTCAATTAAAACAAATGAAAAAAATGGGAGGACTAGAGGGTGTGATGTCTTTTTTACCTGGAGTTTCAAAAATAAAATCCCAAATGGACCAAGCTGGTGTTGACGAAAAAATAATTACACAAAATGAAGCGGTAATACTTTCAATGACTAAAAAAGAAAGAGAAAATCCAAAAATTATCGATGGTTCAAGAAAAAAAAGAATTGCTAATGGCTCTGGAACAGATATTGCCACTATCAATAAATTGTTAAAACAATTTAAAATGATGTCTGACATGATGAAAAAGATGTCAAAAGGAAACACAAAAGGCTTAACGGAAAAAGGAATTCCACCTGAGCTATTCAATCAACTTAAATAAAAAGGAGAAATAAATGTTAAAGTTAAGATTATCAATGGGAGGAACAAAAAAGAGACCAGTTTATAAAATCGTGGTTGCAGATAGCAGATTCCCTAGAGATGGAAGATTTATCGAAAAATTAGGTTTTTTCAATCCTCTACTTCCTAAAGAAAAAAAAGAAAGAGTTGGACTACAGTCAGAAAGAATAAAGTATTGGCTGAGTCAAGGAGCAAAGCCAACAACTAGAGTTGCTCGATTACTTGGAGAAAATAATTTAATGGAAATGCCTAAACCAGGAAATAATCCAAATAAAGCTATTCCAAAAAAAGATAGAAAAAAAGATGCTTCTGAAGCACCAAAAGAAGAAAAGAAAGCAGAGGCACCAAAAGAAGAAAAGAAAGCTGAAGCACCAAAAGAAGAAAAGAAAGCAGAGGCACCTAAGGAAGAGAAAAAAGCTGAAGCACCAAAAGAAGAAAAGAAAGCAGAGGCACCTAAGGAGGAGAAGAAAAAATAATTATGTTTAAAGCAAAAATTTTTACTTTGTATCCTGAATATTTTCCAGGACCTTTCGATATAGGTATTTGTAAAAAAGCTTTTGAAAAAAAACTTTGGGATTTAAAACTTATAAACATAAGGGATTATGCAGACGATAAACACAAAACTGTTGATGATACCCCATATGGCGGTGGCGTAGGTATGTTAATGAGACCAGATGTAGTAGCAAAATCTTTAGATTCAAATCTCGAAGAAAAAGAAACAGTTTACTATTTAACACCTAAAGGGAAAATTTTTAATCAAAATATTGCACAGGATATTGTTAAAAAAAACAAAGTAAATATTTTATGCGGGCACTTCGAGGGAGTTGATCAACGAGTTCTAGACTCTAGGAACGTTGAAGAGATAAGTATAGGAGACTTTATACTTTCAGGAGGAGAGATGGCTACTTTTATTGTTTTAGACACAGTTTTAAGATTGGTTCCTGGAGTATTAGGAAACCTTAATTCTACAAAAGATGAAAGTTTTGAAAATGGACTTTTGGAGTATCCACAATATACTAAACCTCAAATATGGGAGAAATTAAGTGTTCCAGACATTCTTTTATCTGGAGATCATAATAAAATTAAAAGCTGGCGTTTATCACAATCTGAGGCTATAACACGGCACCGAAGGCCAGATTTATGGCAAAAATATAAGAAGGACTAAAATTGCAAAATTTAAACATGAAAAATATAGAAGACATAAATAAAGCAAACGTTAAAAAAATTTCAGCTGAAAAAAAACTTCCAGAATTTTTTCCAGGAGATATCATAAAAGTTGGTGTAAAAATTACTGAAGGAAAAAGAGATAGGATTCAGTATTTTGAAGGTGTTTGTATAGCAAAGAAAAATAGAGACTTAAATTCATCCTTTACAGTTAGAAAAATTTCTTTCGGAGAAGGTGTTGAAAGAACTTTTGCTCTTTATAGTCCGATAGTTGATACAATAAAAGTTATTAGATCAGGTAAGGTAAGAAGAGCTAAATTATACTACTTAAGAGAGAGAACAGGAAAATCAGCTAGAATAGCTGAGAAGATTAAAAAGAAAATAGGTATTGATGTTGAGGCAAAACCTGAAGAAGTAACAGAAGAGAACGTGTTAAAAGCTACAGAACAAAAGAATATTGAGGAAAAAGCTGAAACAAAAGTCGCTGAGACACCCAAAAAACTTGAAGAGAAAAAAGAAGATAGTAAGCTTTCACCCGAATTAAAAAAATAATCTTTTTTTAAATGCCAAAGACTTTATACGATAAAATCTGGAGTGATCACTTAGTCCACCAACAGGATGATGGAACATCTTTGCTATTTGTGGACAGACATTTGATACATGAGGTGACTAGCCCACAAGCTTTTGAAGGACTTAGAAATAGCAAAAGGAATGTAAGACATCCGAACTTAACTCTTGCTGTTGTTGATCACAACATACCTACAACTGACAGATCTAAAGGAATTGATGACAACGACTCTAGAATTCAAGTAGAAACACTTGAAAAAAATTGCAAAGACTTTGATATTAAACTTTTTGGAATGAATGATAAAAGACAAGGAATAGTTCATATAGTAGGACCCGAGCAAGGCTTTACTCAACCAGGAACAGTTATTGTTTGCGGAGACAGCCACACAGCAACTCACGGCGCTTTCGGGGCTTTAGCGTTTGGAATAGGAACCTCAGAAGTTGAACACGTTCTAGCAACACAAACTCTTGTTCAGAAAAAAGCAAAGAATTTTAGAATTAATGTTAATGGAAAACTTCCTATAGGAGTAACTTCAAAAGATGTAATTCTTCAAATTATTGGCAAAATAGGAACTGCTGGAGGAACTGGATGTGTATTAGAGTATGCTGGCTCAGTCATATCAAATCTTTCTGTCGAACAGAGAATGACTATTTGTAATATGTCTATAGAAGGTGGCGCTAGAGCAGGACTAATCCAACCTGATGAAAAGATTTTTAATTATTTAAAAGATAGACCAATGTCTCCAAAAAAAGAAAATTGGGAAAAAGCTCTTGATTATTGGAGTAAATTAAAAAGTGATAGCGATGCAAAATTTGATAAAGAAATTAATTTAAAAGGTGATGAAATAGCGCCCATGGTTACATGGGGAACTTCACCTGAGGACGTAGTTTCAATTAATGGAAAAATCCCTAATCCAGAAAATGAAAAAAATATCGATAAAAAAAATTCAATAAATAGATCTCTTAATTATATGGGGCTTAAACCTGATGTGAAAGTTCAAGACATTAAAATTGACAAAGTTTTTATAGGAAGTTGTACAAATGGAAGAATTGAAGATTTAAGAGAGGCTGCAGAAATATTAAAGAATAAGAAAAAAGCTTCACATGTACATGGAATGGTAGTTCCTGGTTCTGGTTTAGTTAAAGAACAAGCTGAGCAAGAAGGTCTAGATAAAATATTTATAGAGTCTGGTTTTGAATGGAGAGAGCCAGGATGTTCAATGTGCTTAGCAATGAATGCTGATAAACTAAAACCTCAAGAAAGATGTGCGTCCACTTCGAATAGAAACTTCGAAGGAAGACAAGGAAGAGGGGGAAGAACCCACTTAGTAAGCCCAGGTATGGCAGCTGCTGCAGCTATCGCTGGAAATCTAGATGATGTTCGAAAATATCAAAACTAATGAAAAAATTTACCTCTCTTAAAAGTATTCCAGCTTATTTACCGATTGTAAATATAGATACGGATATGATTATTCCTAAACAGTTTTTAAAAACTATTAAACGCACAGGATTAGGAAAAAACTTATTTCACGAAATGAGATACGACGATGATGGAAAAAATATTGATAATTTTATTCTTAATAAATCTCCATATAGCAATTCAAAAATTTTAATAGCTGGAAATAATTTTGGCTGCGGATCATCGAGAGAACATGCTCCGTGGGCACTTTTGGACTTTGGAATAACATGTGTAATAAGCTCAAGCTATGCAGATATTTTTTACAATAATTGTTTTAAAAATGGTATTTTGCCGATAATTCTCGATGAGGAAAAAATAAAAGAGTTAGCTGAATATTCAAAGAGAAAAGAAGAAATTGGAATCGATTTAAAGGAAGAAAAAATTATTTTTGGAAATAATGAATTAAAATTCAAAATAGATCCTTTTAAAAAGAAATGCTTGATTGAAGGTCTAGATGACATCGCTTTATCATTAGAAAAATCATCACATATTAACGAATTTGAAAAAAAGATTAAGTCAGCAAGGCCCTGGATTTTTAATGATTAAAGTTAAAAAAAGAAAAATTCTTCTTTTACCAGGAGATGGAATAGGTCCAGAGGTTATCACCGAAGTCAAAAAAATTATTCAGTGGTTTAACAAAAATAAATCCCTAGATTTTGAAATTGATGAAGATCTTGTTGGTGGAGCAGCATATGATAAATACAAGACACCCATAACAGATGAAGTATTTTATAAAGCTTTAGAGAGTGAAGCGGTAATACTTGGTGCTGTAGGAGGACCTAAATGGGACAAGCTAGAATTTTCAAAAAAACCTGAAAGAGCACTTCTTAAACTTAGAAAAGAGTTAAAACTTTTTGCTAATTTAAGACCTGCCATTTGCTTTAAACAATTAGTAGACGCTTCCAGTTTAAAACCAGAAATTGTCTCAGGTTTAGATATAATGATAGTAAGAGAATTGACGGGCGGAATATATTTTGGGGAGCCAAGAGGGATCAAACCAATAGATAATGGTGAACGAAAAGGAATTAATACCCATACTTATACTACAAAAGAAATTGAAAGAGTTGCGCGAGTTGCTTTTGATCTAGCTAAAAAAAGGGATAATAAAGTTACGTCATGTGAAAAATCCAATGTGATGGAAGCAGGTCAGCTTTGGAAAGAGGAAGTTCAAATTTTACATGACAAAGAATATAAAGATGTAGAGCTAACACATATGTTGGCAGACAATTGCGCAATGCAATTATTGAGAAATCCAAAACAGTTTGATATAATTGTGACTGATAATTTGTTCGGTGATATTTTATCAGATGAAGCTGCAATGTTGACAGGCTCTTTAGGTTTATTACCATCTGCATCATTAGGAGCCAAAGATAAAGACGGAAATATAAGATCGATGTATGAGCCCGTACATGGTTCAGCTCCTGATATAACTGGTAAAGGCATTGCAAATCCTATTGCAACTATATTAAGTTTTTCAATGGCATTAAAATATTCATTAAATTTAGATAAGGAATCTAAAGCTTTAGATAGCGCAGTTCAAAAGGTATTAGATGATGGATTAAGGACAAAAGATATTATTTCTAAGGGAAAAAAAGAAGTTTCTACTTCGGAGATGGGAGATGCGATTATTGCGTGTTTGCAAAAATAAATAAATTAACTTACCTTAGATAATTAAAAAAATATGACTATTTATACTGCACCAGTGGAAGAAATGATGTTCCTCTTTGATAATCTTAAAGATAATCAAAGATATAAAGAAATTGAAAAATATAAAGAAATAAATTCGGAACTTGTTAAAGGGATTTTAGAAGAAGCAGCAAAAATAAACCAAGAGCTGATTTTACCATTAGCTAAAGCAGGGGATGAAAATCCTTGCGTGTATGAAAATGGTGTTGTCAGAACACCTCCTGGCTATAAAGAAGTTTATAAAAAATTTATAGAAGATGGCTGGACTTCCCTTTCTTGCGACCCAAAATATGGTGGTCAGGGTATACCAAAAACTGTAAGTACTTTTTTTGAGGAAATGTTGTCATCGTCAAGTTTAGCATTTAAATTATATAGTGAACTTAGTATCGGGGCTTATAATTGTATACTTACTCATGCTGAGCAAAGCATAAAAGATAAATTCCTTCCAAAAATCGTAGAGGGAAAATGGAGTGGCACAATGTGCTTAACAGAACCACAGTGTGGAACCGATTTAGGTTTATTAAAAACTAGAGCAGTCCCAAAAGGTGATGGAACCTATGAAATAACTGGACAAAAAATTTTCATTACTTCTGGAGACCATGATTTAACGGAAAATATAATTCATTTAGTTTTAGCAAGAACAACGGATGCACCAAAAGGAACAAAGGGAATAAGTTTATTTCTTGTACCAAAATTTGAGGTCAGCGACGATGGAGTTGTAGGTTCTAGAAATGGTGTCAGTACAAACTCAATTGAGAGCAAGATGGGAATTAAAGGTTCTCCAACTTGTGTTTTAAATTTTGAAAATTCAAAAGGTATTATGATTGGACCTGAAAACAAAGGTTTGAACTCCATGTTCACAATGATGAATTTAGAAAGAATTGTAGTGGGTGTTCAAGGTTTAGGAATTGCAGAAACCGCGTATCAAAATTCTGTTGCATATTCTAAAGAAAGAAAACAAGGAAAAGCAAACAATAGTAAGAATGGCGAAACAGATTTAATAATAAAACATGCAGATATCAGGAGAAGCTTAATGAACATGAAATCAATTATTGAGGGTCAAAGATCCTTTGCTTTTTGGTTATCTCAACAAATTGACGTAAGTTTATCTCATGATGATAAAGATGTAAGAAATGATGCGTCAAATATGGTTGCTCTACTTACACCTGTTATAAAATCATTTTTCACGGACAATGGTGTAGAAATTACTAATGATGCAATTCAGGTGTTTGGTGGATACGGCTATACAAAAGATCAAGGGATAGAACAATTATTTAGAGATAATAGGATAACACCAATTTATGAAGGTACAAACTCTGTACAAGCAATTGATCTTGTTTACCGAAAAATTTCTTCAGAGGGCATATTTGAAAACTTTATAAAATCAATGGATAATGAAATCAAAAATTATAAAAATGAAAAAAACCTAGTGAGTTTTTTAAATATCTTTGAAAAATATAAAGAAATCTTAGTATCTTTTACAAAGTGGACGAGAGAAAAAATCAATTCAAATAAGGACGATGCAAGCGCAGCATGTAATGATTATTTAAAAGTATTAGGTTACACATCCTTAGCTTTTGCTTGGATTAAAACTTTAAAAGTAAGTTTTGAAAAACAAAATACAAATAAAGATTTTTATGAGGATAAAATAAATACAGGAAAGTATTATTTTGAAAAAATTTTACCTAGAGCACAGTCACATTACGTAGTTGGAACAAGTGGTAGCCACACAACTATGAATGCCAAATTTAATTAATGAACAAATACAATCAAAATTTAGATAAAAATAATGCTAATTTTGTACCACTAACACCTTTAAGTTTTTTAGAAAGGGCAAAAGATATATATCCAAATTATGAGGCACTGGTGTACGAAAATCGTTCTTATACCTGGTTACAAATTTACAATCGCTGCATTAAGTTTGCTAGTGCGCTTGAGAAGATAGGAATTAAAGAGGGAGATACTGTTTCGGTAATGGCTTTTAATACTCCTGAAATATTTGAAGCTCACTATTCTGTGCCAATGACAGGAGCAGTTCTTAATACTATTAATACGAGATTGGATGCAAAAACAGTTTCCTATATATTAGACCACGCAGAGGCAAAAGTTCTTATAGTCGATAGACAACTTCACTCAGTAATAAACAAAGCATTAGAAAGCGTAAAATTTAAGCCTTTAATAATCGATATCCAAGACGATAAAGCAGATCAATCTTTGCTCAAAAAAATTGGTGATAAAGAATATGAAGATTTTTTAAATACAGGAGATGAAAATTATACCTGGAAAAAACCAAAAGACGAATGGCAAGCAATTTCATTAAGTTATACTTCGGGCACAACAGGTAATCCAAAAGGTGTAGTTTATCATCATCGTGGTTCTTATCTGATGTCAACTGGGAGTGCAGTTGCTTGGAATATGCCTAATAGATTAAATTTTTTAACGGTCGTTCCAATGTTTCATTGTAATGGATGGGGATATCCTTGGACAATTCCAATGTTGAATGGAAAAACTATATGTTTAAGAGCTATAGATATTAAAAAAATTTTTGAATTAATTGAAAAACATGACATCAGTCACTTCGGGGGTGCACCAATAGTTCTTAATATGATCACTGGTGCTTCAGAATCCGAGAGGAAAAAGTTGAAGAAAAAAGTTTTTGTTTTAACTGCTGGTGCCCCACCCCCAAGTATTATTTTTAAGAAAATGGAAAATTTGGGTTTTGAAGTAATGCACGTGTACGGATTAACTGAAACGTATGGCCATATTTTACAATGCGCTTGGAATGACGATTGGAATTCTTATGATGAAGATAAAAAAAATGAAATAAAAGCCAGACAAGGTGTAAGATATCCAAATACAGAGGACACAAAAGTAATTGATCCAGAAACTATGAGTCCTGTGCCAAAAGATGGCAAAACGATTGGTGAAATCATGATTAAAGGAAACATAGTTATGAAAGGTTATTTTAAAGATAAAGAAGCAACTGACAAAGCTATGGCTCACGGCTGGTTTCACTCTGGAGATTTAGCTGTAGTGCACCCGGATGGCTACATAAAGATCAAGGATAGATCAAAAGATATAATTATTTCTGGTGGCGAGAACATATCTTCTATTGAAATAGAGAATACTTTAGCCAAACACCCTAGTGTTTCAATAGCAGCAGTAGTGGCTAAACCAGATGAAAAATGGGGCGAGGTTCCTTGTGCATTTATAGAAAAAGTAAAAGATAAAGAAACAAGCGAGAAAGAACTTATAGATTTTTGTAGAGAAACATTAGCTGGCTTCAAAATTCCAAAAAAAATCGCTTTTTGCGAATTGCCAAAAACTTCAACAGGAAAAATTCAGAAATTTGAGTTAAGGAAAAAGGCCAAGGAATTAACTTGAATCTTGAAATAGATAAGAAGCAGGTATTTGCATCCACAGCAGGTAAAGATTTTGATCCAGCAAAACAAACGGTTTTTCTTTTGCATGGAAGTGGACTCTCCCATATTGTGTGGTCTCTTACAGAACAATTTTTATCTAATAAAGGTCTAAATATTTTATCTTTAGACTTACCTGGTCATGGAAATTCAGAAGGTCCTTGCATTGATTCAATTGAAAAAATTGCAGATTGGATTGAAAGTGTAAGACTTTTTTTAAAAATTGAAAGAGTTTCAATAGTAGGACATTCTCAAGGGTGTTTAGAGGCTTTAGAGTATGGTTCCCGTTTTAAAAAAAGTATTTTTAAATTAGTTTTTCTAGCGGGCTCCTACAAAATGCCTGTTAACCAAGATTTAATAGACCTAGCAGACTCTGGGGATAAAAAAGCAGTTCATTTAATGATGAAATGGGGTTACGAAGGTTCAAGAAAATTTATAGGAGGTAATCCTGTCGAAAAAATCATTAATTCTTCCAGAGAGGTAAAGGAAATATTGGCCACTGATTTAAAAGCTTGTAATAATTACAAAAATGGAAAAGAGGCATCTGCCGCCATAGAATGCCCTACTTTATTAATTTTTGGGGCTTTAGACAAAATGGTACCATCTGAAAATGGAAAAAAATTCGCAAATTTAATTAAAAATTCAGAGACACAAATAATAAATGAGTGTGGACATATGATTATGTTTGAAAAAGCTTTTGAAATGAGAGAAAAGGTAGCAGAATTTTTAAAAAAATGAAAAATTTTTCTATTATAAAATCTAGAAGGTTAAGAAGCACTCCGTATACTGATAGGATCGAGGCCCACGGAGTAAGCGGATATACAGTATACAACCACATGTTATTACCAGTCACTTTTAAATCTGTAGAGGCAGATTACGAGCATTTAAAAAAGTTTGTTCAAATTTGGGATGTTTCTGCAGAAAGACAAGTTGAAATTTCGGGTAAGGACTCTGCAAAACTTGTTCAATTAATGACATGTAGAGATTTATCAAAATCAAAAGTTGGAAGATGCTATTATGCACCTCTGATTGACGACGGCGGCTGTTTAGTCAATGACCCAATAATAAATAAATTAGCTGATGATAAATGGTGGCTTTCAATAGCAGATGCTGATGTAATATTTTTTGCAAAGGGCTTAGCTGCAGGGCATAAGTTCGATGTAAAGATTCATGAACCTAACGTAAATATACTTGCTATCCAAGGTCCCCTTTCAGATGATTTAATGGCTAAGTTATTTGGTGAGGAAATTAGAAATCTTAAATTTTTTAATTTTAAATACTTTAATTTTAAAGGAAATAATTATTTTATAGCAAGATCGGGATGGTCGAAGCAAGGAGGCTTCGAAGTTTATGTTGAAGACAATAAGGCTGGTCAAGATTTATATGATTACTTGTTTGAATATGGTAAAGAATTTAATGTAAGAGCTGGTTGCCCTAATTTAATTGAGAGAATTGAGTCAGCTTTATTGTCTTACGGTAGTGATTTTGACAATAGAGATAATCCATTTGAAGCAAACTTTGACAAATTCATTAATTTAGACTCTGATGTAAATTTTTTAGGCAAAGAAAAATTAAAAAAAATTCAAAAAGAAGGGGTTTCTAGAAAATTGATGGGTGTAAAAATTGATCATAACAAAATTGATATGTATTGTGAGAAAACATTATTAGATGATAATAACAACATTGTTGGATATGTTAGATCAGCTGCATATTCACCAACTTTTAAAAAGGTTATTGGCATTGCAATGATTAACAAACCTTATTGGGATAGCAAACATCAGTTTAAGATAGATATTAATGATAAAATATTTTTAGGAACAGTTTGCGATTTACCCTTCATTTAGTATAAGTTAATCATCATGAATATTGCAATCGTAGGTGCCACAGGAAATGTCGGTAGAAAAATAATTGAAGTTATACATAAAAAGGAAATTTCAATTGATAGTCTATACTTTGTTGCATCATCCAAAAGCGCTGGATCAGTTTTAGAATTTGGTGATAAAGAAATTAAAATTGAAAATTTAGAAAATTTTAATTTTTCTAAAGTAGATCTCTCTTTTTTTTGTGCTGGAAAAACAATCTCTGAAAAATATGTGCCTTTAGCAGCCAAACATTCAGTTGTTATTGATAACTCAAGTTTTTTTAGAATGGACCCTGATGTACCTTTGATAGTTCCCCAAGTAAATAAAGATCATTTAAAAGATATTAAAAAAAATATAATTGCAAATCCTAACTGCTCTACTGCACAACTAGTTATTGTTTTAAAATCGCTTAATGACTCTTTTAAAATTAAAAGAGTAGTTATTTCCACTTATCAGTCTACCTCAGGAGCTGGAAAAAAACCTATGGATGAACTAATTGACCAAACAAAGTCCATATTGAATAATAAAAATTTTGAATCTAAAAACTTCACAAAGCAAATTGCGTTTAATGCAATACCTCATATAGATAGTTTTTCTGATGATGGTTATACTAAAGAAGAGTTAAAAATGATTCATGAAACCAACAAAATACTTGGCACTAAAATTGACATTACTGCAACATGTGTCAGAATTCCAGTTCTTGTTTCTCATGCAGAGTCAGTAAATATTGAATTTGAAAATGATTTTACTATTAAAAAAGTAAAAGAATTATTAAGTACCGCTGAGGGTTGTAAGGTGGTTGATGAGAATTCTGATGGTGGTTATATTACACCAGTTGAAGCAGAAGGTAAAAATGAGACTTTTATTTCAAGAATTAGAAAAGATAATAGTAAAAAGAATGCTTTAAATATGTGGATTGTTTCTGACAATCTATTAAGGGGGGCAGCTTTAAACGCTGTTGAAATTGCGGAGGCTTATATTAAAAGATAATATAATTATGAAAGAAAATAATCCATTATCTCCTCACATTCAGATATATAACTGGCATGTGTCATCCCTTGTTTCTATTTCACATAGAATTACGGGCATTGTAAATTATTTTCTGTTAATTTTTATTTGCATTTGGGCAAGTAGTTTATTTTTTGGTGAAGGTGCCTATGAAATTTTTAAATTATTTTTAAACTCAGTAATCGGGAAATTTTTTATAATCAGCTTAATATGGTCTTACACTTTTCAAATTTTAAGCGAAGTAAGACATTGGTTTTGGGATATTGGATTAGGTTTTGAATTAAAAACAACAAAAATAACTGGGCTTCTGGTTATCTTTGGTTCCTTCCTATTAACAATTTTAATCTATTCTTCTAAGGGTTTTTTACAATTATGATTAAAGCAACAAAGAAATGGCTTTTTTTAAAAATATCCTCTTTAGTAATGGTTCCTCTAATGTTGTGGTTTTTACTCAATTTTGTTTCACTTTATGATTCTAATTACGCTGAAGTCTTAGCGTTTTTGTCTTCTCAACCTTCAAAATTATTTTTTTCTCTATTTCTTGTTTCAATGTTTTTTTATTCCGCTTTAAGTATAAGTGAAGTTTTTGAAGACTATATTCACGTAGAGAGCACCAAAAAGCTCCTAAATGTTGGTGTTTTTTTGTCATCTTTGATTATTCCATTATTTACAATAATACTTATATCTAATTTATAAATTATGAAGTCTTACAAAATTATTGACCATGAATATGACGTAGTTGTCCTTGGCGCAGGTGGCTCAGGTTTGAGAGCTGCTGTAGGTTTAAGTGAAGCTGGATTAAAAACTGCGTGTGTGTCAAAAGTTTTTCCAACTAGAAGTCATACTTCTGCTGCTCAAGGTGGGATCTCTGCAGCCTTAGGTAACATGGGTGAAGACGATTGGAGATGGCATATGTACGATACAGTTAAAGGTGCTGATTGGTTGGGTGATCAAGATTGTATAGAATATTTATGCAAAGAAGCTCCTAGAGCAGTTTTAGAATTAGAAAAATATGGTGTACCCTTCAGTAGAACTGAAGATGGAAAAATATATCAGCGTCCATTTGGAGGAATGACAAAAAATTATGGTAATGAACCTGTTCAAAGAACATGTGCAGCAGCAGATAGAACTGGGCATGCAATACTGCACACTTTATATGGCCAGGCCTTAAAACATAAAACAGAATTTTTTATCGAGTATTTTGCTTTGGATCTTTTAATGAAAGATGGTCAGTGCAAAGGACTAATTGCGTGGAATTTAAATGATGGGACTATACATAGATTCAGATCACACATCACAATAATTGCAACAGGTGGTTATGGAAAAGTTTATTACTCTGCAACATCAGCACATACTTGTACAGGAGACGGAAATGCAATGGTGCTTAGAGCTGGTTTACCTTTGCAGGATATGGAGTTCGTACAATTTCATCCAACAGGAATTTACGGTCATGGAACTCTAATTTCTGAAGGTGTGAGGGGTGAAGGTGGTTATTTAGTAAATTCCAAAGGAGAGAGATTTATGGAAAGATATGCTCCAAAAGCTAAAGATCTTGCCTCAAGAGATGTTGTAAGCAGGTCAATTGCAGTTGAAATTAATGAGGGAAGAGGAGTTGGAAATGAAAAAGATCATGTTCATTTACACCTAAACCATTTAGACCCAAAAGTTATAGAAGAAAGACTTCCAGGTATATCAGAGTCTTCAAGATTATTCGCGAACGTAGATGTAACAAAAGAACCAATACCAGTGGTTCCAACTGTTCACTATAACATGGGAGGTATCCCCACAAATTATAAAGCTGAAGTTTTAACTTTAAATGGATCGGAAAAAACTGTTCCAGGATTGATGGCAATTGGAGAAGCAGCCTGCGTGTCAGTTCATGGAGCAAACAGACTTGGATCGAACTCTTTAATTGATCTAGTTGTTTTTGGAAGAGCTGCAGCCAAGAGAGCGGCAGAGTTAATAAAACCAGGCACACCTCATGAGGAAATTTCTCAATCTGAGACTGATAAATGTTTAGAGAGATTTGATAGACTTAGAAATGCATCTGGAACAAATAATACAGCAGATTTAAGACTGGCAATGCAAAAAACAATGCAATCTAAATGTGCTGTTTTCAGAACTGAAAAAACACTAAAAGAGGGTGTAAATGAAATTAGAAAACCTTATGAGGGTATGGATGACCTTTCGGTAAAAGACAAGTCTCTAATTTTTAATACTGATCTAGTAGAGACATTAGAATTTGATAATTTGATTAGACAAGCAATAACTACAATGGACTCCGCTTATCACAGAAAAGAAAGTAGAGGAGCTCACGCTAGAGAAGATTTTCCAAAGCGAAATGACGAAAAATTTATGCAGCATACATTATCGTGGTGTGATGGCAAAAAGACTAAAATTGACTATAGACCTGTTCACAGATCAACACTTTCAAATGACGTTCAATACTTTCCCCCTCAAGAAAGAGTTTATTGATGGTTCAAATAAACTTACCACAAAATTCTAAAGTTGAAAAAGGTAAGTTTTTTAAAGACAAGACTGGCTCAAAAAACATACGCAAAGTAAATATTTATAGATGGGATCCATCTACTGGAGAAAATCCAAGGATTGATACTTACGAAGTAGACATGGATAATTGTCCTTCGAAAGTTTTAGATCTATTAAATAAAATTAAAAATGAGATAGATCCATCAATTGCTTACAGAAGGTCTTGTGCACATGGAGTGTGTGGTTCTTGTGCTATGAATATGGATGGTAAAAACGGATTAGCTTGTACGAAGCCACACTCTGAGATTAAAGGAGATATTAATATTTATCCATTGCCACATTTGAAAGTTTTAAAAGACTTGATAGGTGATCTCAGCACTTTATACAAACAATATGAGTCAGTTGAACCTTGGTTAAAGACAACCTCAAAAACTGAAAAAGAGAATATTCAATCCAAAGAGGATAGAGCAAAACTAGATGGGCTTTACGAGTGTATAATGTGTGCATGCTGTTCAACTTCTTGTCCAAGTTATTGGTGGAATGGTGATAAATACCTAGGGCCTGCCGTTCTTTTACAGGCTTATAGATGGATAATTGATTCAAGAGACGAAGATAGAAAAGAGAGATTAAAAAAAGTTGCAGATGAACTTAAGTTATACAGGTGCCATACTATTATGAATTGTACTAATGCTTGTCCCAAAGGTTTAAATCCAGCAAAAGCAATAGCCTCAATTAAGAAAATGCTTGCAACTAGCTAATTACTTAATTAAATAATTTCGCCGATGAATTTAATTCAACATTATATAAACGGTAAAACTTACAGAGGATCGTCTTCACGAAAAGGGAAAGTTTTCAACCCTGCTACAGGCTCACAAGAGTCAGAGGTAATACTCGGAACAAAATCTGACTTGGACCATGCTGTAGAAAATGCGAAAACAGCTTTCGAAAAATGGTCCCAAGTTACTCCCCTTCAAAGAGCGAGAATTATTTTTAAATATAAAGAATTAATCGAAAAAAATTATGATGAATTGACTAAACTGATTGTTTCAGAACATGGAAAAGTTTATGAGGACGCAAAGGGTTCTCTTACAAGAGGTCTTGAAATAGTTGAGTTCGCATGCGGTATTCCTCAAATGCTAAAAGGGGAGTTTACTGAGAATGTTGGAACAAACATAGATAGCTGGTCTATGAGACAGCCTTTAGGTGTCTGTGCAGGAATTACACCTTTTAATTTCCCTGCTATGGTTCCAATGTGGATGTTCCCAATGGCAATTGCTTGTGGAAATACTTTTATTTTAAAACCTTCGGAAAAAGATCCTTCATGCTCAATTCGTCTTGCTCAACTTTTTTCAGAAGCTGGATTACCTAATGGAGTTTTAAACGTTGTGAATGGTGACAAAGAGGTAGTTGACTCAATATTAACGAATAAAGATATTAAAGCTGTTAGTTTTGTAGGTTCAACACCAATAGCAAAATATATTTATGAAAATGCTGCGAAGAACGAAAAAAGAGTGCAAGCATTGGGGGGAGCAAAAAATCATTGTGTAGTAATGCCAGATTGCGATATGGATCAAGCTGTCAACGGTCTCATGGGAGCTGCCTATGGTTCAGCCGGAGAGAGATGTATGGCACAATCAGTTGCAGTGGCTGTAGGAGGGATTGGTGATAAACTTGTAGAAAAATTATCAAAAAAAGTTGAGGCTTTAAAGGTTGGTCCAGGTCTTGATAAAAATTCTGAAATGGGACCTTTAGTTACTAAAGAACATTTAGAAAAAGTTAGAGGGTATGTTGATCTTGGAGTAAGAGAGGGAGCAAAGTTAGTTGTGGATGGTCGAGACATTAAACTTCAAGGATATGAGAATGGTTTTTTCATTGGCGGTTGTTTGTTTGATAATGTCACAAAAAATATGAGAATTTATAACGAAGAAATTTTCGGTCCAGTGCTCTCTGTCGTAAGGGTTAAAGATTTTAATGACGCGATTCAACTGATTAACGATCATGAATTTGGTAATGGAACAAGCGTATATACTAGAGATGGAGATGTAGGAAGAACTTTTGCAAACAAAATAAAGGTTGGTATGGTAGGTATAAATATACCTATTCCTGTTCCCGTTGCATTTCATAGTTTTGGAGGATGGAAAAGATCTTTATTTGGAGATTTACATATGCATGGTCCTGAAGGTGTAAAATTTTATACTAAACTTAAAACTATCACATCACGTTGGCCATCAGGAATTGGTTCAGACCCCGAGTTTATAATGCCAACAATGAAATAATATAAAGGAAAATATGAAAAAAATAAGTTTGATTGGAGCAGGACAAATAGGTGGAACTTTAGCTCATTTAATAGGAGTTAAAGAACTAGTTGATGAAGTAGTTCTTTTTGATGTAGCTAGTGGTATTGCTAAAGGAAAAGCTCTTGATATTGCACAATCATCTTCAGTTGATGGTTTTAATGTAAAATTTTCAGGAACGGATAAATATGAAGATATCAAAAACTCCGATGTTATTATTATAACTGCTGGGGTCCCCAGAAAACCTGGTATGAGTAGAGATGACTTAGTAGGTATTAATCTTAAAATAATTAAACAAGTTGCAGAAGGAATTAAAAAAAATTCTCCAGATGCTTTTATAATTTGTATAACAAATCCTCTAGATGTGATGGTAATGGCTTTCCAAAAATATTCTCAGCTTGCAGCTAAAAAAGTTGTTGGTATGGCAGGAATATTAGATAGCTCAAGATTTAAACTTTTTTTATCAGAAGAGTTAAATGTTCCAGTAAAAGAAATAGACGCAATGGTCATGGGTGGACATGGAGACACGATGGTACCTATGCCAAGATTCACTAAAGTATCTGGAAAACCTTTATTAGATCTTGTTAATTCAGATGTTATTTCTAGAGAAAAACTAGAAAGCATCAATCAAAGAACACGAGATGGTGGAGGTGAAATTGTAAAATTTTTGGAAAAAGGTTCCGCATATTATGCGCCAGCTGCTTCGGGAGTACAAATGGCTGAATCATTCTTAGGTGATAAGAAACTACAGTTACCTTGTGCTGCACAATTAGAAGGTCAATACGGTTTTAACGGAATTTATGCAGGTGTTCCAGTTGTTATTGGAAAAAATGGAGTAGAAAAAATAGTCGAAATTCAACTTGACGAAAAAGAAAAGGCTGAATTTATTAATTCTGTGAATGCCGTAAATAAGCTTTGGGAGGCTGCAGTAAAAATTGACCCAAGCTTGAAAAAGTAATGAATATTCACGAACACCAGGCTAAACAATTATTAAAAAAATTTGGCGCCATTGTTCCTAATGGAGAGGCTTGTTTTACAGTACAAGAGGTTTTAGAAAAAGCAAAAAAACTCAATCTTAAAAAATATGTTTTAAAAGCACAAATACATGCAGGCGGGAGAGGTAAGGCAGGTGGAGTTAAAATATTAGATAATTTATCTGATCTAGAAAAAGCTGCAAGAGATTTGTTAGGAAAAAAATTAATTACACATCAGACAGGACCAAGTGGCAAAGAAGTTAAAAGACTTTACTTAGAGGAGCCATCCAACATTAAAAAGGAATTCTATTTATCCTGTCTTATTGATAGGGCAAGTTCTAAAATTGCTTTTATTTCTAGCGATCAGGGTGGGATGGACATCGAAGAAGTTGCAAAAAATGATCCTAATAAAATCAATACTGTAAAAATTAGTTTTAAGAAGGATATTGAAGATGAGGATTGTAAAAAAATTATTCATAATTTCAATCTAGATGATGATGCTAATCTAAAATGTATCAAGATTATTAAATCAATTTACAAAACATTTGTTTCTACCGATGCAAGCTTAATTGAAATCAATCCACTAATACTTACAAAGGAAAACAATATTATGTGTCTGGATGCAAAAATAAGCTTTGATGACAATGCAATTTTCAAACATCCAGAATTACTAGAATTAAGAGATTTGAATGAAGAGGATCCTATAGAAATAGAGGCAAGCAAACACGATTTAGCTTACATAAAATTAGATGGATCTATTGGATGTATGGTAAACGGAGCAGGATTAGCAATGGCAACAATGGATATAATTAAATTGCATGGTCAAGAACCTGCAAATTTTTTAGATGTAGGAGGCGGTGCATCTAAAGAAAAAGTTTCAGCTGCGTTTAAGATAATTTTATCAGATAAAAATGTAAAAGGAATACTGATAAATATTTTTGGAGGGATTATGAGGTGTGATGTCCTTGCCCAAGGAATTGTAGAGGCTGCAAAAGAAACCAAAATAAATATACCTCTTGTAGTAAGACTTGCCGGAACCAACTCAAAAGAAGGAAAAAAAATATTAGATGAATCTGGATTAAAAATAATCTCTGCTAGCGATCTAGGGGACGCAGCAAAAAAAATTGTAAAGCAAGTGGAATAAAATGTCAGTTTTAATAAATAAAAATACTAAACTTATATGCCAAGGGTTCACTGGCGCCCATGGAACATTTCATTCTGAACAGTCAATAAAATATGGAACAAATCTAGTTGGAGGCGTAACTCCAGGTAAAGGAGGACAAACACACTTAAACAAACCTGTGTTTAATTCTGTAAAGGAAGCAAAAGATAAGACTAATGCAAATGCAACAATGATTTATGTCCCTGCAAAATTTGCTGCTGCAGCAATAATCGAGGCAATTGAGGCTAAGATCGAATTGATAGTTTGTATAACTGAAGGGATTCCTATCTTGGACATGTTAAAAGTAAAAGAAAAATTATCAAATTCAGCTTCAAGGCTAATTGGACCAAATTGCCCAGGAATTATTACTCCAGACGAGTGTAAAATTGGTATCATGCCAGGAAATATTCATAAGAAGGGATCTGTTGGTATAGTCTCAAGATCAGGGACTCTAACTTATGAGGCCGTTGCTCAAACAACTGAGAACGGATTAGGTCAGTCAACATGTATTGGAATAGGAGGAGATCCAATTAATGGAACCAATTTTATAGATTGTTTAGACTTGTTTTTAAATGACCCAGAAACGAAGTCTATTTTGATGATTGGTGAAATTGGGGGAACTGCAGAGGAAGAATCAGCTGAATTTATTAAAAATCATAAAATCAAAAAGCCTATGGTAGGATTTATTGCTGGTATTACAGCACCTCCAGGACGAAGAATGGGACATGCAGGTGCAATAATTTCTGGTGGCAAAGGTGGAGCTTCAGATAAAATTGATACAATGACAGATGCAGGTATTACCATTGCAAAATCTCCTGCAGAAATGGGAATTACATTAAAAAATAAATTGGGTCTTTAATATTTTAATGTTAATACTATAATAATCGTTAATGAGCTCTTCAAAAAATTTAGAATTTAAGCAGCAGTCTTTTCTTAATAAATCTAACAGCCAGTTCATAGAGGAAATGTATGTAAGATTTATAGAGAATGACCCCAAATTACCAGATAGTTGGAAAAAATACTTTAGTGATTTAAATGAAGATCTAAATTCAGTTTCAAAAGAAATTTCAGGACCTTCATGGAGTCCAAAAAAGATATCGATAGATCTAAAAAAAAATAAAAGACTTGAGGAAAATCTAAATGGTTCCGAGAGGGAGAAAATAGACTCTATTAAAGCAATCGCATTGATAAGGGCATATAGAATTAGAGGACATCTTATAGCAAACCTCGATCCTCTTGGTTTAATGAAAAGAGAATATCTTTATGAATTACATCCTAACGATTATGGATTTAAAACTGAAGATTTCGAAAGAAAGATATATTTAGATTCATACATGGACATAGGTTATGCCTCAATAAGTGAAATTATAACAAAATTAAGAAAAGTATATTGTTCAACAATTGGTGCAGAATATATGCACATCACAAACCCGAATGAGAAAATTTGGTTTAGGGAAAGAATGGAAAAAGAGGAAAATCAATTAAATTTTACTGAAAAAGGAAAAGACGCAATATTAAATAAGATTATTCAAGCCGAGGGTTTTGAGAAATTTTTAGCAAAAAAATATGTTGGAACAAAAAGATTTGGACTTGATGGTGCAGAGTCTTTAATACCAGCGCTAGAGCAAATTATTAAACGAGGGGGCCAATTAGGAGTTAAAGAAATTAAGATTGGAATGTCACATAGGGGAAGATTAAATGTCTTAGCAAATGTCCTACAAAAATCTTATAAAAGAATTTTTAATGAATTTGCAGGTGAATTTGCTTCCTCAAGTGAGGACTCTACAGGTGATGTTAAATACCATTTAGGTGCTTCATCAGATAGAACTTTCGATGGAAACTCTGTACATGTAAGTCTTACTGACAACCCTTCTCATTTAGAGGCAGTTAATCCTGTTGTTCTTGGTCAAACAAGAGCGAAGCAATATTTTCATAGCGACTCAGAAAGAAAAAAAGTGATACCACTGCTTATTCACGGAGATGCTGCATTTGCAGGACAAGGTGTTGTTGCTGAGTGTTTTGCTATGTCAGGTTTAAAGGGTCATAACACAGGTGGAACTATTCATATTATTGTAAATAATCAAATTGGTTTTACCACTAGCCCAAGGTTTGCTAGATCAAGCCCATACCCATCTGATTTAGGAAAAATTGTAGAAGCTCCTATTCTTCATTGTAATGGAGATGATCCAGAGGCAGTTGTTCATTGTGCTAAAATCGCAATTGAGTTTAGACAAAAATTTAACAAAGATGTTGTAATTGACATGATTTGCTACAGAAGGTTTGGTCATAATGAAGGAGATGAGCCTTCTTTTACACAACCTTTAATGTACAAAAAAATAAGATCACATTCATCTACTTTAAATATATACGGGAAAAAACTTATCGAAAATAACAGTATAACTGAAGATCAATTCAAAAAGAAAGTTAATGATTTCAAAAATCTTTTGGATGAACAATTTAAAAATGCGAATGATTACAAACCAAAACTAAATTGGTTTGAAGGTACTTGGTCAAGATATCAACCGAAGAAAGGTAAGGATAAAAGAGGGCAAACAGGGGTTGATACGACGAAATTAAAGAAACTCTCTGCAAAAATAAACCTTTTAAAACCAGAGCTTAATATTCATAAAACTATACAAAAAGTTTTTGAAAATAGAAATAAGTGTGTTCAAGAGGAAAAAAATATTGATTGGTCTAATGCAGAAACACTAGCATTTGCAACATTACTCGAAGAGGGATTTCCTGTGAGATTAGTCGGTCAAGATAGTGGTCGTGGTACGTTTAGCCAAAGACATTCAGTTTTACGAAATCAAATAGATAACTCAAGATACGTGCCGTTAGATCATGTATCTACAAAACAGAAAAAATTTGAAATTGTAGATAGTTTTTTATCTGAATTAGCAGTGCTTGGATTTGAGTATGGATATAGCTTAGTAGAACCAGAAACTTTAACAATTTGGGAGGCGCAATTTGGAGATTTTGCAAACGGAGCTCAAGTTGTAATTGACCAATTCATTGCCTCTGGAGAAAGGAAATGGTTTAGAGCTTCGGGGCTAGTTTTATTGCTTCCGCACGGCTATGAAGGACAAGGACCTGAGCACTCTTCAGCAAGACTTGAAAGATTTTTGCAACTTTGTGCTCAAGAAAACTTGCAAGTGCTTAATTGCACAACTCCAGCAAATTATTTTCATGCTCTTAGAAGACAGATTCACAGAGAATTTAGAAAGCCACTTGTCATAATGACTCCAAAATCTTTGTTGAGAAACAAATACTGTGTTTCAAACATAGAGGATTTTGATAAAAATAATTCATTTCATAGAGTTTTACAGGATCAAGCCTTAGATAAAAAGAATGAATTGATTGAATTAAAAAAACCAAAAAAGATAAGGAAAGTCATTCTATGCTCTGGAAAAATATATTTTGATCTTTTGGCGGCAAGAGAAAAAGAGAAAATTGACGATGTTGTTTTTATAAGAATAGAGCAACTTTATCCATTCCCAGTAAGGTCTTTGACAAAAGCTATTAAACCATATGCTGAATACGCTAAATTTATTTGGTGTCAAGAAGAACCTAAAAATATGGGTGCTTGGTTTTCGGTAAGAGATTATATTCAATGGACTTTAGATAATTTAGAGGTTAAAAAGAAATTAAAGTTTATTGGCAGAAATCCTTCAGCTTCACCAGCTACTGGATATGCGAAAAGACATGCAAAACAACAAAAAGAAATTATAGATAAAATTTTAGAATAATGTCAGACAAAATTGTAGTTCCAGTTTTAGGAGAAAGTATAACAGAAGCAACCGTAGCTAAATGGTTAAAAAATAAAGGTGATAGTGTTGAAGCCGATGAACCTGTTGTTGAACTTGAAACTGATAAAGTTAATTTGGAGGTTCCATCCCCCTCAGATGGAGTATTAAGCGAAATAAGTGCTCAAAATGGCTCAACGGTTGAGGTAGGAGCTGTACTTGGATCAATAATTGGAGGAAGCCCAAAAAATAATGAAATTGAGGATGAACCTAAAGAAGAGAAAGTAGAAAACAACGAGGATAATATTGTTAGTTTAAAAAAAGAGGTTGAATCAAAAAAAGTTGTAACAAAACTGTTCGATAAAGAAGAAAAAATTTCAAAACCTAATGAAAATATAGGTAAGGAAGAACCATTAATCCTTACAGAAGAAGTATCTCCTGAAAAAGAGAAATCTAAAAAAACAAAGGATTTATCTGTTTCTCCTGCTGTAAGAAAGATTGCTGCAGATAATAAAATTGACTTAAAAGAAATTCAAGGAACTGGCAGGGGTGGAAGAGTTTCAAAAGGTGATCTATTAAGTTTAATGAACGTTAAACCTGGACCTTCTGAGCGGAAAATAAAGTTTGGCCAAGAAGAAAAAATAAAAATGACAAGGCTAAGACTAACAATTGCTAAAAGACTCAAACAAGCTCAAGATAATGCAGCAATGCTTACAACTTTTAACGAAGTTGATATGAGTGGTATAATTGAGATGAGAAAAGAAAATCAAAGTGATTTTCAAGGTAGGTTTGGCATAAAACTTGGTTTTATGTCCTTTTTTGTTAAAGCTTGTATTGAAAGTTTAAAACTTTTTCCAGCAATTAACGCTGAAATAGAGGGAGAAAATATAATTTATAAGAACTATTATAATATAAGTTTTGCAGTAGGTACTGAAAAAGGTCTTGTAGTTCCAGTTTTAAAAAATGCTGATGAAATGTCTTTTGCAGACATAGAAAAGGAGATCAAAGAATTGTCAGACAAAGCAAGAGATGGAAAAATTACAATTGACGATCTTCAGGGCGGGACATTTACTATCAGTAATGGCGGTGTCTATGGGTCTATGTTATCAACACCAATATTAAATTTACCTCAATCCGGAGTTTTAGGAATGCATAATATTGTAGAAAGGCCGCATGTGGTAAATGGTGAAATTAAAATTAGACCAATAATGTATATAGCTTTATCATATGATCATAGAATAATAGATGGAAAAGAGGCAGTTTCTTTTTTGAAAAATACAAAAGATAACTTAGAGGACCCAAGAAAATTATTTTTAAATTTATAGTTTATGACAGAAAAATTTGACTCGGTAGTAATTGGTGGCGGACCAGGCGGATATGTTTGCGCTATAAGATTAGCTCAATTAGGTCAAAAAACTGCCTGTATAGAAGCCAGAGGTGCCTTGGGCGGAACCTGTCTAAACATTGGATGCATTCCCTCAAAAAGCTTATTAAATTTATCTGAGAATTTTAATAAAGCTAAAAATTTCTCTAAACTTGGAATTGAGACAGGAGATGTAAAACTCAATTTAGATAAGATGATGAAAAATAAGGATAAAGCAGTTTCAATCCTGACCAAGGGTGTAGAATTTCTTTTCAAAAAAAACAAGGTAACTTACTTAAAAGGTTTTGGTAGTTTTATTTCTGAGAAGAAAATATCAGTGAAAGGCGAAGATGGTAAAATAAAAGAAATTGAGGCAAAAAACATTATTATTGCAACTGGATCTGAAGCGATGCCTATGCCTAAAGTTGAATTCGATGAAAAAACGATCGTTTCTTCAACTGGCGCCTTATCTTTAAAAGAAGTTCCGAAAAGTCTAGTTGTTGTTGGCGGGGGTTACATAGGTTTAGAAATGGGCTCTGTCTGGTCTCGTCTCGGGGCTGAAGTCAATGTAATCGAATTTTTAGATCACATTACACCTGGAATGGATAGAGAGATTTCAGAAGAGTTTATGAAAATATTGAAGAAACAAAATATTAAGTTCCACCTAAATAGAAAAGTAACTAGCATCAAAAAAACTAACAGTGGGGTACAAATTACAACTTCTGATAAGAATGGAGATAAAAAAGATTTTAATTGCGATGTAGCTTTAATATCAATTGGAAGAAAACCATTTACATCCAATTTAAATTTGAGTTCTGCAGGAGTAAAATCAGATGAAAAAGGAAGGATTAAAATTGACAAAAAATTTCAAACTTCAGCAAAAAATATTTACGCCATTGGAGATGTAATAGATGGGCCAATGTTAGCCCACAAAGCAGAGGAGGAAGGGATTGCGGTTGCAGAAATAATTGCAGGTCAATCTGGTCATGTAAACTACGATTTAATTCCGGGGGTAATTTACACCACTCCTGAGGTAGCAAGCATAGGTTTAACAGAAGAACAACTAAAAGGAAAAAACAAGTCTTATAAAATTGGAAAGTTTCCTTTTATGGCTAACTCAAGAGCTAAAGCGATTGATGAGCCTGAAGGTTTCGTCAAAATTTTAGCCGATAAAGACACTGATAAAGTTTTAGGAGTACATATGATAGGGCCTCA
Source organism: uncultured Pelagibacteraceae bacterium (assembly GCA_902535745.1). GTDB lineage: Bacteria > Pseudomonadota > Alphaproteobacteria > Pelagibacterales > Pelagibacteraceae > Pelagibacter. The sequence goes on from CACAUR010000001.1 coordinate 70,809, forward strand.
CGTAGGAGAAATGATTGCAGAAATGGCAGTTGCAATGGAGTTTGGAGCAAGTTCTGAAGATATCGCACGAACGTGTCATGCTCATCCAACATTTTCTGAGGCAATAAAAGAGGCAGCTTTATCTGTTGAAAAAAGACAAATACACTCTTGAAAATCACAAATAACCTTATGTCAAAACGCGCTCTTATTAATTTAAAATAAAACCATAAGATACTTCTAATGACAAAGTCTTATAATAAATTTAAGTCTAAAATATCTGATGCTACCGATATCAGTAAACCATGGGACAAGGACAATCAAGCTTGGTGGGACTGGTATGTTAGCTTAGCAGAAAATGATTTTAAAAAAGATGAAATTATTAACGTCGATCCCTTACCAGATATTTCAATACCAACTGATGATGAGATTATTTCAGAATTAGCTGAACCCTACCATTTGTTTGATGATCAAATTGATTTTTTTAAAAAAAATGGTTTCATAAAACTTAAAAAGGTTTTCTCCCCGGGGTCAGTGTTAAAACTACGAGCTGAATTAATTAATTTATTAAAAGAAGAGTTTAAAGTTGATCCAGATAAAGGGGCACATAACCGCTTCCTTAGTCTTGAAATGATTTGGCCTGATAATAAATTGCTTCGCGCCTATGTATTATCACCTCGTCTAGGACAAATTTCAGCAAATCTTCTCAAAGTATCAGCTGTTAGACTTTACCACGACAATGTGCTAGCCAAACAAGCTGGTTGTGGTCGTACTCCTTGGCACTTCGACGACCATCATTTTCCTCTCGACACTAATGACGTGGTCACCGCTTGGGTGCCTGCACAACCAACTCCTCTTGAAATGGGACCACTTTCTTTTGCCTATCCACTCAGTGTTCACAAATTAGTCAATGCTGTTACCTTTGAAAAAACTGGCACCAGATACGATCGAGGGATATCAGATATTTTTTCAAAAAATAATGTAAGCGTGAATGAAACTCCTTTTGAACTAGGCGAAGTTAGCTTTCATCATAATTTAAATTTTCATACTGCTTCAAGTAACCGTACCAATCGTAGCCGAGTAGCTCTTGCCAATACTTATTACCGAGATGGAGCAAGAGTAATTAATAGTCCCACGATGGTATCTGGTGACTGGCAGAAATTTATGCCCAATGTCAAACCAGGAGATGTAGCAGCCAGTCCACTAAACCCAATTTGTTGGCCAGTTAAAGATAAATCATGAAAGATATAAATAATCAGAGGGGACTAAATTCGATTTGGACTGACAGTCTAGCTCGCGATCTACATCCCGATAGTTCTGCTTTAGTTGATCATTTAAGAACTATTCATCAAGAGCATACAGGATTTACTGAAGTGTGTGCAAGTTTTTGTCGCGATAAAACTGGACGTAATAGTTATGAATGGCTAGCTGAACTTGTACCTAATAATGAAAGTTTACGAGTATTAGATCTTGCCTGTGGGTCAGGGCCATTATTAAAAATCTTATTTGATAGAAATAAAAATTTAAATTTAATAGGTGTAGACATGTGTCCTGAAGAATTAGCATTAGCCAAGACTCGTCTTGTAAAAAGAGGAGTCAATCTTATTGAGTCAAAAGCACAAAAATTGACAACAATCAAAGATAATTCTATCGACATTGTCTTGTGTCATTGGGCTTTAACATTGATGGACCCGATATTACCTGTGTTAGAAGAGGTCAGACGAGTTTTAACTTCAGAAGGTCGGTTTGTAGCACTAGTTGATGGTCCAATGAGTGCAGCACCTAATTACAAGGAGGTACACGATTTGATTTATAGTTATGTACAAGAAGAAATACCTAATTATGGACAGATTGATTTAGGCGATCCAAGAATACGAGGATCAGAAAGCTTAAGTAATCTTATACATAAAGCTTACCCAGAAGCAAATGTAAATATCGAAACAAATGTTGTATCTATGGAGGGACCTGCTACTCATGTGGCTGAAATTGCAGCAGGATTTTTCTATGCAGCGTTTGTCCTAAAGCCAGAGAGAAGAAAACTAATGATAACAAGTTTATCTGAACTTTTAGCAATATCGAAACAAAGTTCTGACTCTCAAAGAAAAGGCCGATTTTCAATGCCGATTAACCGTCTTTTAGTTGCCCCTAAAATAAAATGAAATCATTTTTACAAGAAGTAAGTTTCGGTTTAAGTAAGAAAAATAAGAAGCTAAGCTCTAAATGGTTTTATGATTTTAAGGGATCAAAACTTTTTGAACAAATTACTAAATTGAAAGAATATTACCCGGCACGAACAGAAAGAAAAATTTTAAAAGATAATAAAATTGAAATTGCTAATAAAATAGGCAAAGGTGCAGTTTTAATTGAACCAGGCGCCGGAGATATCAAAAAAATAGAAATTTTTTTAAGTAGCCTAGATAAGCCAAAAAAGTACATACCCCTAGATATTTCTGAAGATTATATAATAAAAATATCACAAAGTTTTAAAAAGAAATTTCCGAAATTAGCTATTACTCCCAAAGGATATGATTTCTCAGGAAGTGATAAACTTCCCTTTAAAATTAATTCATCAGAAAACATAATTATTTTTTTTCCAGGGTCAACTATAGGTAACTTTGAGAAAAAGGATGCTGTAAAATTTTTAAAAATGCTCAAAATGAAATTTAAAGCCAAAAAAATTATCATTGGTGCCGACTTAATTAAAGATATTCCAACACTTATTTCTGCCTACAATGACAAAAAAGGCGTAACTGCAAAATTTAACAAAAATATTTTACAAAGAATGAATACCGAATTAGGTAGTAATATAAACCTAAATTTCTATAAACATTTAGCAATTTATAATAAATCAAAAAAAAGAATTGAGATGAGACTAAGAGCAAAAAAAAATAATAATATTAGTATCAATGGATCAAAATATTCAATTAAAAAAAATGAAGAGATTCACACTGAGAATTCTCATAAATATACGATCAAATCTTTCGGAAACTTGGCAAATGAAGCTGGGTGGAAAGTTAAGAAAACTTGGGTTGATGACAAAAAACTTTTTAGTGTTCATTTTCTTGATCTTGATCTTTAGGTCTAGCTATTACTTTACTTATATTGTATATCAACAGAAGTAGAGTTGTAAATAAATTACCAATACACTTTTAAATTTTTCATAATAAGATGAAAGTACCTGTATTACTACCAAACATTTTTGATCACCCATTTACATACAAATCAAAAGAAAAACTTAAAATTGGTGATTATGTGGAAGTGCCTTTTGGTAAAAAAAAGATGGTAGGCATCATATGGGATAATTTTGAGAAAGATTCCAAAAAAAAATTTAAAATCAAAGATATTATTAAAAAATTTACAAAAGATCCTTTAGAAAATAAAACAATAAATTTTTTAAACTGGTTTTCGGATTATAATATTGTCCCCAAGGGCATGGTGTTAAAACTTCATCTTGTAAATAATTCTATAGAAGAAGATTATAAAGCAGACACTTACGATCAGTTTAATGAAAAATATCCAACTAAAGACTATAGCCTCAATACTCAGCAAAAAAAAAGTTTATCAGAAATAGAAAAGAGGGATAAAAATTTTAGAGTTCATGTATTACAAGGGACCACAGGTTCGGGAAAAACAATAGTTTATTTTAATGCAATTAAAAAAAAACTAAACGAAGGTTATCAATCTTTAATTTTACTTCCTGAAATTGGCCTTACTAAAGAATTTGAAAAAAATTTCATATCTTTTTTCGGTTTTAAACCAGCTGTTTGGCATTCATCAGTTTCAAAAAAAAATAAAAAGATAATTTGGAGCGGTTTGAAATCAGGAAAGATTAAAGTTGTCATAGGAGCGAGGTCTGCTTTATTTTTACCTTTTAAAAAGTTAGGCCTTATTACAATAGATGAGGAACACGACCAATCTTATAAACAAGATGAAGGTGTAAACTATCATGCTAGAGATATGGCAATATCCAGAGCATCATTTGAGAATATACCTATCAACCTGATATCTGCTGTTCCATCTATAGAAACCTATAAAAATATTAAAGGAAAAAAGTTTCATTCATCTAGGTTAACTGAGCGATTTAGAGACGCAAAATTGCCAGATTATGAAATTATAAAAATAAAAAAAGGTGAAAAAAAAGGAACATTTATTTCAGAGGAATTGATTGAAAAAGTAAAAGATAATTTATCTAGGAATAATCAGGTTTTATTTTTTGTAAATAGAAGAGGTTACTCACCCTTTGTACTGTGCAAAAATTGTTTGAAAACTTTTGACTGTCCTTTTTGCTCAATCAATCTAGTTTATCATAAAATAAGAAATAAAGTTTTATGTCATTATTGTGGTTACTCCACAGAGATGGAACGAGACTGCTCTTCAAAGGACTCTAAATGTGATTTTAGCTTTAGTGGTCCAGGTGTGGAAAAAATACTTGAAGAAATTAAAAATATTTTTCCTGACAAAAACACTTTAATTTTCTCAAGTGATACCATGAATAAAAAGGACTCATCTTCTAAAATCCAAGAGATAATAGATAATAAGATTAACATTTTAATTGGCACTCAATTGATTTCAAAAGGGTTTCATTTTCCTAACCTGAACTGTATTATTGTATTGGATATTGACTATTCCTCTAGGGGTTACGATTTAAGAAGTGCTGAAAAAACTGTACAGCTTTACCACCAACTATCAGGCAGAGCTGGACGAGAAGGGAAGCCTTCAACTGTTTATTTTCAAACAATGAATTTTAACTCAGATTACATATCGCAAATCGTAAATCCTGATCCTTATATTTTTTTGGATAACGAATTAATTCTGAGAGAAAAGAATTTATTGCCTCCTTTTGAAAGATTTATATCAATAATAGTTAGTGCTCAAAATAGTAAAAAATCTGACCAAGCATCACTTGAATTGTCAGAATTTTTAAAAAAAAACCTTAAAGTCAAGATTCTTGGACCAGTAAATGCTCCAATTTATAAAGTACGAGGAAATTACAGGAATAGGATTTTATTAAGATCTGCAAAGAATATTTCGGCTCAGAAAAACTTAAAAATGGCTCTTAAAAGATTTAATATCCCAAAAGGAATAAAACTTTCAGTTGATGTTGATCCAATAAATTTCAATTAATTGTTATTTTTGTGACTTTTTTTAAAGCTCTTACTTGATCGTTACTTGCCTATATGTTAATTAATTTGAAAATTTATCAGCTAAAACAAAGGATCTAACTTGTCTAATTCCCAAATTAAAGCAACAAACGGCTATTCTCAGTCTTTGTTTGAACTCGCGCAAGAAAATAGTGTGTTAAATGAAATTGAGTTTCAGGCAAAGTCTTTATACAGCGTGATTAAAGAATCCCGGGATTTCTCAACTTTTATAAAAGATCCTACATTCAAACAGGATAAACAACTTGAGATTTTTAGTGCAATTTTTGAAAAAGTAAAATTTAACAGTTTGTTTATTAAGTTCATTAAATTTCTTATTCATAATAGAAGAATATTTTTTTTAAAAAAAATTTTAAACGATTTTATTTCTTATTGTTCGATTCAAAGAGGAGAAGTTAGAGCTGAGCTTGTCTCTTCGAAAAAATTAGATAACTCTCAGATAGAAAAAATTAAAGAGGAAATGACTAAAGACTTTAATTCAAAAATTAATTTAAGTTATAAGGTTGATGAGTCCTTGCTTGCTGGAGTAAAAATAAAAATTGGAAGTATTATGATTGATAACTCCCTAAAGAATAAATTAATAAAAATCAAAAACTCAATGAAGGAAGTGTAGTGGATATTAATCCGTCAGAAGTAACAAAAATACTAAAAGAACAAATTAAAAAATTTGGAGATAAATCTGAAGTTACAGAAATTGGCCAAGTTTTATCTGTGGGAGATGGAATAGCAAGAATTTACGGACTCGACAATGTTCAAGCCGGTGAGATGGTAGAATTTGCTGATGGCTCAAAAGGAATGGCGCTTAACTTAGAAAGAGATAACGTCGGGGTAGTTATTTTTGGTGATGATAGAGCAGTTAAAGAAGGAGATACAGTCAAAAGAACTGGAGCGATTGTTGACACACCAGTTGGAAAAGAATTACTTGGAAGAGTTGTTGATGGATTAGGAAACCCAATAGATGGCAAAGGAGCTTTAGTCAAAAGTATTAAACGAAGTAGGGTCGAGGTGAAAGCACCAGGAATTATTCCAAGAAAATCTGTTAGTGAGCCAATGCAAACAGGTTTGAAATCAATTGATAGTTTGGTTCCAATAGGAAGAGGCCAAAGAGAATTAATTATTGGAGATCGTCAGACAGGTAAAACTGCAGTTGCCATTGACGCAATAATTAATCAAAAAAAGATTAACGAGTCGGGGGATGAAAAACAAAAACTTTATTGTATTTACGTCGCAATAGGTCAAAAACGATCGACTGTTAGACAGATAGAGAAAACTTTAGAAGAGGCTGGAGCTATGGAGTATACAACAATTGTTGCGGCAACAGCTTCAGACGCAGCACCATTACAATTTTTGGCTCCATACACTGGATGTGCTATGGGTGAATATTTTAGAGACAATGGAATGCATGCTTTAATTATTTATGATGACCTATCAAAACAAGCAGTTGCTTATAGACAAATGTCACTTCTTTTAAGACGTCCGCCAGGAAGAGAAGCATATCCAGGAGACGTTTTTTATTTACATAGTCGATTACTTGAAAGAGCAGCAAAGTTAAGTGATGAACATGGTGGAGGATCGTTAACTGCATTACCAATCATTGAAACTCAAGCAGGAGACGTATCAGCTTACATACCTACTAACGTAATCTCAATTACTGATGGACAAATATTTTTAGAGACAGAACTATTCAATCAAGGAATAAGACCTGCAATTAATGTTGGCTTATCAGTTTCAAGGGTAGGATCTTCTGCTCAAACAAAAGCTATGAAAAAAGTTTCTGGATCTATGAAACTAGAACTTGCTCAATATAGAGAGATGGCAGCTTTTGCACAGTTTGGATCTGACTTAGATGCATCAACTCAAAAACTTTTAAATAGAGGAGCAAAATTAACTGAATTATTAAAACAAAAACAATATTCTCCAATGACAGTAGCTGAGCAAGTCATTTCTGTCTTTTGTGGTGTAAAAGGTCACTTAGACGATATCCAACAAAAAGATATATCAAAATTTGAGAAAGATATAATTGAGAAATGTAAATCTGAAAAACCAGACTTGATAAAATCGATAATTTCTTCTGGAAAACTTGAAGAGGAAAATGAGAAAAATTTAACAAGTATTATTTTGGATTTAAAGAAAAATTTTAGTAAATAATTATGGCTAGTCTAGACGATTTAAAAAAAAGGATAACAAGCGTAAAGTCTACACAAAAAATTACAAAAGCAATGAAAATGGTAGCTGCTGCTAAGCTCAGAAAAGCTCAAGAAAGTGCTGAAAAAGGAAGACCTTATTCAGAGAAGATGCATAATATTATCTTAAACTTATCTAAGAATATAAATGATGAGGAAAATGCACCAAAGCTATTAGTCGGCTCAGGTAAAGATAATGTGTATCTTTGTGTGGTAATGACTTCTGATAGAGGTTTGTGTGGAGGTTTTAACTCAAACATCACCAAAAAAGCGAAGTCCTATTTTAAAAAAATATTAGATAGTGGTAAGGAGCTTAAGATAGTGACTGTTGGATCAAAAGGATTTGACCAACTTAAAAGAGCTTATAAAGAGTATATAATTGAGAATATTTCTTTCAAAGAATCTAAAAATGTAAATTACTTTGATGCTAACAAGGTAGGAAAAATGATAATTGAGAAATTTGAGAAAGAAGAATTCGATGTTTGTACAATCTTCTTTAACAAATTCAAAAATGTAATTACCCAAATACCACAAGAACAACAAATTATCCCGTTAAAATCAGATAAATCAGATGTTAAAAATGATGTTATGAATTACGAGTTTGAGCCCGAAGAGGATGAAATATTAAATAACTTGTTACCGAAGAATATTTCAACACAAATTTTTAAAGCTATGTTAGAAAATTCTGCTAGCGAACAAGGATCTAGAATGAGCGCAATGGATAATGCGACAAGAAATGCTGGGGAAATGGTTGAGAAACTGACAATTGAATATAATAGAAGTCGACAAGCAGCTATCACAAAAGAATTAATTGAAATAATATCAGGAGCAGAAAGTTTATAATATGAGAAAAGGAAAAATAACTCAAATCATCGGAGCAGTTGTCGATGTAAGTTTTGAAGGAGAATTACCTGAGATTTTAACTGCATTAGAATGTAAAAATTCAGGAAATAGGTTAGTTTTAGAAGTTGCCCAACATTTGGGAGAGTCTAGTGTAAGAACCATTGCAATGGATTCTACAGAGGGTCTTAAGAGGGGAGATGAAGTAACAGATACAGGCGCACCAATTAAAGTTCCAGTTGGACCAGAAACATTAGGAAGAATTATAAATGTCATTGGTGAACCTATAGATGAAAAAGGTGATGTTAAGAGTAAAGAAAATTGGCCAATCCATAGAGCGGCTCCAGAATTTAATGATCAATCTACAGAGACTGAAATATTAGTTACAGGTATTAAGGTTATTGATCTTTTAGCGCCATATGCAAAAGGTGGAAAAATTGGATTATTTGGTGGTGCAGGTGTTGGAAAGACTGTCTTAATTATGGAATTGATAAATAACGTTGCTAAAGCACACGGTGGCTTTTCAGTTTTTGCAGGTGTAGGGGAAAGAACTAGAGAGGGAAATGACCTTTATCACGAGATGATTGACTCAGGAGTAATTAAGCCAGAAGGCAAAGGTTCAAAAGCTGCATTAGTCTATGGTCAAATGAACGAGCCCCCAGGAGCAAGAGCAAGGGTCGCGTTAACTGGATTGACTGTTGCTGAATATTTTAGAGATCAAGAAGGTCAAGACGTATTATTTTTCGTTGATAATATTTTTAGATTTACGCAAGCTGGTTCAGAAGTTTCTGCATTATTAGGTAGGATACCTTCAGCTGTTGGATATCAACCAACTCTTGCTACCGATATGGGTAACTTACAAGAGAGAATTACGACGACAAATAAAGGCTCAATTACTTCAGTGCAAGCGATTTATGTGCCTGCAGATGACTTAACTGACCCTGCGCCAGCAACATCTTTTGCTCACTTAGATGCAACAACAGTATTATCCAGACAGATTGCAGAAATAGGTATTTATCCTGCGGTTGATCCTTTAGACTCTACTTCAAGAATACTAGATCCAAGAATTGTGGGTGATGAACATTATAGAGTAGCTAGAGAAGTACAAAAAGTGCTTCAAACCTACAAATCTTTACAAGATATCATTGCAATTCTTGGAATGGATGAACTATCCGAAGAGGACAAATTAATTGTAGCCAGAGCTAGAAAAATACAAAGATTTTTATCTCAACCATTCTTTGTTGCAGAGGTTTTTACTGGATCACCTGGAAAATTAGTAGATCTAGATTCAACTATAAAAGGGTTTGATGCAATTTGTAAAGGTGAATATGATCATCTTCCTGAGGCAGCATTTTATATGGTTGGTACTATCGAAGAGGCCATTGAGAAAGCTAAAAAAATGGAGAAAGAAGCCGCTGCATAATGTCAGATTCGTTTAACTTGGAAATTATTAATCCAGAAAAATTATTCCTTTCTTTAGATAATGTATCTGAAGTGGTGGTACCTGCATTTGAAGGTGATATGGGTATTTTGAAAGATCACATATCTATAATTTCATTTTTAAAACCTGGAATAGTAAAGATTTTTACAGGTAATGAAGTAAAAGAATTATATATTGAAGATGGAATTATTGAATTTAGTGAAAATTCTTTATCAATTCTTACCAGCAGAATTATCGACATAAAAGAAATAAAAAAAGACGATTTAAGCTCAATGATTAATGAGGCCAATGAAGTTTTAAAAGATGAAAATTTAGACGACCAAAAAAGATTTATAGCAAATCAAAAAATTGATATTTTGAGTAGACTCAATTAGATTATTTTAAAATATCCAGCACTTTTTTTTTAACTTCATTATAAACGTCTAATTTGAAATCAACCACATTTTTCGTAATATCTTCGAGATTTATCCATTTCCACTCTAAGAACTCAGGCTTTTTGGTTTTTATATTTATTTCGTTATCACTACCCAGAAATCTCATACAAAACCACTTTTGTATTTGACCTTTGTATTTTCCTTTCCATATAATTCCTAAAAGGTTTTGAGGAAGCAGATAAGTTTGAAAACCGTCCAACTCTTTAATCAATTTAACGTTTGTTATACTTGTTTCTTCTTCTAACTCTCTTGCAGCTGCATCAAGATAGTCCTCATTTTCATCAATTCCACCCTGAGGCATTTGCCAATAATTGTTTGGATTATCTATTCTTTTTGCTACAAAGACTTCGTTATTTTGATTAAGTAAAACAATGCCCACTCCTTTTCTAAGTGGCAACTTTTTAAACTTTTCGAGCATCTATCCTGCTAAAAGTTTACGTGCAAAATTTAATTGATTATCGGTTTCTGTATCAATTCGAAAATCACTCTCTTCTTCTTCAATTGATATATCTGGAACTACACCAACCTCTGAAATTGATTTCCCTGAAGGTAAATAATATTTTGAAATTGTTAGTCTAATTGCTCCCTCATTTTTAAGAGGAATTATTGATTGAACAGAACCTTTACCATATGTACTCTCACCAACCAAAACTGCTCTTTTGTGATCCTTTAATGCTCCCGCAACTATCTCTGAGGCTGAGGCGGATCCATTGTTTATTAAAACCACGAGAGTTTTACCATTTATTAAATCTCCACTACTTGCAAACCATTTTCTATTTTCACTTTTTTGTCGGCCCTTGGTCGATACAATTTCTCCATCCTCAAGAAAAAAATCTGATATTTTAATTGCTTGAGATAATAATCCTCCAGGATTATTACGTAAGTCAAGGATATAGCTTTCAATTTTTTTATCTCTTTTAAATTTTTTAATCTCAGTTTTGATTTGACTACCACTATTTTCATTAAATGACGTCAATCTTAAGTAACCAATTTTCTTATCATAAATCTTTGATTTCACTGATGCGATTTGAATAATTTCTCTTGTAATATTGAATATTAATGATTTCTTTTTCCCAACTCTTCTAACTGTAATTTCGATACTACTTCCGACTGGTCCTCTCATTAAATCAACGGCTTCAGTCAATGTCTTTCCTTGTACCTGCGTTTCATTTATTTTCACTATGTAATCACCTGCTTTAACACCTGCTTTGTCAGCTGGAGAATTATCTATTGGAGATATTACTTTTACAACACCTGCTTCCATACCAACTTCGATTCCTAATCCCCCAAATTTACCACTTGTTTCAGTTTCCATTTGTTTAAGATCCTCTGGTGATAAATATGCAGAATATGGGTCAAGCGATCTTAAGACTCCATCGATTGCAGCATCCATTGCTTCAGCTTGATCTATCTCTTCAACATATTCTTTGTTGACTTTATCAAGCACTTCTCCAAATAAATCAACTTTATCGTAAATGTTATCATTATTTGAAAATGCAAGTGTAAACGTATGAAAAATTATAATTATAAAAATAATTATTCTCATTAAACAATAACTTTCTCTTTTGGAATTAACTCAGACCAAATTTTTTCTAATTCATAAAACTTTCTTTTCTCTGGATTAAAAATATGAACTACAATGTCTATTCCATCTACTAGTTTCCACTCAGCACTATCTTTTCCCTCAATTTTACAATTTTTTAATCCATTAATTTTAAACTTTTCCAAAACTTGCTCAGAAAGAGACTGGATATGTCTAGAAGACGTTCCGCTTGCAACAATCATATAGTCAGCTATTGAGGATTTATCTTTAAGATCTATAGATACTATGTCTAAAGCTTTGTTACTATCGAGTGTTTTGATGATGATTTTTTTTAAGTCTAAGTTTTCGGCCATTAATTATTTACCTTATCAAATATTTCTTATTTGAGAAGATGAAATATTTACCTTATTATAAATTATGTACTTTAGACCCCTTTTTTTTAAGTTCTTATAAGCCACTGATTCCTTTGATCTTTTCTTGTATCCGCTTCTATCAAAAACTAAAATTTTTGCCAACTTTCCAATTTTCGACCAATTATTCCATTTATGAAAATTTATGAGATTATCAGCTCCCATTATAAAAAAAATTTCGTTACTGCGATTCTTTTTAAAAAATTTTATAAGCTTAATTGTCTTATTAGATTTAATTTTTTTTTCATAAAAACCCACAGTCACATACTTTGTTTTTTTTGTTAAACTCTTTGCAATTTGGACTCTTTTTTTAAGACTATAAAAACTTTTACTTTTAAAAGGGTTTTTTTCTGTAATAGCCCATACAATTTTGTCTAATTTGAATAATTTTTTAGCTACTTTAGAAATTTTTAAATGCCCTTTGTGAGCAGGATCAAAAGTTCCGCCAAGAATACCTAGTCTAACTTTTTTTTTAAGATCGAATTTGGCCATTTCCTATTACTTCATATTTATAAGATACAAGTTGATTTAAACCAACAGGACCTCTAGGCGGTAATTTATTAGTTGATATACCTACCTCACCACCAAAGCCAAGTTCAGCTCCGTCTGCAAATTGAGTCGATGAATTATGAATTAATATTGAACTTTTCACATTTTCAAAAAAGTATTTTGTATTTTTTTTATTATTAGAAATAATTGCCTCAGTATGTGAGGTACCATACTTATTAATGTGTTCGACGGCATCCTCTACATTGTTGACCTTTTTAACAGAAATTTTTAATGACAAGTATTCGGTCGACCAATCTTTTGGTGTTGCTTTATGAATTTTTTTTGGAGAAATTTTTCTGATAGTGTCGTCAGCATATATTTCACAATTATTTTTTAATAAATCATTAATAATTAAATTGATTTTTTCTCTAGATAGTTTTCTATGAACAAGTAATGTCTCTGTAGCACCACAAATTCCAGGGTTTCTTAATTTTGCATTTAATATAATTTTACTTGCTATTTTGTGGTTTACGTTTTCATCTACAAATGTATGACACAAACCTTCAAGATGTCCTATAGTGGGTATATTTGAATATTTTTTTACTTTTTTTACTAGATTTTTTCCGCCTCTTGGAATTATTACATCTATGTAGGACTCCATTTTAGATAATAAAAAATCTACCACTTTTCTATTTTTTTTTTCAACAAATTGAACAAAATTTACATCAACCTTATTTTTTTTTAGAGCTTTTCTGAATAAGTTTGAAATAATTTTATTAGAATTTAAAGCCTCTGAGCCTCCTTTTAATATTACACTATTTCCAGATTTAAAACATAAGGATGAGACATCTGAAGTTACGTTTGGTCTACTTTCATAAATAACTCCAATTACCCCAATTGGAATAGTAACTTTTTTAATCTTTAATTTGTTAGGTCGAATCCATTTAGAAACAACTCTATTTACAGGGTCTTTGAGTTTAATTATTTCTAAAACAGATTTCCTGATACCTTCAATCTTTTTATCATTAAGCTCTAATCTATTTATTAAATTAATATCAAGTTTTTTTTGTTTTGCTATCTTCAGGTCCTTTAAATTTTCTTTTAAAATTTTGTCACTATATTTAGTTAATAATCTTACATAATCTTTTAAAATTTTATTTTTTTTTTCTTTATCAATAATTTTTGACCCTGCTTTAACTGCATTTATTCCAATTCTATTTAAATAATTTTTCATTTACTAAATCCCACCATATCATCTTTATGAACTACTTCAGATTTAGTTTTATACCCTAATATTTTATTAATCTTGTCAGAATGTTGCCCTTTAATCTTACTTATTTCTTCAGATGAAAAAGAGCTTAAACCTCTTCCTAATTCAAAATTTTTTTCATCTACAATTTTTATATGATCCCCTTTATCAAAGTTACCTTTTATATTTTTAATTCCAGCTGCAAGAAGACTTTTTCCTTTTTTAAGAGCTATTATAGCTCCACTGTCTATCATTAACTCACCTTTTGGTGACACAGAGCTTGCTATCCATTTCTTTCTAGCATCTAATTTTGAAATTTCTGGCAAGAACCATGTGCACTCTTTGGATAAATTAATATGTTTTAATGGGTTTAGTATTAAGCCACTTGAGATCACCATTTTACATCCTGCTAAACCACATATCTTTGCAGCTTCAATTTTGGTTAACATACCTCCTGATCCGTACTCACCAGTTGTTCTATTTGCAATTTTAAATACATTCTCATCAATTTTTTTTACCTCTTTAATTAATTTTGCATCTTTATGAACTTTGGGATTTTTATTATAAAGCCCTCCAACATCTGAAAGAAGAACAAGACAATCCGCATTAGATATTTGGGCAACTCTGGAAGCAAGTCTGTCATTATCTCCATATTTTATTTCTGATGTAGCAATACTATCATTTTCGTTTACCACCGGTATAAAACCAATATCAAAAAGATTGTCTAATGTTCTTCTTGCATTTATGGCTCTTCTTCTTACCTCGGTGTCCTCAAGAGTAATTAATATTTGAGATATATCCATTTTCCTTTTTGAGAAATTTTTTTTCAATAGATTCATTAACTCTATTTGACCTATTGATGCAACAGCTTGGCTCTTATCAATTTTAAGATTTTTTTTATCAAGATTAAGTTTTTTACATCCTAAAGCTATTGCTCCTGAACTTACAATTATAATTTTTTTACCTGCTTTTTTGAAACCCCGGATATCCTTTACAAAACTTTCTAGCCATTTACTTCTAATCTTTTTTTTCTCATCAATTATTAATGATGATCCAATTTTAATAACTATTGTGTTTAATTTATCAAAATACATATTCTAATAGTTTTGATTTAATCTTTGAAATTTTTGATTTATCTAAGGTAGATAAGTCATAAATTTTTTTCTTGATTTTGCCGTTTAAAATTTTCTTTTTTGAATCTAAATTTTTTTTATCAATAAGATCAATTTTATTAAGCACAATTATCTCGTTTTTTTTTAAAAGAGATTTACTATATTTACCTAACTCAGCTCTTATTTGTTTATATGATCTAATTAAATCTTCTTCCGTTACATCGATTAGATGAAGTAGAGTTTTACACCTTTCAATATGTTTTAAAAATTTCGTTCCTAAACCTACACCTTTGTGAGCACCTTCTATAAGTCCAGGGATATCAGCTAAAGTAATTTCTTTATCATCGTATACCGCAACACCTAAATTAGGGTTTAGAGTTGTAAATTTATAATTTGCAATTTTTGGGTTTGCGCTTGTAATTGATGCTAATAAACTCGATTTACCTGCATTAGGTAATCCTATAATTCCTATGTCTGCTATAGTTTTTAATTGCAACCATATCCAAAAATCTTCCCCCTTAAGCCCTTTAGTAAATTTACGTGGCGCTCTATTTGTTGAAGATTTAAATCTCGTATTCCCAAAACCACCCTTTCCACCTATTGCGGCTGTATATTCCTCTTTCTCTTTTTTAAAATCGAAAATTAAAGTTTTATTATCCTCTTCGAAAACTTGCGTTCCAATCGGAACTTTTAAATATAAATTGTCTCCGCCTTTTCCAGTTTGATTTTTTCCTTTTCCATCACCACCTCTTTCAGCTTTGAAATGTTGTTGATATCTATAATCTATCAAAGTATTTAAGTTTCTCTCAGAGACAAGAATTACTGATCCACCTTTTCCACCGTCACCCCCATCAGGGCCACCAAATTCTATAAATTTTTCTCTTCTAAAACTTGGAGATCCAGATCCACCATCGCCAGCTTTAATATATATCTTTACTTGATCTAAAAATTTCATAAAACAACAGGGTAAGTTGTTTGGATATTAATTGGGTTTAACTGAAACGTAAGTCCTATCAGACTTTGATTTTTTGAAAATTACTTTCCCTTTTATCACCGAAAAGATTGAATGATCTTTCCCCATACCAACATTTTGTCCAGGGAAAATTTTTGTCCCCCTTTGTCTAACAATAATATTTCCAGGCACTACAAACTGACCCCCGTATTTTTTTACTCCTAGACGTCTGCCCGCACTATCTCTTCCGTTCCTTGACGATCCACCTGCTTTTTTTGTTGCCATTATTTAACTTTGGTTATTGTTTTTTTTTCTTCTTTTTTTTTGCTTACTTTAGTAATTTTCTCTGCCTCAGACAAGATTTTTCCATCTTTTGACATAATTTTGTTCACTCTAATTAATGAGAATTGTTGCCTGTGACCGTTTTTTCTTCTTGAATTTTTACGTCTACGTTTTTTAAATATTAAAAGAGTTCTATTTTTAGAATTCTTTAATAGTTCAGCCTCAACTTTTGCACCGGAAACAACAGGGTTACCTAACTCTATATTTTTGTCATCTCCGTAAGCCAAAATCTCCTTGAACTCTATTTTACTATTTGGCTTACCATCTGGAAATTTTTCAATTTTCAAAATTTCTCCAGCTTTAACTTTGTACTGTTTTCCACCCGTTTGTATGACTGCAAATGACATAAAAATTTTTTTAAATTATGCTGCAATATAGTTCTAAGGTATTTATAGTCAAGCTATATCGATTAAAAATTATCCTTTAAATTACGTAATTTTGAAAATTCTTCCTGATTTTTTGCCCTTAAAAAAATGTTACAATTCAATTCATCTTTTATTGTAGATGGCACAGAAGGAAAGCCACTATCCAATTTTTTTTTTATATTAAGAATCTTTTTATTAAGTTCAGAATTATTTTGATCAAATTTTTGACAAAAAATTGAATTACTCAATGTATATTCGTGTCCGAAGTATACGTTTGTTTCAGGAGGTAAAAGTTTTAATCTTAATAATGAATTAAACATATCTTCGTAGCTTCCCTCAAAAACTCTTCCACACCCCAAAGAAAACAATGTATCTCCAGTAAAAACTGTTTTTTTGTTAAAAAAATGAAAGCATATATGTCCAGAAGTGTGCCCGGGCACATGAATTACTTTAAATTCAAATATACCATCCTTCCAAATCTGATTATCTTTTAAGGGAATATCAATCATAGGAATTCTATCCTTATCATCTTCAAAGGCTAGGATTTTTGCGTCAAACTCACTTTTAAGGATATTGTTTCCACCAATATGATCACCATGATGATGAGTATTTAGAATGTATTTTAAATTTAAATTATTTTTATTGATATATTCTAATACTGGTTTTGCCTCACCAGGATCTACCACACAAGCATCTAGATTTTTTTCATTAATTAACAAATATGAAAAATTATCAGCTAGACATTTTATTATTTCAATTTTCATTTTATTTCTCTAGTATAAAAATTCCTAATTCAGAAAACAAATTTTTAAATTTTAAGTTTTTTAAATTAATCTTAATATTTCTTTGCTTACAATAATTTTCAAAATCCTTAATTGTGCACATATGCAAGTTTGGAGTATTATACCATTCATTAGGTAAATTTTCTGTAACTGGCATTGTCCCTTTTAAAAGTAAATGTAGTCTTACTTTCCAGTGTCCAAAATTTGGAATTGATACAATTGCTTTTTTTCCAATTCTTAGTAGTTCATTCAATACATTTTCTGGATCTAAGAATGCCTGTAAAGTTTGACTAAGTATTACAAAATCGAAAGAACCATCTGGAAATTGCTTTAAATCTTTTTCTGCATCTCCTTCAATAACAGTTAAACCTTTTTCGACACATTTTTGAACATTGGATTTCGATAATTCTATTCCTCTTATATCTTTACTGATGTTTTCAGTAATATATTTCATTAATTCTCCATTCCCACATCCTACATCTAAAATGTTAGCGTTTTTTGTAATTAACTTTGCAATATTATAAAATTCTTTTTTCATTAAATTTTCTCATAAGATTTGTTTAAAAAATTTCTTACAGTGTTAAGGAAGTCTGGAACATCAAGTAAAAATGAGTCATGTCCTTTGTCAGATGTAATTTCAACAAATCCAACATTTTTACCAATCGCATTAAGCGCTATCACTATTTCTCTGTTTTCAGATGTTGGATAAAGCCAGTCTGATGTAAAAGATATTATAAAAAATTTTGTATCACTTTTTTCAAAAGCTTTTGATAAATTACCACCAAATTTCTTTGTTAAGTCAAAATAATCCATAGCTCTTGTGATATATAAATAGCTATTTGCATCAAACCTATCCACAAAAACTGAGCCTTGATATCTTAGATAACTTTCTATTTGAAAGTCAGCATCAAAGCTAAATTTTAAATCATCTCTTTCTTGTAGCTTTCTACCAAACTTTTCTTGAAGACCTGCTTTTGACAAATAAGTTATGTGCGCTGCCATTCTTGCAACTGCAAGACCTTTATCTGGCTGTTTATTTTGCTCTTCATAAAATCCATCCTGCCAGTTCCTATCTGCCATTATAGATTGTCTACCAAGTTCATTGAGTGCTATATTTTGAGCAGAATGACTTGCAGTACAAGCTATAGGAATTGCAGTGTGTGCCTTATTTGGGAAGTTGGATACAAACTGAAGGACCTGCATTCCTCCCATAGATCCTCCTATAACACTGAATAACTTTTCAATTTTAAAATATTCTAGAAGGTTATATTGGGCATTTACCATATCATTAATTGTGATCACAGGAAAATTAGTTCCATATGGTTTTTTTGTTTCAGGATTTATATTTTTTGGCCCAAAAGAACCCATGCAGCCACCTATTACGTTAGCCGCAATTATAAAGTACTTATCAGTATCTATAGCTTTTCCAGGTCCAAGAGCATAATTCCACCAACCATCTTTCTTTGTAATTGGATTTGTTCCCGATGCAAATTGGTCCCCTGTTAGTGCATGAAAAACTAATATGGCATTATCTTTTTTATCATTTAATTTTCCATATATTTCATAAGCTAATGGAAAATCATTGATTGTCTGACCACAATCTAGCTTCAATGGCTTTTTTACCAATAAGGTTTTTATTTTATCTTTTTCATTCATATTTTTTGTGAATTGTGAGGAAAAAAAACTTATTTAGCGGTTTTTTTAAAGCGCTCGCAATTCAGTTAAATCAGCGCAAAAATCTTTTATAACATGTTACTATTTATGTCAATTATATCGCGTAAAGTGTTAATTTTATTTAAATAACCAGTATATTATTTATATATATCGTTATGCAAAAATTAAACTACAGAAAGATAAAGATAGAAAGCTATGTTCCAGGAAGGTCGGCTATTTTTAGAAAAAAAAATGTTATCAAGTTATCTGCCAATGAGTCAGCACTTGGCCAATCACCTAAATCCAGAAAGATAATTTCAAGTATAAAAAAACTGGATAAATATCCAGATAGCAAAACAAGAACATTAAGGAGAGAAATCTCACAAAAATTTAAATGCAACTTTGATCAAATAATTTGTGGCTCAGGATCTGATGAAGTCATACAATTATTGTGTCAATTATTCTTACAAAAAAAAGATGAGGTTATTGTTCCTCAGTACAGTTTTTTAATGTATAGAATTTATAGCAATATAATTGGCTCAAAAGTTATTTTTTCGAAGGAAGACAAATTTAAAGTTTCAGTTAAAGGAATTCTGGATAAAGTTTCAAAAAAAACCAAAATTGTTTTTTTAGCTAATCCGAATAATCCAACAGGTACTTATCTAACAAAAAAAGAACTTCTTGATTTAAGAAAGAAACTAAGACAAAATATTCTTCTTGTAATTGATGATGCTTACTATGAATATATGGTAAACAAAGATTACAGATCTGGATTAGAGCTTTTTAAAAACAAAAAAAATGTGTTTGTTCTAAGAACATTTTCAAAAATATATGGTTTAGCTTCACTGAGAATAGGCTGGGGCTATGGCTCTAAAGACATTGTAAAAGAGCTTCTTAAAATAAAACCACCATTCAACATAAATAAAATTGCTGAAATGGCGGCTGTTGAAGCTTTAAAAGACAAATCTTTTATTTTAAAATCAGTTAAACATAACTTAAAATGGGCTTATAAGATTAAAAAAATTTTAGAAAATTATAAGATAAAAACTAATAAAGTTTCAGCGAATTTTCTTTTATTAGATTTTGATAAATGCAAATATTCTGCTATTAAAATAAAGAAATCTCTTGAAAAAAAAGGAATTCTTTTAAGAAGTTTAGAAGCATATAAAATCAAAAATAAGTTAAGATTAACAGTCGGAAACACAAGAGAGAATATTCTTCTTCTTAAAACTCTAGAAAAAATATTTAGAAAATGATTAATAAATTACTAATTGTAGGCTGTGGTTTAATAGGTTCATCAATATTAAAAAAAGTTTGTAAAAAAAAAATTGCTAAAAAAATATTTGTTTTTGAAAAATCAAAAGAAAATCAAAGAGCATTAAAGAGATTTAAGCTTAAATTTGAATTAATTAAAAGAATGGATAAAAAAATATCTGAATGTGATTTAATTGTTATTTGTGCTCCATTAAGTGAATATGAAAAAATTTTTTTTGCATGCAATAAATATTCAAAAAAAAATATATTGATTACTGATGTTGGATCTTCAAAGAAAGACATAATTACAAAAATTAACAGAATTAAAAGAAAAGATATTAAATGGATCTCTAGTCATCCAATAGCAGGATCTGAAGTATCTGGACCATTAAATGGAAATGAAAATCTATTTTTAAACAAATGGTCGGTTATAATAAAACAAAAAAATTCACAAAACAAAGAAATGAAAAAAATATTGAAATTTTGGAAATTACTTGGTTCAAAAACTGTTACTATGGATGCAGTTCAACATGATAAAATATTTGCAATAACAAGTCATTTACCACACTTAATTGCTTACAATTTAATTTTGACAGCAACTAATTTTAAAATTTCAAATAAAGACAATGTTCTTAGATTTAGCGCAGGAGGATTAAGGGATTTTTCTAGAATTGCTGCTTCAAATGAAATCATGTGGAGAGATATATTTTTTAATAATAAATCAAATATGCTTAAGGTCATTGATCTTTTTATTAAAAATTTAAAAATATTTAAACAAGATATAAAATTTAATAGAAAGAATTTAGAATCAAAATTAAAAAATTTAAAAAAAGTAAGACAAAAGATAGTTTTATTAAAACAAGATACATCAAAACCAGATTTTGGAAGGGTTTAATCTAAAACTCTTTAATTAAATCTCCAATCATGCTCTTGTAATTTTTGATAGTATTAGAAACTTTTCTACTTATTGGTTTGTTTGCCTGGTCAAAACTTAATGTTCTTATTATACGTGAACTTTTGTGGTGACTCATAACATTTTCATCCCACTCTAATTTACAAAAATTTAAAATTTTCTCAATTTGATCTTTTGGATTTTCTATCAAATTTTCATAGTTAAGATTGAAAATATTTTTAGGAAATTCTTCTTGCCAGAACTTCATTGTATTTAGATAAAGTTTATAAAATTTAATAATATCTTTAAAATCATTCACAAACTTTGTTTTAATTGGAAAAAAATTTTTATAAATTGACCAACAATTATCTACTGGATCCCTCGTGCAATTTATTATTTTAGCATCGGGGAATAGTTTTAAAATTAATCCTATGTTAATAAAATTTAGCAATTCTTTATCAGTAAAAATAGGGGAAGAGTTATTCAACTCTTCAATCAGTTCAAGATATTGATTTTTATAATCATTCAAAAGGGTAGTATCAATTTTTTCTTCATTAATTATTTTGTTAGCGATTTCTTGCATATATGGTAACTCGCCTCCACCAAACACTTTTTTGTGGGAGGCGAGTATTTGCTCAAGTAATGAAGAACCTGAGCGCGGCATGCCTACTATAAATATCAAACCCTTATGACCTCTAGAAGTTTTAACTTTTTTACATTTTTTGTAAAAATTAATAAAATTATTTATTCTTTTTTCGTCTTGGCCAAAATTATATTTTGTTTCTTTCTTTAATAGCTCGTTTCCTATTTTTAAATATTTAAAAGCGCTTTTATAATCTTTGATATCTTCGTAAGCTTTGTGAATTCCATAATAAAGGTGGATTTTCTCTAAATTATTCAAATCGTTGTCATTTACCTTTTTCAACATTTCAATTAAATGTGGATCATTCTCCACGTAATTATGTACCAAAGAATATTGGCGATCAGCATCAGTTAATTTTTTATTTAATTTTAATATTTGTTTACAATATTGTTTAGAATTTTCTTTTTGATTTGTTATTCTACAAATCCCAACCATGTTGAAAAGGGAAGGAACTGCATCATTCTGAATACTTAAAACTTTTTTATAATATTGTATTGACTCTTCAATTTTGTAAGTCTCCCTTTTTAAATTTCCCAAATTATTAAGGATGTGTAGGTGTTTGTTGTCTATTTCTAACCCTTTTTTGTAATATTTTTCAGCTTCTGAATATTTATGTAAAATAAAGTAACATGTGCCCATATTATTCAAAAAATTTGGATTATTTGGATTTAGAGATAATGCTTCTTTCATTACATCGATTGATTTTTCAATTTTACCAGATTTCTGGTAGGCGAAACTTAATAAGTTAAAAAATAATTGGTGTTTTCTCTTTTTAAGTATTTTAATACATTCTTTGATAACTTCTGAAAAGTTTCTCTTAACAAATTTCTTGTAAAGTTTATCGTATTTTTTTTTTAATTCTTCATCAGTTATTGTACTCATTTTATTCCAATTACTTGTAGTTTAGCAGTTTTTTCGATCAAATTTATTGTTTTTTTTATATCCATTATCACTACTTTTTTTTTGGGACCATAAGCATGTATTAATTTTCTTTTTGATAAACATACAGCTACATGACCTTTCCAAAATATAATAGCATTTTTTTTAATTGATTTAAATTTTCTGAAATATCTAAATTGTGGACCAGTATCTCTTGGACAATAAAGATTATTAAATTTGTAAAATAATTGAACTAATCCTGAACAATCAATTCCATCAAATTTTTTTCCACCCCATTTGTATTTTACGTTTTTAAAAATAGTTATTTTATCAAATATTTTCTTTTTGTGATTAATGGGAACAACATCAGATTTTTGTATCCAATAATTATCAAAATTTAAAAAATTGTTTTTTCTCGATTTGATTTGTAATAATGAAGCAAAACTTAGTTTCATCTTAATTTTGGAACTTTTAAAAGGCTTTGAAAAAACGTTTGCCTTTAAAGAAGATACTTTATGAGTTGGTTTATGTGTAAATTCCTTAAATTTTTTTCGTTTTATAAATCCTACATATTTGTCATAATCTGTTTTAATTTTGTACCAATCCCTATATTTCTTTATAATTGAGAACCTTTCTCCATAGAGAATTTGAGAAGATAGTTTAGAATTTTTTTTTTTATCTTCGTATATGTTTATGAATGAATATTTACTAATCATTTATCTTTTATAGGTGCAATTATACCTATCCAATAGATTAAAAATAGCACTGGCATGCCTAATAAAGCAGTGAGTATGAAATAGTTACTATAACCCATTACATCAACCCATGCACCAGAATATCCCGCTATAAGTTTAGGTAAAAATAACATGATTGAACTAAACAAAGCATATTGTGTTGCAGTAAACTTTATTGATGTTAATCCAGATAAGTAAATTACAAAAGCAGCTCCAGCAAATCCACTTGATATATTGTCTGCTGTAATTACCATGATTAAATAATTAATATTTGCATCAACTGTTGCTAGCCAAGCGAATAGTAAGTTACTTAGAGATGCAATTAGGGCTCCTAAAAATAGAGCTATCATTGTGCCTTTTTTAGATGCAAAATAGCCCCCTAATAAACCACCTATTATAGTTGCGAAAACTCCAAAAAACTTCGAATACGTTGCAATGTCTTTTATTGAGTAGCCCTTTTCTAAATAAAATATATTTGCCATAACACCCATAACTACATCAGCAATTCTGTATAGAGAAATAAGCAGAAGTATGATCAATGCAAATTTTCCATATTTTTTTAAGAAATTCGTTATTGGCGCAATATAACTTTCTGCTACCATGTTTTTTTCAATTATTTTGATTTTTGTCATCAATACCAACAACGTACCTGAGACCAAAAAGCAAAAAGTCAACTTTAGACAAGTTAGTACAAAGATTAAAAAATTATTATCTTTCACAGAGAAACTTATATTCGAGTAGAGATAAATAAAGATAATGATAGTTAATAATATAGATAAGAAGAAAATCAAATGGTTATTTGTTTTCTTAAATATATTTTTTTTTACTTTTGGTTCATCTGAGGTTAGATTTGCAAATATACCAACCGACATAAATAAAGCCATTATGCAATAAACTTTTTGCCACACAACTTGGTCATAAGTATCTGAACCAAAATAGGCAGCTAACCATAAACTCCCAGCTCCACTTACGAGCATACCGACTCTATAACCTGCAATGTACATGGAAGACAAATAACCCTGTTTACTTTGAGAAACTGACTCAATTCTAAATGCATCAATTATAATATCTTGAGACGCGCTGAAAAAAGCCAAAAGAACGATAAAAATTGCTGTCGCTAATAGATTTTTTTGCGGATCGCTAAATGAAGTGAGTAATAAAGACAGAATAATTAAAATTTGAACTAATAAAAGCCAACTTCGTCTATGTCCAAATTTTTTAAAAAATGGTAAACTAAATTTATCTATTATTGGAGACCAAAGATATTTAAAAGCATATGCGAAACCCGCCCAACTAAATAGAGTTATTGTACTTCTTTCTATACCAGCTTTAGATAACCAGACTGATAAAGTTGAGAATACTAACAATATTGGTAATCCAGAAGAGAAACCAAATAAAAGCATCTTTAATGACTTTTCTTTAAAGAAGTAATCAAAATTATTAGTCAATTAGTTTCTCCAAAAAGATGGTAAGAATATTACTAAAATCGCAAAGATCTCTAAACGACCCAAAATCATTCCAGTTGATAAGATCCATTTTGATACAGCTGGCAAATTTGCATAATTACTATTTGGTCCAATTTCGTTTCCAAGTCCGGGACCAACGTTTGAAATTGAAGATGCAGCTCCGGAAACTGCTGTAATAAAGTTTAAACCTGTTAGCGTTAATAAAGCAGATATCACGAAGAAAATTATAATATAAAGATAAATAAACGATATAATTGAAGCGATTAATTTATCTTGAACTATGTCATTATTATATTTCATATTTATAATTGCTCTTGGGTAAATAATTTTCAGCAATTGATTCTTTAAAAAGAAATAAAGCATATGCACTCTAAATACTTTAATACCACAAGTGGTTGATCCTGCACATCCACCAATAAACATAAGTAATAAAAAAAATATTAAAGGGAAATTTCCCCACTGATCGAATTCTTTAGTAACGTAGCCAGTCCCAGTTAATATTGAGACAACATTAAAGATAATCGATCTTAATTGAATTTCAAAAATACTTTTATTAACGATTGCTAAATAAACAAAAAGAATAAGAATTGAAAAAAAAATTAATTTAAAGAATAACTTTATCTGTTCATCTTTAAATACTATTTTCTTATTACCAGATAAAAATTTGATGTATGAAATAAATGGGATACTACCTAAAATTATAAAAATTATAGATACATACTCAATTTTTGCACTTTCAAAAAATCCTATTGACTGATTATAATTTGAGAAACCTCCTGTAGCTATAGTGGTCATCGAGTGAGTTAAGCTATCAAAAAAATTCATTCCACAAATTTTATAGAAAAATGCACAAAGCAAAGTTAACGAAAAATAGATAAGAACTAATCTTAGAGAAATTTGTTTTGACTTGGGAAGTATTTTTTCTGAACTGTCTCCACTTGAAATTTTCAGAAGTTGCATCCCTCCAATATTCATTATAGGCATTAATGTTATTGCCATTACAATTATGCCTATTCCGCCAAGCCACTGAAGTAATGCTCTCCAGCTTAAAATTGCCTTAGGAGTGTCGGATAAATTATTGATGATTGTAGCCCCAGTAGTTGTAATTCCAGACATACTTTCAAAAAAAGCGTCGGTTATAGATAAATTTAAATCTGAAAATATAAACGGAATAGACCCAAATATTGCAACCCCAATCCATGACAATGCAGTGAGGAGAAAGGCCTGTTGAGTGCTTAAGCTTCTGTTATGATCGATATTGGCTAAAAAAAACAGAGCACCAAAAGTAATTGTAATTATTGAAGATATTATAAAGGTAGAATTAAACTCATTGTAAATTAATTGTATTGTAATAGGAACTAACATTGAAAAACCTAATACAATCAACAATATGCCTAAAGTAAAAAAAACTGTTTTATAATTGGACATTTAATTTGAACATTATTTTATGGAAAATAAATTTCAACATTATATGAATTTAAATATAAGCATAATATACAATAAACTCGATTTTTGATGAAAGAAATTAATAAACAAGACATTGAAAAGTCAAACTCATGGCCCTTCGTTGAAGCAAAAAAAATTTTAAAAGAAAGAAAGTCTTTTATAGAAAAAAAAGGAAAGATAGTTCTTCAAACTGGTTATGGTCCATCTGGATTGCCACATATAGGAACTTTCGGTGAGGTTGCACGAACGTCTATGGTTGTAAACGCTTTAAATTTGCTATCAGATTTACCTAAAGAAATTATTACATTCTCAGACGATATGGATGGTCTTAGAAAGGTTCCAGATAATGTGCCTAATAAAAAAATTTTGACTGACAATCTTCACAAACCTCTCACTATTGTTCCAGATCCTTTTCAAAAGTTCGGTAGTTTTGGAGAACATAATAATGAAATGCTAAAAAAGTTTTTAGATCAATTTAATTTTAAATATAACTTTTTAAGCTCCACAAAGTTATATAAAAGTGGTTTTTTTAATGAATCTCTTAAAAAAGTGTTGGAAAATTATGATGGGATAATGAACATAATAATTCCAACGCTTGGCAAAGAAAGACAAAAAACCTATAGCCCTTTCTTACCAATATGTCCGAAAACTAATCAGGTTTTGGAAATTCCAGTTTTAGAGATAGATAAATCAAAATCTACAATAACATTTGATAATAAGGGAGAGAAAATAAACGCTAGTATCCTTGATGGTAAATGCAAACTTCAATGGAAAGTAGATTGGGCAATGCGTTGGTATGCTTTAGATGTTGATTTTGAGATGTATGGAAAAGACTTAATTGAAAGTGCAATATTATCAACAAAAATTGTGAAACTTTTAGGTAAAAAAAATCCATCTGGTTTTGCTTACGAACTATTTTTAGATGAAAAAGGAGAAAAAATTTCAAAGTCAAAGGGTAACGGTGTTACAATTGAAGAATGGTTAAAATATGCCTCTCCAGAAAGTCTATCTCTATTCATGTTCCAAAATCCAAAACGAGCAAAAAAACTTTATAAAGAAATCGTACCGAAAGCAGTCGATGAATATTTAGACTGTATAGAAAAAAGTAAAAATCAATCAAATAAGGAAATTTTATTGAATCCAGTTTGGCATGTCCACAACGGAAACATTCCTAAAGAAAAAAAAATTATGAGTTATTCAATGTTATTAAATTTAGTTGAAACAAGTAATGCTAATTCAAAAGATGTTTTATGGAAATTTGTTGAGAAGTATACAAAAGATCTTAATAAAAAAGATTATCCAATATTTAACAAATTAATTGAGTACTCAATAACATATTTTAACGACATCTCCAAAAGTAACAAAAATTATAAAAAACCAAATGAGGAAGAAAAAAAAGCGTTATTAAATCTTATTAAGATGTTAGAGAATTCTTCAGATAATTTAGAACCAGAGGACATCCAAACAAATATTTATACTGTTGGAAAAGAAAACGGTTATAAAGAAAATTTAAGAAACTGGTTCAAATTGATATATGAAGTAGTATTTGGAGTTGAAAATGGACCCAGGTTAGGTTTTTTTATAAGTTTCTTTGGTGTAAAAAACACTATTAAATTAATAAAAGAAAAAATTAATTAATGTTTTCTAAAATTAGACCTTTTATTTTTAAGCTAGATCCTGAGTTAGCGCATGATCTTGCAATTAAAGCACTTAAAACAAATTTAATTGTTAAAAATCATAAAAAGGATGAATCAATCCTAAAAACTCAATTATTTGGAAAAGAAATTCCAAATCCAATTGGTATAGCTGCAGGATTTGATAAAAATGCAGAAGTTTACAATCCTTTATTTAAACTTGGTTTTGGTTTTGTGGAAGTTGGCACAGTTACCCCTTTGAGCCAACATGGTAATCCAAAACCCCGAGTTTTTAGACTAGAGGAAGATTGTGCTTTAATAAATCGATTAGGCTTTAATAATAATGGGGCTGATGATGCAAGATCAAGAATAACTAGAAAAAAGCCGATGGGATTGCTTGGTGTAAATATAGGACCTAATTGGAACTCAGAAAATAAAATTCAAGATTATTTAAATTGCTTGAGAAAATTCCATGATATTGCAGATTATATTACAATAAATATTTCATCACCAAATACAGAGAATCTAAGAGACTTTCATAACAATGAAGAATTAAGAAATCTTCTAGAAGATATTCACAATGAAAGAGAAAAATTGAAAAGTAATATTCCAATAGCTATTAAAATATCACCCGATATTAATCAGAAAAAAGTCGAGGAAATCTGTAGAACAATTTTGGATTATGATATTAAAGCCGTAATTGTTTCTAACACGACAGATGGTAATCGTGATAGTTTGAAAAATCACAAGAAATTTCAAAAAGGAGGACTTTCAGGAAAACCTTTGAATGAAATATCTAATAAATTAATAAACAATTTTTATAGAATATTAAATAATAAGATAGATATAATTGGTGTAGGAGGAGTAGACTCTGGTGAGACAGCCTATCAAAAGTTTTTACATGGAGCAAAATTCGTTCAACTTTACACAGGTATGGTTTTTGAAGGCCCAAAAATTGTAAGCAAAATTTCAGATGAGTTGAATAATATTTTTAAAACTAATAATATAAAAAAATTAAGCGATATAATAGGAAAAATTTAAAATATCAACTTGACTGACAATTAAACTACATTTATACCACGTTAACTATCATGACAAAAAAATGTGAACTTACCGGTAAAAGACCTTTAAAGGGTCATAAAGTAAGCCATGCAAATAACAAGGTAAAGAGAAGATTTTTACCTGGTATCAAAAAGGTAAATTTTAAAAGTGATATTTTAAACAAAAACTTACGACTAAATGTCTCAAATTCTGCTATGAGATCTATTGATAAAAAAGGTAGTTTTGATCAATTTATGAAAGCAGTTAAATCAAAATATTTATCAGATCGACTTAAAAAAGTTAAAAAAAGTATTTTACAAAAATCCGCATAATGAATAAAGTTTTTCTAACCCTATCTTTTTTTATGGGTTTGGTGGTTTTAGCATCAAACTACCTGGTTCAATTTCCAATTAAATATTACGGATTAGATCAATTGCTAACTTATGGTGCTTTTAGTTATCCTATAGCTTTTTTAATTACAGATTTAGCAAACAGATCATATGGAAAGATTGCAGCGAGAAAAATTGTATATTTTGGATTTGTACTTGGAATTAGTTTTACATTATTTTTTTCAACTAATTTTGATGATTTAATATCAGTTAGAATTGCTGTTGGATCAGGATCAGCATTCTTAGTTGCTCAACTTTTAGATGTACAAGTTTTCGATAAATTTAGAAAAAAGAAATGGTTTATTGCTCCATTAACTTCATCTATTTTTGGATCTACAGTTGATACCTTTTTATTCTTTTCAATTTCTTTTTATGCAACTGGCGTTCCTTGGATTACTTTATCGTTAGGAGATTTAGCAGTTAAAATATTTGTAGCTTTGATAATGTTAATACCTTTCAGATTATTATTAGGCACTTTAAAGCCTATCTAAGATTAAACTTTAGGCTCTTGTTGGGTCATGCAATG
This sequence comes from uncultured Pelagibacteraceae bacterium, assembly GCA_902535745.1. Classification (GTDB taxonomy): domain Bacteria; phylum Pseudomonadota; class Alphaproteobacteria; order Pelagibacterales; family Pelagibacteraceae; genus Pelagibacter. The sequence continues at coordinate 100,643 of CACAUR010000001.1, forward strand.
AATAGCACCAAATCCCCAAATAAGTTTTGAACAATCAATCCCAACAATTTTTTTGTTTTTAAAGAACTTTTTAAATATTTTAATCGCTTTTAAGTCGCACTCATCATTAAAAATTGGCAGCAAAACAATTTTATTACATATTAAAAAATTCATATAACTCGCGGGAACCCTGACTTTATCGAATGATATCGGTTTAGGCATTGGTATTTTTATTATTCTAAATTTTTTCCCATTTGAATTCTTGGCACTTTTTAAAATTCTAAAGTTTTTTTTCAAAATTTGATAATTTTCATCCTTTTTATTGTTTTCGATTGCTGTCATAATAGTATTCTCTGAAACAAACCTACTTATATCATCAACATGTCCATGAGTATCATCTCCGACAATACCTTTATTAAGCCAAATGAAATTATTTACATTTAGTAACTTTGACAATACTTTTTCATATGTGAGTTTATTAATACCTGGATTTCTCAATTGAATTTTGCTTAGTAGGCATTCTTTAGTTAATATAATAGAACCTTTACCATTAACATCTATAGCTCCGCCCTCAAGTATAATTTTTTTATATCTATTTTTAATCTTTATTCTTGGTTCAATTTTTCTTATTTGAGTTTTTTTATGGATAACAAGGTTAACCTTGTTATCTTTTTTAAAATTTTTATATTTTGACCATCCATTAAACTTGAAGTTTATAAAAATTTTGCTTTTTGTTCTATTATTCACAAGATAAATAGGGCCAAAATCCCTAATCCATATCCTATCTGTTTGGATTTTAAGGAATCTAATATTTCTTAATTTTGCACTAAAAAATTTAAGTATCCGTATTATTTTATTTTCTTTTTCATTTAATTTAATAATGAGATTAACCTTTTGAGTTTTTGAAATTATAGAAACTATTTCTGCTACTTTTTTTGGAATAGACTCGAAAAGGTCTGGCCAATCTTTTTTGTTATAAGGCCAAGTTATCCAAATAGATTCTTGTTTTTCCCACTCTGCGGGCATTCTATATCCAAGATTGGATAAATTTTTATTCATCTTTTGGATTATTCATTAACCCCCTGTAGGCATCAATTCTTCTATCTCTTAAAAATGGCCAGTGTTGTCTAACATTTTCAACTTTTCTAAAATCAATATCACAAATTAATATACCTTCATTCTTAGAGTTAAGTTTTGAAATAATATTTCCACTCGGGTCAACAACAAAGGAATTACCCCAAAATTCGATTTTTCGTTTACCTTTTTTTTCTACTCCGACTCTATTTATTGCAGCAACAAAAATACCATTAGCTATTGCGTGTGACTTTTGAATTGTGATCCAGGACTCTAATTGTGATTTACCGTACTTTTTTTTTTCATTTGGGTGCCACCCAATAGCAGTTGGATAAAATATTAATTCAGCACCTTTCAAAGTTGTAAGTCTTGCTGCTTCAGGAAACCATTGATCCCAGCAAATAAGTGAACCGATGTTTCCAAACTTTGTTTTTACTTTTTTAAATCCTAGATCTCCAGGCGTAAAATAAAATTTTTCATAATATCCAGGATCATCAGGAATGTGCATTTTTCTATATTTAGAAACAATTTTACCCTTTTCGTTAATTGTTAAATTTGTGTTGTGGTACATCCCAGATATTTTTTTTTCAAATAATGATATGATAAGAATAATCTTTAGTTCACGTGCGAGTTCACAAAAAATTTTAGATGTATCGCTGGGAATTTTTTCAGCAAATTTAAAGTTTGAATGATTTTCTGTTTTACAAAAATAGTTTGATAAAAATAGCTCAGGGACGCATATTATTTTCGCACCCTTTTTTTTTGCTTCTCTTATTTTTTTTATAGAGTTTTTCAAATTAAAAATTTTGTTATTTGAAATTTTAAGTTGAATTAAACCAATTTTGGTTTTTCTCGTCATTTTTGATATAGCTTTGTAAAATTCTTTCTCTCTCGACTTTTCCACTCTCCTCTGTGATAAGCATCACTAGCAATTAAAGGCAATACGCTAGTAGCTTCAGCGAAAACCATTTGCTCCTTTGTCACGTCCACTTTTCCCCATGAACTAGCTTCTTTGAGAGTAGAGCCACTACATGCTCCATCCCTTGAGTCAGCTACAGTTATTTGAATTGCGTATTTGTGCATATCTACTTCTTTACCTAATAACTCGGCACAAATAACTGTATCTTGAATAAAATTTTTTGGAACACCTCCTCCTATCATAAATAGACCAGAATTTTTCGATTTAATTTTAATTTCTGTTAATTCTCTAAATTCTCTAATTGAGTCTATAGTGATGTGTTTATTTGGATTTTTTTCTTGATGCATAACCAGTCCAAATCCAGCGCTAGAGTCAGTAAAAGCAGGGCAAAAAATAGGAACATTATTATCAAATGCTGTTTCTATTAATGAACCTTTTTTTTTTGAATTGTCTTTTAAATATCTTCCCATCTCATATATAAATTCTCTAGAGGTATATGTTTTTGGGGGTAGTTTATCAGCTATTTCACATATAATTTTATCGCACATTTGTAACTCATCTTCATCAATATAAGTATCGTAAATCCTATCAATGTAATTTTTTCTAAGTTCACTATCATCTTGAAATTGTGAACCTTGATAATGTTTAAAACCCAAACCCTCAAAAAAATCCATATCAACAATAGATGCGCCAGTAGCAACGATAGCATCTACCATGTTGTATTTGACCATGTCTTTATAGATATTCATGCATCCCGCAGCAGATGTTGATCCTGCAAGTGTCAAAAAAATTGTACAATTTTTATCTTTTAACATTTCGTTAAAAATATTTGCAGCGTTTCCTGTTTCTCTGGAGACAAAAGACATTTTTTTCATCGACGATATAATATCTCGAGAGTCGAAAGAAGTTATGTCAATGTGCTCTACAGGTTTGTTAAGAAAACTTTTTTTTGTATTGTGGCCTAAATTTTTCTTTTCTGACATTTATGCGACTAGAGATCCTTTATTTTTATCTCTATCGTACATAGTCATTATTGGTTCATCCTCAACTTCGTAAATCTCGTTAGAATAAAAGCCATTAAATTGAGTTCTAAAAGTTAATCCATACGCTCCTAGTTGACCAAGTTCTATGTAATCATTTTCTTTAACATTATTAGGTAAAATAAAAGGTCCCTTCATATAATCAAGGCTATCACAAGTTGGTCCATAAAAATCAAAAGCAGTCATTTTTTTTGAAATCATTCTTCCATTTGTTATAATCCTTGAAGGGTAAACTATATTTGGAACTCCACCATCAAATAAAGTTCCATAAGTTCCATCATTTATGTAAAGCTTCTGTTTTTTTCTTAAATTTACTTTTACTATCGTTGATCCTGACTCTGCGACCAACGCTCTTCCTGGCTCACAAATTATTTCAGGCATTTTATTTAATTTCAATTTTTCAAGAGCTGATTTAATCTCGTTAAAATAACTTTCCAAAGATGGTGGAATTAGATCTGGATAAATAGTTGGAAATCCACCTCCAATATTTATTACATCTGGAATAATTCTTGTTTTTTTGATTATATTTCCAATTTCAGAAATACCTTTGGCATATGAAATAGGATGCATGCATTGCGAACCAACATGAAAACTTAAACCAATTTTTTTTGCATATTGTTTAGTTAATCTTAATAATCCGATTGCTTCGGAACTTAATGCACCAAATTTTTTTGATAAATCAATCTCAGCATGTTCATTGGAAACAGCAACCCTTACATACAACTCAAGATCTTTAGCTTGTTCTGTAGATTCAATAATTTTGATTAATTCCTCTTTTGTATCAAGTGAAAAACTTTTAACATTATATTTAAAATACGCATCTCTAATACTTTCTCTACTTTTTACAGTATGCATATAAGAACATTCTAAATCTTTATTGATCTTTTTAATCATTTCTATCTCTTTTATTGAAGCAACGTCAAAATTTTTTATTCCTGATTGTATAAGAGTTTTGACTACAAAAGGATGGGGATTAGTTTTAACTGCGTATAAGATTTTACCTGGGAAATTTTGTAAAAAAACTTTAGTAGCTATTCTTATCGAGTTCGTTCTGATGCAGTAAACTGGATCAGAAGGTTTGATTACATTAATAAGTTCATCAACCGTTTTAAATTTTTTCATTTTTTTAGCTCCGTAAAAAAAAATTTAACAAAAAAAATCTGCATAATAGCTATGCAAATTTCATTAAACTGAGCATTTAAGGGATTCTTCACCTAGTGTAAAGAAAATAATTGATAAAAATCAATGTTTCCTAAGCCCTTGAAATTTAAAAAAAAAATTCTATATAGATGTTCATGAACGTCCAAAACGTAAAAAATATAAGCCAATTTGAGGACAAATCTCTACTAATTGTGGATGATGACAATCCTTTTAGAGAGCGTTTAGCTAGAGCTATGGAAAAGAAGGGATTTAAAGTTTCACAAGCTGAAGGTGTAAAAAAAGGAATTGACGCTGTTAAAACTAATAAACCTGCATTTGCTGTAGTGGACTTGAGGCTCGGTGATGGTAACGGATTGGAAGTTGTAAAAGAAATTCAAAATTCTAATGCAGATAGTAGAATTGTGATGCTAACAGGATATGGAAATATTCCAACAGCTGTTGCAGCAATCAAACAAGGTGCAATTGACTATCTGGCTAAACCGGCTGATGCTGACGATGTCGAAAAAGCTCTTTTAGCAGATCCAAATAGAAAAGCTGACCCACCAGACAATCCCATGTCAGCAGATAGAGTTAAGTGGGAACATATACACAGAGTTTTTGAATTATGTAACAGAAATGTTTCAGAGACAGCTAGAAGACTGAAAATGCATCGTAGAACTCTTCAGAGAATTTTATCAAAAAGATCGCCTAGATAAACCTTTTAAAAAAATCAATTTTCGTAGAGATTATAACTAAAAGTAATATTTTAAATAATTCGGCTAGTAAAAAAGGTTTTGCCCCTAATTCAAAAATTGGTTTATCCCAACCAATTAAGACTCCTAACCAAACAAGTCCTAATATGTAAATTGGCAAAACAGAGAAAACAATCTTTATAAAATTTAAAAGATAGTTTTTATTGAAATTAAATTTTCCAGCCGCATAAACTGCTATTATAAAACCTAAAAGGTATCCCATCGTTGGACCTGTGAAGTAAATCATACCAACACCTTTTTCTGGAGAATTAGAAAAAACTGGTATTCCAAGAATGCCTTCAAACAAATAAAGCACAACTGTAGCTAAACCCAATTTATAACCGAAACACATTCCTAAAAATATTACAACGAATGTCTGCATTGTCATTGGAACTGGGTAAAAGGGTATTTTTACTTTTGCTGAAACTGTTAATAAAATCGTTCCTAAAAAAACAATAATAGCGTTTTTAACTATTTTATTATTTTGAATTAGCTTAATAGTTTCCATAATTTAATAATATATTAATTTTAGTTTTTAATCTAGTTATTTGTTAAATTAACAAAAACGTCCTCTAAATCTGGATCCTCGGATTTAATATCTTTAATTACTATTCCTTGATTTTCTAATAATTTAATTATTTTTTGTATGTTAAATTCTTGTTTATTATATTCTATCTTAAATTCTGAGTCTGTATTTCTTAAAATATTATAATCTTTATTATTCGTATCGTTTAAAACTACTTTTTTGTTAGTTTCAAATCTAATGGTTTTTGTTTGTATCTTATTTAACATATTTTCGGTTGTATCTAATGCTATAAGACTACCTTTATGAATTATGCCAACTCTATCACACAATTCCTCAGCCTCTTGAAGATAGTGTGTGGTCAGAATAATTGTAACTCCCAATTTTCTAAGAGATCTAATATTTTCCCATAAATTCCTTCTCAAATCGACATCAACGCCTGCAGTTGGTTCATCTAGTATAACTATAGGTGGTTTATGAACTAAAGCTTTCGCGATCAATAATCTTCTTTTCATACCGCCTGATAAACTTCTCGTATAACTATTTGATTTATCTTTTAGGGCGACTAGCTCTAGTATCGTATCTGTAATCCTATCTTTTTTTTTAACACCAAATAAACCAGCCTGAAGATCCAGTAGTTTTTTTGGAGTAAAGAAAGGGTCAACGTTTATTTCTTGAGGAACTATTCCTAGCGAAACTCTTACTTGGCGTGGATTTTTGTCTAAATTAAACCCCCAGACAATTACTTCACCTGAGGTTTTATCTGTTACACCCGAAAGAATATTAATAAAAGTACTTTTTCCAGCTCCATTAGGACCAAGAAGTCCTAAAATTTCTCCCTCTTTCACCTCCAAGTTTAAATCTTTAAGAGCATGAATATTCCCACGATAAATTTTATTTAATTTTTTAACAGAAAGTACGTTTTTTTTTATCATTTAGATTTATAGGCTTATAACATTAAGGTAAATTAATAATAATTAAATAAATGGTTGAATTAAATAAAAAAAAACATTTTTATCTTATTGATGGCTCTGGGTATATTTTTCGAGCATATTATGCTCTGCCTCCTCTATCCAGAAAATCAGATGGGTTACCAACAGGCGCTGTTGCGGGATTCTGTAATATGCTTTTTAAATTATTAGAGGATTCAAAATCTAAAGAGAATAAACAGAAACCAACTCACTTCGTAGTTATTTTTGACTCTGCTAGAAAAAATTTTAGAAATGATATTTATGAGGACTATAAAGCTAATAGATCAGATGCACCAGATGATTTGATCCCTCAGTTTGAATATATTCGAAAATCTGTAGAGGCTTTTAATATTCCTGCTGTTGAAATGATTAATTATGAGGCTGACGATTTAATTGCAACTTATTCTAAACAAATAACCAAACTCGGTTCTGATGTGACCATTGTTTCGTCGGATAAAGATTTAATGCAGCTTTATGACAAAAAAGTAAGAATTTACGATCCTATGAAAAATAAGTTTATAAAAAAAGAGGACGTAATTGCTAAATTTGGAGTTACTTCAGATAAGGTTATTGATGTTCAATCTTTAGCTGGCGACTCAAGTGATAATGTGCCAGGTGTTCCTGGTATTGGGGTTAAAACTGCAGCAGAATTAATAAATAAATTCGGAAGTTTAGAAGAACTTCTCAAAAATGCTGAAACAATAAAGCAGAATAAAAGAAGAGAAACGATTATTGAAAATAAAGAAAAAGCTTTAATAAGTAAAAAACTAGTGACCTTAAAAAATGATGTACCTGTCAAATTTAAATTAGACGATTTTTTATTGAAGGAAATTGACAAAAAAAAACTCTTCAATTTTTTAAGAGATATGGAGTTTAATAGATTGCTCAGTTCAGCAATATCAACATACGGAGAAATTGATTTTGAAAACGAAAATAGAGATCAAGCTCAAAAGACAAAAGATAATCTGTCTAAATCACACTATAATTTGATAAAGAGCGAGGAGGAATTAAAAAAATTAATACACAAAATTGAGGAGGTAGGAGAGCTTGCCATTGATACAGAAACAAACTCTCTTAACCCTCATCTTGCTAAACTAGTTGGTATATCTATATCATTTAAAATAGGCGAAGCTTATTACATTCCTTTAAATCATTCTGATGGAAAAAATCTGGATGAAAATAATGTACTGAAAATTTTGAAGCCACTATTAGAAGATAAAACGGTTAAAAAAGTTGGTCAAAATATTAAATTTGATTACATAATTTTTTATCATCGAGGTATAAATATGAAATTTTTGGAAGACACAATGTTGATGTCTTACGTTCTAGACGCTGGAAAAAATAAACATAACATGGACGAGCTATCAAAAATTCATTTAGACCATCAAACAATATCTTATAAAGACCTAGTTGGCACTGGAAAAAAACAAATTACCTTTGATTATGTAGATATTGATAGAGCAAAAGATTATGCTGCAGAAGATGCTGATGTTACCTATAGGTTATACAAAAAATTTTTGAAAGATATCAAAGAAGAGAAATTAGTAAATATTTACGACTCATTCGAAAAACCGATGATTGAAATTTTAGCTAAAATGGAAATCAGTGGAATAAAATTGGATAAAGATTTCTTGTTAAAGCTCTCAAAAAAATTTGAAAAAAAAATAGCTGAATTAGAAAAAGGAATTTTCAAAATATCTAAAAAAAAATTTAAAATTGGTTCAACAAAACAGCTTGGTGAAATAATGTATAATGATTTAAAAATTTCAACTTTAAAAAAAACAAAAAAGGGAAGCTTTGCCACAAGTGCAAGCGTTTTAGAAGATCTGGCATTTAAAGGACATGAACTACCTAAGTTAGTCTTAGAGTGGAGACAAATTTCAAAGCTTAAAAATACATATTCAGACTCTCTTCCAGAATTTATCAACCCTGTTTCAAAAAGAGTACATACATCTTTTTTATTGGCAGCTACAACAACTGGAAGGTTAGCATCAAGTGATCCAAATTTACAAAATATTCCAATTAAGTCCGGGGATGGAAAAGAAATAAGAAAAGCCTTTATTTCAGAAAAAGGAACCTCACTTTTGTCCGCTGATTACAATCAAATTGAAATGAGGATACTTTCTGATTTAGCAGATGTGAAGGAATTGAAAAAAGCATTTAATAATAATGAAGATATTCATTCTTTGACAGCCAGTCAAATTTTTAACGTAGATATTAATAAAGTCACTAAAGAGATGAGGAGGAAAGCAAAGGCAATTAATTTTGGTATTATCTATGGTATTTCACAATATGGATTAGCAAAACAAATTTCTGTTTCAACAGCCGATGCTGAAATCTTTCTTAAGGCATATTTTAAGAAATTCCCTGAGATAAAAGACTATATGTCGTCCACAATAAAACATTGTAGAAGGAGTGGATTTGTAAACAATATTTTTGGGAGAAAAACACATATTATAGGTATTAATGATAAGAATTTTAATATCAGAAACTTTCAAGAGAGGGCAGCAATTAATGCGCCAATACAAGGGTCAGCATCGGAATTAATGCGAATAGCCATGATAAGAATTTTTAATAAACTCAATGATGATACAAAATTAAAAACAAAATTATTATTGCAAATTCACGATGAACTAATATTTGAAATACCTAATAACGAATTAGATAGAATCAAAAAATTAATTAAAATAGAAATGACCAGTGTTAAATCAAGTGATCATCACACTTTCTCTATACCTATTCTAGTAGATGTAAATATTGGGGATAATTGGGGTATGTTGCATTAAATATTAGTGTATTGTCTAAATAGGGACAATTTAGTACTTTTACATTAGGCTATGACACAAACAATTGCACTAATAGATGATGACAGAAATATTCTTACCAGCTTAAGTATTGCCTTAGAAAAAGAGGGTTTTAAAGTCCAAACTTATTTAGATGGTGAGAGTGCACTTATAGGATTAACAAGAACACCTCCCGATTTAGCAATCGTTGATATTAAAATGCCTAAAATGGATGGAGAAGAGTTGCTTAAAAAATTAAGAAAAAAAAGTTCATTACCAGTAATTTTTTTAACTTCAAAAGATGAGGAAGTAGATGAACTTTTAGGTTTAAAGTTAGGGGCAGATGACTTTGTAAAAAAATCTGGTGGTTTTTCAATAAAAGTTTTAGTAGAGAGAATTAGGGTTCAACTTAGAAAGAAAAATATTAGTGTAGATGATAGTAAAAATATAATAACTCATGGCAAACTTAAATTAGATCCCTCACAACTTGAATGTGAATGGGACGGAAAACAGTTACCAGATAAATTGACAACAACAGAATTTTTAATTGTTCAAGAGCTTGCTAAGAGACCAGGGATAATAAAAGAAAGAGCACAGTTGATGGATATTGCTTATAGAGAAGATACTGATATCGAAGATAGAACTATTGATAGTCACGTTAAAAGAATTAGAAAAAAATTTAAAAAAATTGACTCGAGTTTTTCTGCAATTGAAACAAGGTATGGAAGTGGCTATAGGTGGAATGTTAATTAATGTTTTCTTCACTCATCAAAAACCTCTCTATTCTTAAAAAATTTCTATTTATCAATCTTTTAATCTTTATATTTATTGGTACATTAACCATAATCTACCTAAATTATGTTCAACCAAACTTAATTAAAAAAAAAACATCTCTCCAAATTGAAGTTATAAATAATACGATTAGTAATCTTAATAGACTAAATATCGAATTTGAAAAAAATGAGGTAAAAAAATTTTTATTGTCTACAAGATTTTTATTTCAAAATCTTGATAGGGTTATTTTTTTTAATAATTCATTCAAGATTTTAGCAGATACAGATACACTTGATCTTGACCCGAGGTCCTTTTCATCAAGAATCGAAATAGTTGAATTTGATTTACAAAATAACCAAGATAAAGAAAAATCTACAGACGAGTCAATTAACTCAGAAAAAAAGAGTGAATTTAAAGAAACACTTCAGGAATATTCAATATCTGATGATTATGGTAAGCCTGTTACTTTTACAAATGAAACTTATAATAAATTTAAATTATCAACGATTAAAAGTGTTTTGATTGATGATGAAAATGTCGGGTATATTCTAATATCTCAAAACGCCAATGACGTTAAAACAGCTATAAATGAAAGAAAAACTTTTGTAATTCGTACTGCAATATTAATCGCAGTTGTAATCTTTATTTTTTCATTAGTGTTAAATAGATATTTTTTAAAACCAATTAAAAATCTTGTTAACTATACTGAAAATATAAAAGAAAAGAGTAAAAAGAAAATAGATATTAAAAGTTTAATAAAACGAAATGATGAACTGGGAACTTTGTCATTATCTCTTGATGAAATGACAAATGAATTACAAAAACGAGTAAACACAGCTGAAAACTTCTCTACAGATTTGGTTCACGAAATTAGAAATCCCTTAGCTTCACTTAAAAGCGCATCTGAATTATTAGAAGTTACTAACAGCAACTCTGAAAAGGAAAAACTAACAAAAATTTTGACCCACGACGTTGAGAGAATTGAAAGATTAATAACTGACTATTCCCAGATGCTTAAAGATGAAGTTGCGATCACTAAGGAAAGCATGAAAATTTTAGACTTAAAAAAAATTGCTGATTCAGTTGTTGATGACTTTAATGCTATATATAATACAAAACGTGGTATTAACATAGACTTACAGTTTAAAAATTCTGGCGAAAAGTTTAATATAAAAGGTATTGAAAATAGGATTGAACAAGTCCTAGCAAATCTTCTTGAAAATTCTATTTCATTTAGCAATGATAATCAGAAAATTGTAGTCAAACTTTCGCAAAAAAAAGATGAAAAAATTTCCCTTAGTGTAATTGATGAGGGAATTGGGTTTAAAGAAAAAAATACAGATAAAATTTTTAAAAGATTTTATAGCAATAGACCAGATAAATTCGGCGAACACTCTGGCTTAGGATTGAATATAGTCAAAAATCTGGTGGATCTTCATGGAGGTCAAGTAATCGCATCAAATAATGTTAATAAAAAGGGAGCAAAAGTAGAAATTATTTTCCCAAAATTTAATTGATCTATTGAATAAATTATCTTTTAATGTAAAAGGTTTTCAAAAATGAGTGATTATAAAGTAAAAGATATAAAGCTAGCTGAATTTGGTAGAAAAGAGATTTCACTTGCTGAAACAGAAATGCCCGGACTAATGGCGTTGAGAAAGGAATACAAAGGAAAATTTCCTTTAAAAGGAGCTAGAATTTTAGGATGCCTGCACATGACAATTCAAACTGCTGTGCTTATCGAGACGTTAGTGGCTCTTGGGGCAGAGTGTAGATGGTCATCATGCAATATTTTTTCAACACAAGATCATGCGGCTGCAGCGATTGCAAAAGCTGGAATACCTGTGTTTGCCTGGAAAGGCGAGACAGAGGAAGAGTACTGGTGGTGTGTGAAACAAACAATCGAAGGTAAAAAAGAGTGGAAGCCAAATATGATTTTGGATGATGGTGGTGACTTAACAGCTCTAATGCATAAAGATTATAAAGATTTAATGAAAGATGTTAAAGGGTTGTCAGAGGAGACGACAACAGGTGTTTTAGCATTAAAAAAAATGGAGAGCGAAGGGACATTATTAGTGCCAGCAATAAATGTTAATGATTCAGTGACAAAATCAAAATTTGATAATTTATATGGGTGCAGAGAAAGTTTAGTCGACGGAATTAAAAGAGCCACAGATGTGATGATGTCAGGTAAAGTTGCAATTGTTGCAGGATTTGGTGATGTGGGCAAAGGTAGCGCAGCATCATTGAGGCAATCTGGGGCAAGAGTTATGATTACTGAAACTGATCCAATATGTGCGTTACAGGCAGCGATGGAAGGTTATGAAGTAGTCTTAATGGATGAAATGATTAAAGAAGCTGACATTGTGGTAACTGCGACTGGCAACAAAGATATTATAACAGCAGATCATATGAGAGATATGAAGGATAGAGCGATACTATGTAATATTGGACACTTTGATAATGAAATCCAAGTTGAGGCATTAAAAAATTATAAGTGGGACGAAATTAAACCTCAAGTGCACGAAATAGAATTACCAAGTAAAAAAAGAATAATTCTTTTAGCTGAAGGTAGACTTGTTAATCTTGGATGTGCAACAGGTCACCCGAGTTTTGTAATGAGTGCATCTTTTACAAATCAAGTCACTGCTCAAATAGAACTTTGGAATAATTCTTCTAAATACGAAAAGAAGGTTTATGTTTTACCAAAACATCTTGATGAAAAAGTAGCTATGTTACACTTAGAGAAAGTGGGTGCAAAATTAACAAAACTATCAAAAGAACAAGCTGATTATATAAGCGTACAACAAGAAGGACCATATAAGCCAGATGCTTACCGCTACTAATCGTAGCAATATAAAAATTTCAAAAGAAATTGAGTTAAAAAAATTTTCTGAGAAAACTTCTAGATTTATAAAAAGATTTAATACAATTTTTTTATATGGTGAACTTGGAGTTGGGAAAACTACATTTGCTAAATATTTGATCAATAATCTGCAAAAAAAGGAAAAAACCAAGATTTCAGAAATACCTAGTCCAACATTCAATTTAGTTTACGAGTACAAGATTAAAAATTTTAGAATTCAGCATTTTGATTTGTATAGGTTAAAAAATAAAAAAGAATGTCTGAATATTGGTCTTTTTGAAGATGATAATGTGATTTCAATAATTGAATGGCCAGAAAAAGCACATTTTAAACCCAAAAAAAGGATAGAAATTTATTTTAAATATTTTGATAACTATAATTCAAGATTATTAAAAATTAAATTTTTTGGAAAAAATGTGGCTAAATAATAAAAAAGTAACAAAATTGGAAGGGGATGCTTCAGAACGAAAATTTTATAGATCAAAAAATTCTATAATAATTTTTTCCAAAAAAAATAAAAAAAAAAATTTATTAATCTATGATGCAATAAACAGAATACTAGATTCAGCAGGTATTTGTGCTCCTAAATTATTAAAAAATAATTACAAAAAAAATTTAATAGAAGTAAACGATTTGGGAGATGTAACATTGCTCAAACTTCTCAAAAATAGAAAAAACAAAAAAAAAATTTTTATAAAAGTATTAGATTTATTATTTAAAATGCAAAAAATAAAAAAATTTTATAATAAAGATTTTACAGGCAGAAAATATAAGATGGTAAGATATTCAAAAGATAAACTTTTAAAAGAGGCCAATTTGTTTAACGAATGGTATCTCCCTCGAAAACATAGTAAAAAAAAATTAAATCAATTTAAAAAAAGATTTAAAAATATTTTTTTTAGATTATCAAAGGCAATTAAATTACCTGATGATGTTTTTGTGCATAGAGACTTCCATGTTTCAAATATAATGCTTAAACAAAAAAAATTTCATTTAATAGATAGTCAAGATGCAGTCATTGGAAACCCAGCTTATGATCTTGCTTCATTAATTGATGATGTAAGACTAAAAACACCAAATAGTTTAAAAGAAAAAATGTTTAATCTTTATACAAAAAAATACTTAAATAGAGATCTTAAAAAATTTGAAAATGATTTTTTAATTTTATCTGTATTAAGAAATTTTAAGATTCTTGGAATTTTTTCAAGACTTGCAAAAAGAGATGATAAAAACAAATATCTTAAATACATTCCTTATACATGGAGTCTTATTAAATTAAGAACTAAAAATGGAAAAGTATTTGATGATTTAAGGTTAATTTTAAATAATAATAAATCTATATAAAATTTAATTGTATGAAAAAAATTGAGATTGCGGTGATATTAGGCGCTGGTTTTGGAAAAAGATTAACTCCAATTACAAACGAAATTCCAAAACCTCTTATTGAAATTGGAAATGAAACTATACTAGAAAAGACTATTAAACTTGTAAAAAAATTAAATCTCAAAAAAATTCTCATAAACACCCATTACAAACAAGACCAGCTTAAAAATTTTATTGAAAAAAGAAACTTTGATATTGATATAGAATTATTTGAGGAAGTCCCTGAAATTCTCAATACTGGTGGAGGCATTTTAAATATGATCATGGAAAACAAAAATGAATATTTTTTAACTTTTAATCCAGATACTTTATGGAACGAAAATTATATTGATGAAATCTTAGAAATGGAAAATCAGTTTTTTAACTCAAATTCAAAAAATATTTTATTAGTGGTAAATAAGGATAAAAGCTTCGATCAAAATTTGATAGGAGACTTTAATCTTGAAGTAGGCAAGCTTAACAAAATAAAGCCCTTAAATTTTATTTACACAGGATGTCAGATATTAGAAAAGAAAATATTTAAAAAATTTAATAATAAATCTTTCCCAATGTCGGAGGTGTGGAATGATTTATTATCAAGAAATGAATTGATGGGTTTTGAAAGTAAAGTGAATTTTAAACATGTCACTAATTATGATATTTATAATAAACTTCTAAAAAGCAACTAAATTTTTGGCTCTTTCTTGATCAAGATATGTTACAGATGAAATTTGAAGTTTGTCCTCAAAAATTATTAAAAGAGGATTTGCGGTTGGTATTTCCATTTTAGAAATTTCCCTCTCACTGATTTTAAAAAGATACTTGCATAGAGCTCTTAAAGAATTTCCATGTGCTGAGATGCATACACCTTTACCATTTTGAAGATCTTTTAAGATTAATTCATTATAACAATCCACTACCCGTTTATGAGTATCTTTTAAAGACTCAGTATCTGGAATATCAGACGCTGGAATATTCTTATAAGTTTCTATATTGAGCGGATGGTAGGGGCTTTTCCTATCTAAAGCTCCAGGTTTGACATCCCATGATCTTCTAAATTGATGGATTTTCTCCTCTCCATATTTTTTCTTCATATCTTCTTTATTTAAACCTGTAAGCTCTCCATAATGTCTTTCGTTTAATTGCCATTTTTTAGTAATTAAGTTTTCATCTTCATCTAATTCTTTCATTACAATTTTAAGAGTATCATTTGCCCTTTTTTGGTAGGAGCTATAAAAGGAATCAAGTTTAATTTTTTTCTCTTTTATTAATTCACCAGCTTTTTTAGCCTCAGCTCTACCTTTATCTGTTAATCCGACATCTACCCAACCAGTAAATCTTTTTTGTTGGTTCCACTCACTTTGTCCATGCCTTATAAGAATAAGATGTTTCATTGAAATATTTGATATATTAATTAATAAATAAAATAAATAAAATTAATGAAAATTTTTACAAATAATCTTCAATTAATTTTTAAATTATCTAATATATGTTTAATAATTTTATATCTATATCCAGGAAGTATATTAGGTTTCTTTTTATATAATGATTTTAGTAATCAACCTCAAATCACAAGAGATTTATTTCAAATATCCTCAAATCATATTTACGCTTTTTCCCTGATTTCAATCCTTGGTCTTTTCGCTTTTAAAACAAAAAAAAGGTTATTTGCATATTTGGTTTGTTTATCCATAGTCCTTGAACTTTTCCATTTGGTTATAACAAATCGCAGCTTTCAAATAGGTGATCTAAATGGTAACTTATTGGGTGTAATAATACCCTTTTTGATATACAAAATTTATGAAATCTTATTTCAAACTAAAAAAAAATAAAATTATATATTTAATTTTATTTACGGTTTTTTTTTTAAAAACTAATTCGTATTCAGAGGAAATAACAGGGTATGCAAAAGTAATAGATGGTGACACAATTAAAATAAAAGGAAATAAAATTAGACTTTACGGTATCGATGCACCTGAAAAAAATCAAATATGTTCTAAGCCTTGGTTGAGCCTGAACGTAATCACATTTAATAAAGATTATGAGTGTGGACTTAAAACTACTAGTTTATTAAAAAAGTTCGTTAAAAACGAAATAATAGTATGTAAAAAGAAATCCATGGATAGATATAATAGAGTTGTTGCTATTTGCTTTAAGAAAAAACGGGATGTTAACTCATGGCTTGTTAGGAACGGTTTAGCTGTTGCTTACACTAAATATTCAAAAAGATATATTATAAATGAAAATGATGCAAAAAAAGAAAAAAAAGGTTTATGGGCGGGAAATTTTGAAATGCCTTGGGAATGGAGAAAAAAACTTAAATAAATTATAAATAAAGGGTGATTCGTTTTAAATTTTTTTTATCTTTATCAATTTTTTTATTTTTGCTGAGCTGTTCATCTATTCCAAAAAATACCTTAAGTAGTTGCTCTATATTTTCTGAAAGATACTTTTGGTATAAACATGCAAAAAAGACTGAAGAAAAATGGGGAACACCTATGCACATACAACTTGCATTTATCAAATTTGAGTCAGATTTCCATTGGCTTGCAAAACCTAAACGACAAAAACTTTTTAAAATAATTCCTTTTAAAAGACCCTCAAGTTCATTTGGATATTCTCAGGCTGTAAAGGGAACATGGAAACAATATAAGGAGGAACAGAATAAACCATTAGCTCTTAGAACAAGATTCAAGGATAGTGTTGACTTTATTGGTTGGTATACAAATAAATCATCAAAACTTTTAAAGATACCTAAAAACGATGCATTCAAACAATATATTGCATATCACGAAGGATGGGGAAATTATAAAAATTATAAAAAAAATGAAAAGGTAATTTCTTATGCAAAAAAAGTAAAAAAGTATTCAGATCAATATAAAACTCAGCTTATAAAATGTAAAAAAAAGCTCAACAAGAAAAAATTTATTGTTTATTGATTAAGTTCTTTTTCTAACTCTTTTTCAATATAATTTATACTTTTTGTATTCTTTCCTAATAATAAATAAATTATTGGAACTACATAAAGTGTAAAAAAGGTCGAAAATATCATTCCAGCAAATATAGTAATACCAACGGATAATCTACTCGCCTCACCTGGGCCACTACTTATTACCAATGGTAGAACGCCAATAATGGTAGATATAGAAGTCATTAAAATTGGTCTTAATCTTAGTGCTGACGATTCCAAAATCGCGGTTAATTGATTTTTCCCCTCATCTCTTAACTGATTTGCAAATTCAACAATCAATATTCCGTTTTTTGTTGCTAATCCAATTAGTATTATTAAAGCTACCTGACTGTAAACATTAATTGAGCTGCCGACGAGCAATAGACCTATAATTCCACCAAATATAGCTAGCGGGACTGTGAGCATTATTGTGAAAGGATGGACAAAGCTTTCAAACTGAGCCGCCATCACAAGATATGCTGTAACTAAAGCTAAAAAGAATATTACATAAATCTGAAAACTTATTTCTTTTAGTTGCTCACTTTCCCCCTTGAAATCAATTCTGGCATTAGGTGTATTTTCTTGAACAACTTTTTCTAAAAAAGATAACGCATTCTGAAGGGTATAATCTCCTACAATATTTGCAGAAATGGTAACTGCTTTTTGTCTATTATATCTTGATAGAAATGGAGCAGTCCCTTTTTCATTAATTGTCACTAAATTTGATAAAGCAATTAATTGACCAGAGTTTTTTGATCTAACATAAACTTTATTTAAACTTGAGGGTTCATTTCTATTTTTAATATCTCCCTGCAGGATTATTGAATATTCT
This sequence comes from uncultured Pelagibacteraceae bacterium, assembly GCA_902535745.1. Lineage (GTDB taxonomy): Bacteria > Pseudomonadota > Alphaproteobacteria > Pelagibacterales > Pelagibacteraceae > Pelagibacter. The sequence continues at coordinate 118,608 of CACAUR010000001.1, forward strand.
TTACCATCTTTTGTAAATTTTGTGACACTTCTGGAGCCAAAGATAGTTTCAATTGTTCGACCTATTTCTGAAGTAGATACACCAAGATCTGATGCTTTCTTTTGATCGATCTTTACATTTATAATTGGTTTATTTAATTCAAAATCGTCTTCGATATTAGCTAAATTGTTATTTTTTCTGGCCTCTTTTTTTATAGTCTCTTTCCATTGGATTAATTCTTCATAGGTATTACCTAATATTACAAATTGGACTGGTTTCTCTACACCACCGGTTCTTATTCCCTGGGGCATAACAGGAAATGATAAAACACCTGGAACTTTTGAAATTTCTCTAAAAGACTCCATCATTATTCTGTTACCTTTTCTGTCTCTTTTTTTCCAATCCTCCAACAATACAATTATAAAAGCCGAGTTGACTTGTTTGCTACTTTTTCCGAAACCCGGTACCCTTAAAATTAGTCTTCTATATTCACCTTGCCCAACTTTTGGTAATAACAATTTTTCAATATCTTGAGTTTTTGAGGAGGTAAACTCAAACCCTGAGCTTTGAGGTGCTTTTACTATTACAAAGAAAGCACCTCTATCTTCTTTTGGTATAAGTTGTTTTGGAATATAAATAAATAAACCAATACACAATATTAAAATTGATATTAAAAAAGTGATTATACTTTTTTTCTTTAATATCCAATATTTTAAAGTGTAAATATAAAATTCCTTAAAATCATTTAATTTTTTTTCAAATTTAAGAGTTAGTTTGTTTCTTTTTGATTTTGTGTCTAAAACTTTGCTAGCAATCATTGGGCTTAAGGATAATGCTACAAAACTTGATATGATCACTGCGAAACTTAAAGTAACAGCTGTTTCAGCATATAACACTCCAGCCAAGCCCTCTATAAAAATTAAAGGTATGAACACAGCAACAAGAACTAAAGTGGTTGCTATAATTGCAAAAGACACTTGTCTCGATCCTTTATAGGCAGCAACCAATGAACTCTCACCTTTCTCAACCCTTCGGTATATATTCTCCAACATTACAATTGCATCGTCCACCACGATTCCTATTGCAAGAACTAATGCCATAAGAGTGAAAAGGTTTATTGAAAAATCAAAAAAATAAATTGCTAAAAAAGTTGATATTAAAGAGACTGGCAAAGCTACAATTGGTACTACTAAAGCTCTGATGTTACCCAAAAAAAGATAAATAATGAGCGTGACTAAAATTAGTGCCACAAATAATGTTTTGTACACCTCTTTAATTGCATTTGAGACATAATTCGATCTATCAAAAGAAACCTCTAATGTAGATCCATCAGGTATAGAACTTTGTATTTCTTTAATCTTCTTTTTTACTTTTGTAGCTACCGCGATTGTGTTTGCATCTGAATTTTGATAAATACCAATACCAACAACTTTTTTTCCATTTCCTTTAAATAGAGTTCTTGTAGAGACTGGACCAAATTCAATCCTAGAAACGTCTTCCAAAGTTGTTACAGAACCATCGATTGCCCTCTTCAAAGGTAGTTTTTTATAAGAGTCTAAATTTTCATAAGCGTTCTCAAGTTTAATTGAAAGATCTACATCTTTCGATTCTATTCGACCAGCAGGAAATTCTAAGTTTTCAGAATTCAAAACTTGTTCAACGTCTTGAGTAGTTAAATTTCTAGCAGCTAGCGAAAGAGGATCTAACCACACTCTTACAGACAGCTCCCTTTCACCACCTAATCTAACACGTCCAACTCCTTCTACAGTTGAGAAATAATCTACCAAATATCGATCAGCAAAATCAGTAAGTTCTAAATCACTCATAAAATCTGAACTGAAACTTAGCCACATTGTTGTTCTAAAACCTGCTGATTGTTTAAAAATTTCTGGTGCGCTAGCCTCTTTTGGTAAATTATCCACCACTCTTGAGATTGCACTTCTCACATCGTTAGCAACATCGTCAATATCAAGATTATCTTTGAAGGTCATATCAATTCTTGACCTTTCATCTTCACTCATAGAGTCAATTGAAACAAGACCAGGAGTGCCCCCGATAAAATCCTCAATCTTTTGTGTTATCTGAGTGTCAATAACCTGAGCTGAAGCTCCTTTGTAATCAGTCTGAACTGATACTACTGGTCGGTCAATATCTGGTAATTCATTAGTTGGTATTTCAAAAAAAACTAAAATACCAAACATAACCATGACTATACTCATCACCATTGAGACGACTGGGCGTTTAATTGATAAGTCTGTTAAGAACATCTTTTAATTAATGATTTTAATTTTGATTTTATCTCTTACTTTTGAAATTCCCTCTTTTACTATCTTATCGCCCACAGACAAACCATCAAGAATAGAAACTTTTCCATAATTTCTTTTTCCAATTTTTACCTCAATTTTCTCAATAGTATTATCCTCTAAAACTTTATAAGCAAAAGCCGTATCACCCTGTATCAATAATGAGTTTTCAGGAACTCCTATTTCTTGAGTTTCATTATAAATAATTTGTATATCTAAAAGCATTCCTGGGACTAATTCTAAATTTTTGTTGTCCACTGCGATACTTGCAAGAACTGATCTTGTGCTAGGATCTACCCGAGAACTCACAGAGTCTATCTTACCATAAAATATTTTATCAAAAGCATCTGATCTAACTTCAGCAATAAGACCTGGTTTTAAAATTTTAAGATAAATCTCGGGAACTTTTATATTCATAATGATCGATGAGGTATCATCTAGAGTGAGTATAAAGGACTCAGTTCCTAGAACACCCTGAGCAATTTCTCTTTTTCCCAAAACACCTTTAAAGGGAGCAATGATAATTTCATTTTTTGTTCTTAATAAAACTTCACCTTCATTAAATACTTTTCCAATAAGAATTTTTTCATCAAGTATTTCACTTTTTTTGACTCTAAAATTTTTATTTTTTTTTGATAGAGCAGTTCCAAATGTTTCAATACTGTCAAAAAAATTGGATGATTGAACAACCTCAACAATTACTCCTGGTGGCGGATATTTAGAAAATTTCTTTTGAAAATGTTTTCCAACAAAGTGCCTTGCCACTATCACTGAAGCAATGACAATTGCCAATATTATTAAAAATATGGTAATTTTTTTTGAAGTTTTCATGCTGGATATTTACCATATTCACTCCAAGAACCATCATAAATTTTTGGAATATAATCGTTATTTACCATTTTATAGGCATAAGCTAGGACTGCGGCGGTAACACCAGATCCGCAAGTAAAAACTTGATCTAATTCTTTTTCTATATTTTCATTTTGATTAAAAAGTTCTCTTAATTCTTCCAGATTTTTGAACTCCCCAGTTTTTTGATTTATACATAGATTAAAAGGTAAACAAAAAGAGTTTTGAATATGTCCACTTCTTAAACCTTTCCTCGGCTCAGATACTTTTCCTTCAAATCTTTCAAAGCTTCTTGCATCAATAACGTTAAAACTCTTACTTAAAATGTTCTTTTTGATTTGATCAAAGCTTACTACTAAATTTTCTTTTTCATTTGCAACATAATTACTTTCAATAATTTCTGTCGCATCTTTGGTTATAGGTTTATTTTCAAAAATCCATTTTTTTAATCCACCATTTAAAATGTGTATTTTTTTTTCATCATGACCAAAATATATAAGACTAAACCAACACCTACATGAACTTTTTAAATCGGAGTTGTCATATATGAGAATATCATCATTATTATTTATTCCTAAAGAGGACATTATTTTTTCCCAAGCCTCTTGTTTTGGAAGCATATGTGGAAGGTCTGTGTCTTTTTCAGAGTTTTTATCTAAATCAAAAAAAACAGAATTTGGGATGTGAGCATTAAGATATTCCTCAGCGGGATTTCTTTTTTGAGCAGGCATATGCCAAGAGGCGTCTATTATTTTGAGACTATTTAAATTTGCGAGAACCCAATCTGTTGTGACTAAACTCATCTAAAATTTCTTGTCCAAATATTTTTGATGGTATTCCTCAGCTATACAATAATTCTTTAGCAAAGATAGTTTAGTTACAATCTTTCCTGAAAAATCATCGTTTTTTAATTTTAAGACCTTTTCAGCAATTTCTTTTTGTTTTGTGTTTAAATAAAAAATTTCACTTCTGTATTGAGTGCCAAAGTCTGGACCTTGGGAATTTAAAGTAGTTGGATCATGAATTTTAAAAAAAAAATTTAAAATTTCCTCATAAGTAATAATTTTTGGATCAAAATTTATTTTTACTACTTCAGCATGATTTGTTTCACCAGAACAAACTTCTTTATAAGTTGTGTTTTCAGTTTTTCCACCACAATAACCTACTTCAGTTTTATAGACTCCATCGAGACTACCAAACTTTTTTTCAGGCCCCCAAAAACATCCACAAGCTAAAACTGCTATTTCCATTGATTATTTAAATTATATAACTAAGTTAATCTTATGCTTTCTAAAAATCAATTAGGCTTTTTGTATATGTTTCTCTCTGTTTGTGCATTTTCATTAATGGATTTAATTGTAAAGTGGTCTGTTGATTATCCAATTGGTCAGGTTTTGTTTTTTAGGGGCTTCTTTGGAATAATCTTTTATTTATTTATAATCCCGAAAGAAAGATTTCATAATTTTTATAAAACCCAACGGCCAGGATTACATACCTTAAGGTGCGGCTCAGGACTAATAGCACTAATTGCAATATTTATTGCTTTAAGACAGCTGCCATTAGCAACTGTTGTAAGCATATCTTTTGCTGCTCCAATATTCACAACAATATTGTCTATTTTTATTCTAAATGAAAAAGTTGGAATTTTTAGGTGGTTAGCAGTCATCATAGGTTTTTTTGGAATTCTTATAATTACAGAACCTGGGATCACTGAATTAAATATTTATTATATTTTTCCGATTATATTTTGTATAGGTCTCTCTTATGTAGCTATAACTATTAGACAACTGTCAACAACTGAACCGGTATGGCTGATTTCTTTTTATTTTTCTTTAGCAATTTTATTATTAAGTTTTTTAACTATTCCTCAGGGTTGGATTATGCCTACTTTAAATCATTTTATACTTTTATCATTAATAGGTATTTTTGGGGGTGCTGCAAACTTGTGGTTAAGTCAATCTTACAAATTTTCAGAAGTTTCTTTAGTAACCCCTCTCAAATATTTGGCTTTAGTTTTTGCTATTATATTTGGATATCTCATTTGGGACGAGATACCTTTGTTTAAAACATTAATCGGAGCTTTATTGGTAATTGTTTCTACACTTATAATTTTTAGGCGGGAGATTTATAAGAAAAAAATTATAACATCTAGACCAATTAATGACTAAAGTACCTAAATATTGGAATAAGGCAAAAAAATATTTATCCAAAAAGGATGAAACTCTTTCTAGGTTAATTAAAAGTTATGAAGGTCCCTCAGAAACTATTTTAACTACAAGGCGAGATATTTTTTTTTCATTATGCAAAAGTATTATTGGACAACAAATAAGTGTTGCAGCAGCGAATTCAGTTTTTTTTAAATTTAAAAAGAAATGTAAAAATAAAATTAACGCAAAAACGGTATCTAAGTTGACCTTTACTCAATTGAAAAGCTGTGGATTAAGCAGACAGAAAGTATTAGGCATAAAGAGTTTAGCCAAGCAGATGATTGAAAAAACTTTTAATCCTAAATTAATTCTTAAGATGTCTGATGAGGAGGCTATAAATTATTTATCACAGTTGAGACAAATAGGAAGATGGTCTGCTGAGATGATCTTATTATTCACATACAACAGATCAAATATTTGGCCAATTCAAGACATTGGTCTTTTGAGAGCTATATCAAAAAATTATAAAAAAAAATATTTACCATCTGAAAAATTTGTATCATTTCTAAAAAAAAGATTTAGTCCTTATTGCTCTGTTGCGACATGGTATTTATGGCGATCAATAGACCCTGAACCAATTCAGTATTAAACTAGTCTAACCAGTCTCTAAACTTACTTTCATTATTCACAACATACTGCGGAAGTTCATTTTTAGGATATAGACTTAGTTTCCTTTTTTTTTCGGTAAATTTACTTTCTGTTTTGTCCGCGTACATATCATAAATAGTCTCATTATTTTTCATTAATCTTGATATTTCTTTTAAATTAATATTTTCAACTTCGAAATCTCTATGGTGTAAATATGATTTTAATTTGAACTCAATATCAACTGGACTTTTCAAGTTTGAAAAATGCCAACCCCCATTATTAATGAAAATTTTATTGATATGTTTTGTCTCAGAAAAAATAGTATCAATTCTCCAAAATCCATATTTTTTGTTTTTAATATTTCTAATCCACTGAGGCGATTTAAGATTTTTCTTTTTGCAAGCTTTTGTTCCATACCACTTAAAACCTTCAAGGTATCTATTCAACTTATAGTAAAAGATGTTTTGTTCAAAAATAACGATTTTATTTTGCACTTTTGCTACATTAAGATCTTTTAGATCTGGTATCTCATCTACATCAGATATCATTATCAAATCATCTTCATTAGCTTTATCTAGCCCTTTATGAATTTGATTTCTCTGAAAATTTTCTCTTTTGTGAGCATTAAAAATAAGTTTATGAGATTTTAATGCTTCATTATCCTCTTTATTCATTTTTTCTAAGTTCGGAGGCTCCTCATCTTGCATAATATAAATTATCTTATCTTTAAATTTGGGGTATTTATTAATATCAAACTTTAGATCTCTTTTTTTACCGTTATGATAGAATTTGCTTTCCACGATAACAAAACAGTCAACAGAATTTTTTAAAGAGTTTAATCTTATGTCTAATACAACCTCTTCGTCATAAAACATAAAACAATCAAAGATTCGCATAAAATGATTTCTAACTTATATATCTTGATATATAAATCTAAAAATTGAACATTTTTTATGTCTAAAAAACTTATTATTGACTGGAATGAATACAATAGATCAATAGATGAACTTGCCGTTCAAATAAGCGAAAGTGGATTTAAACCATCCTTCATAATTTGTATTGCTCGTGGTGGATTGAGAGTAGGGGATATACTCAGTAGAATTTTTAAAGTAAAATGTGGTTATCTTGGAGTCGAAAGTTATTCAGCAGCAGGCGAGGGAAAAGTATCTGATGTTCAAAATGAACTTACATTTGCAAGAGACTTATCCACAACAAGTAAAGTTTACGGAGAAAATATTTTAGTAACAGATGATCTTATTGATACTGGTGTGACACTTGAAAAGACTTTAATTTGGCTTAAAAATTATAAAGATTTTGTAAATAAGAAAATAACTTTTAAATCTGCAGTTCTTTATAAAAAAGAAAAATCTAAATTTAGATCAGATTATATTGTTCATAATCTTAAAGATAACCCTTGGATTGTCTTTCCTTATGAACTACGAGAATTGATTTCGCTAGAGCAATTGAAAAAGGAGCTAAAAAAAAAAGGCTAGAATTTTATATCTAGCCTTTTTTTATATTTAATTATCTTTAGTTAGGCGACTACAAAACTTAAAACACTTAAAATAGCAATAATCCATATTGCTGGTGAAGTTGTTGTAAATTTTCCTGTAAAAATTTTTATTAAAGCATATGCCACGAAAGCGAGCGCAATACCATTGCTAATACTATACGTCAAAGGCATTGTAATCATTGCTACTATTGCAGGAGCTGACTCAGCAATATCGTCCCAGGAAATATCTGTAATGTTTCGTACAAATAAAACAGCTACATATAATAATGCGGCTCCATCAATTTCTTTAGGCAAACTTGTTGCTAAAGGAGAAAAAAATAAACATGACAAAAATAATACACCAATTACTAAAGATGTCATTCCTGTTCTTCCACCTGCTTTTACTCCAGCTCCAGACTCGACATAACTTGTGACGGTAGTAGTTCCCATTAAAGCTCCAGCAACTGTACCAACGCTGTCAGACAACATCGCCTTATTGATATCTTGAACTTTACCTTTGCTGTCCACCTTACCTGCAACGTTTGCTACTGAAGTTAATGTTCCAGCTGTGTCAAAGAAATCAATAAATAGCAAAGTAAAAACTACAGTAGACATACTTGCAGTTAATGCAGCTTTAAGGTCAAAGTCAAACAAGTAGGTCATAGGAGGCGGCGTATCAACTATACCATTAAACTTTGCAAGACCTGTTGCCCATGCAATTATACTAAATACAATAATTCCAATTATAATATTCCCTTTAACTTTAAGTTTTTCTAAAACAACCATTGCTACAAAAGCTAAACATCCTAATAGCACTAATGGATTTTTAATATCACCTAAAGTAACCAATGTAACTGGATGATCTCCAACCACACCCATTATTTCGAGACCTATAATAGCCAAGAATAAACCTATCCCTGCACCAATTCCTAATTTCAAACTTCTTGGTATAGAATTTATTAACCATGCTCTCAGCGGAGTAAGTGAAATTATTAAAAATAAAACTCCTGCAACTAGCACCGCACCGAGGGCTGCTTGTGGAGAGTAACCCATTCCGCCCACAACTCCGAAAGCAACAAATGCATTTATTCCCATTCCAGGAGCAAGACCTATTGGCCAAGTTTTTCCGTAAAAAGCCATAATGAAACAAGCTACTGCTGTAGCAAGTATGGTTGCGGTGAAAACTGCGCCAAAATCAAAAAAACCTTTTTCAGGGCCAGCGAATTCTCCTGACAATATAAAAGGATTTAAAAACATGATATATGCCATTGTTAGGAAAGTTGTTACTCCCGCAATAACTTCTGTTTTAAAACTAGTTTTATGTTTTTTATATTCAAAATATTTATCTAACATGAGACCTCCTATTGTTTGAATAATTATCAGATTTTTATTTTGATTACTTTAATTACTTGTTTTTTATTAACAAATTTCAACTTCAAGTTTATTTTTTAGGTAAAGTAGTTATAATAAGTAATTTAAATGATAAAAAAAATATCAATTATAATTCTGATGATACCATTGGTTTACGGTTGTCAAGCAGTCCAAAACAAAACAAATAATCTTGTTGAAAAAGAGGAAAAATACCTTGAAAAATTTATTAATAAAAAAATTGAAAAAGTCATTCAAGAATTTGGAAAACCAGCGCAATATTTACGACCAGACCCAGAAAGTGGTGGAGGAAAATTAATATACAATACAAAAAAATTAGGAATTAAATGTTTAAGAACTTTCGAAGTTGATGAGTCAGAGAGAGTTGTAGGATTTTCATCAAAAGGATGTTTTTGACTTGTGGGGAAAATCCCCACAAGCAAGGTAAAACTTATTTAATTTCAATAAGTTTTTTTTTCTTATAATCAGGTATCACTCTTTCGCAAGCGATAGTTAGCAAACCATCTTTTAGCTCAGCTCCATTTACTTTAACATCATCCGCTATTGTAAATGATCTTGCAAATTGTCTTTGAGATATTCCTTTATGTAAAATCTCTCCGTCCCGATCTTTGTTATCTGATTTTTCCGTCTGTTTTGTTTTAACAGTCAGCATATTGTCTTCAAATTCCACCTCTACATCTTTTTTAGTGAAACCGGCTAAAGCAACTTCAATAGAATATTTGTCTTTACCTGTTTTTCTAATATTGTAAGGCGGGTAATTTGATTGCATACTCATTCCTCCATTACCCAACATGTTTTCAAATTGATCGAACATGTCGTCAAAACCAATTGAAAATGGTCTTAAGGAATTGAATATTGATAGATCCTTACTTGTCATATTATCCTCCTTTGTTAGCAAGAATTATTAAGGTCCCATCAGGCAACCTCAAAAGTTATATGGTAACTATTTTTATTTTTTCAAGATGTTAGAATTAAATTTTTTTTGCAACCTTACATATGAAGGCATAGTCAAAAGCTATCTCTTCAATAATCCCATCTCTACCAGACTTACCTCCGTGACCCGCATTCATTTCAGTTTTTAAAAGTAAAAGATTATTATCAGTTTTGTTGTCCCTCAACTTTGCAGTAAATTTTAGAGGTTCATCAAATAAAACTCTATTGTCACTGAGGCTTGTAGTAATCAAAATGTTTGGATAATCCATTTTTTTAATATTGTTATATGGCGCGTATGAGTAAATATACTCAAAGTGTTCCTTGTTATCTTTTGCATTTCCGAACTCATCAAACTCTCCAATTGTTAAAGGCAATGAATGATCAAGATTAGTTGTCAAACTATCAACGAATGGAACAGCCATTATCATACCTAAAAATAGATCTGGTTTTTCATTTACTACAGCTCCCATCAGCAATCCACCAGCTGATCCTCCCATACCAATAATTTTTTTCTTTGAAGTATATTTTTTATCAATTAAAAATTTTGCGCACGAAATATAGTCTTGAAAAGTATTCTTCTTGTTTAATAATTTTCCTTCTTTCCACCACTTCATACCTCTTTCCATTCCTCCTCTAATATGAGCAGTTGCCCAAATAATATCCCTATCGATTAAGCTTAATCTGGTAGAGGAAAACGATGGCCACATTGAATTTCCATAAGAACCATATCCATATAAAAGTAAATTTGAATTTCCATCCAGTTTTGTAGTTTTTTTTCTTGTAATTGTGATTGGAATTATTCTTCCATCATGTCCTTCGCACTCAAGTCTTTCAACAATATAATCACTCGAATTATGACCTGATGGAATTATTTGTTCTTTGACAAGTTTTTTTTCTTTAGTTTTTAGATTGTAAATAAAAGTTCTAGATGGCGTTTTAGGAGTAGAGTAAGAAATGTATATATCATCCGTTTCACGATCTCTCTGCATGAGAGAAACAGATGAGTCGTAAACAGTTTCTTCAGTAAAAATTATTTCTTCCTCTTTATTAGTTTTAAGATTCTTGACGTAAATTTTGTCAAGTGCATTCCTAAGCTCAGATCTGATTTGCCAGTTATTCAGGAATGTTAAATTTCCAATCATTGTTTCTGATTGGCTTGGAATATAAGTTTCCCATACTTTAGATTCGATATTATTTGAAACTAAAATTTTAAAATCCTCAGCGTCCTCATTTGTGTGCATGTAAAAATTTCCACCCCATGAATTCACACTATAAATTATCCCCTTTTTTCTTTGTTGAATAAGTTTAGGCTTAGGTTTTTTTTCATCAATACCAAAGTAATATTTCTCTGAGGTATTGTGATCTGAGCTATTTATAAAATAATACTTTTCGTCAGAACTTACTCCAATGCCCACAGTGAATGCTTTTGTTTTTTCTTCAAAGATGAGTAGATCTTCATTAACAGATGATCCAATTTGATGTCTAAAAATTGATCTTGGCCTGTGATTTTCATCCAATTTAGAATAAAATATATATTGGTCATCTAAACTAAAATTAATTGAACCGGAAGTATTTTCAATTTTTTCAGTAACTAACTTGCCTGTTTTAATATCTCTGACATAAATTGTGAAATATTCTGAACCTTTTAAATCTAAAGAGTAGGCAAGAAATTTGTCATTATAGCTTACTTCAAGATCACCTACTCCAAAATACTCAGTCTTCATTTTGCTTTTTTCTTTATCGCCATTCCAAATTTCCTCAACTTCATCAGTTCCAATTTTCTTTCGGCATTTAATTGAATAGTTTCCTTTTTTAGTTGTTTTCGTCCAATATTCATAACTTTTGTCTTTGAAAGGAAGAGATTCATCGTCTAATTTTATTCTTCCTTTGATTTCATTAAATAAAGTTTTTTGGAATTCTTTGGTATCTTGTAAGTGAAACTCAGTATACTTATTTTCTTCTTCTAAATATTTTCTTACTTCAGGTAAAAGCTTTGAACTGTCCTTCAAAACTTCTAATATGTTTTTTTGATGAACCCAGCTATAATCGTCTGTCCAGGTGACGTTATGACAGGATTTTGTTTCTGATTTTTTTGAAAGTTGTGGTATTTTCATAATAACTATTTACATGAATTTTTTTTTTATAACACTTGTTATTTTTGTCGTAATATATTTGATATTAAATTGGTTTGCTAAAACCTCGAGTAGAAAAATTTCAAAATTTATTAGATCATTTGTAATTATCCTATCTATTGTCCTCGCAATTGCCATGGTGGTTGCAGGTAGATATATATTTTCACTACCTTTTTTACTTATGGTGCTTCCTATATTAAAAACAAAAGCTGGTTTTACTCTTTTTCAATTATTTAGGTTCTGGGGCTTATTAAACGTTTTAAAAAATTCTGGAAGATTTAATTTTAATAATTTTAATAAAAATCTTAACACTAGCGAGATTACTCTGGATGAGGCGTACAAAATTCTTAATCTTGATCCTAAAAAAAAATATTCAAAGGATGAAATTTTAAATTCTTATAAAAAAATAATGAAAAAAATTCATCCAGATATAAGCCCTGAGTTGAATAGATTAGCCTCAATAGTCAATGAGGCTAAAGACGTTGTTCTAAAAAATATTTGACAAAATTTCGTCTAGTTTTTTTTGAACCACTGAGGGATTTATCTTATCCTTGCCCAAAGTATCATGGCTGACGCTCTTCGCTCCCTCAGGAAGTATAGGGTGCATTAAAGAACTATAACTTCCGTAAACTAAAGGTGTATCTGCCATAAGCACAATTGTCGGAATATTAAGAGCAGCAGATAAATGACTGAAGCTCGAGTCATTACATATTGCAACATTACAATTTTTTATAATAGGAATTATTTTACTAATATTTAAATTATTTAATGGTATGCAAAATTCTTTTAAATCTGATTTTGTAATTTGATCTAAAATTTCAATTTCCTCTTTTGTATTCCCTGTTGCAATAAAAAATTTACATTTCCTTTTTTTTACTGTGTTTTTCATTACCTCTATAAATATTTTTGAGGGAATTCTTTTTGTTTCACCTGACCCACCTGTCCCAAGAACAATATTAATTTCATCATAATTAATTGAGTAATTTTTCTTTGCTTGTACAACAGTGTCTGGCTTAGGATTTATAGCAGGGTTTTCTTTGACATCAATTTTTAAAGTATCTTTTATGAATTTTTTAGCAGTCTCTATGATATGCTGATTCTTTTTTCCAAGAAGTTTGTAACAGTTGATATCTTTTATCCCACCTATTTTTGCCGCCATATAAAATCTAAGCGAGGAATTAAAAATAAAAACTTTATCAAATTTTTTATTTTTTAAATCATTTGTAAGATTAAAGAACCCTTTAATACCGGCATGTCTTTTCTCAACTTCACTTCTTTCAAGATAAATAATTTCTTTAATATATTGTTCATCATTTAAATATTCCGAGGCTTTAGTGTTTTTTTTAACCATTAAAGAAATTTGTTCTCCGTAATAATTCGAAATTGCTTTAACGAAAGGTAGAAACATAATCATATCACCAATTCCCATTCGATTTTGAATAACAAGTATTTTCATAGATTCTTTGTATCTTTACTAAAAAAAAAATATTAGTTAAATTTAATTATGGGAGAAATAAAAGGCATTTATGCGGCGGCTGTATCTATATTAAATAATGATTTATCATTAGATGTAACCAAAACAGTAAAACACTGCGAAAATATAATAGAGGATGGTTGTCATGGAGTTGTTTTATTTGGAAGCACTGGTCAGTCACAGTTAATACCTCTTAATGAAAAAATTGAGATGATAAATTTTGTCTCAAAAAATGACAAAATCAAAGATAAGTTGATTATTGGAACTGGACTAAATTCTCTTGTAGAAAATATAAATTTTTTAAAATTATCTTTAAATATTGGTCTTGATAAATTTTTGATTATGCCTCCAGCCTACTATAATTATGGAGATAAAGAGGTAGTTGAATATTATACAAAATTAATTAAATCTGTTCCTGATGCAAAAATAATTCTTTATAACTTTGAAAAACTTTGTGGATATAAATTTTCTGTTGAGTGTGTTGAAAACTTAGCAGCTAGATTTCCTAAAAATATAATCGGCGTAAAAGATAGCTCATACAATATTATGGGAAACCTTAATATCAAAAATTTTTCTATTTTACCTGGATCAGAATTGAAACTACTAAGTGGGCTTAAGAAAGATTGTTCTGGAATAATAACAGCCACATGTAATGTTACCGCCAAACTTGCAAGAAAAGTTTTTGATGACTTTGAGCAAAATAAAGAACAAACTGAAAATGATAAGCTGTGTGAAGTTAGAAAAGCCTTTGAGCAGTTTAATTTAATATCAGGTTTACATTCATTTCTTAGTTTAACTGATAAGCAGTTTTTAAATATATTACCTACATGTTCCCTGCTTAATAAACAGGATGAGAAAATACTCATAGATAAACTTAAAGATTTAGACTTTTTAGGAAAGGATTTTAAGGCTGCATAAAATGAAACTAGTTAATTTTTTGAATGATCTATTTAAAGAAGATGGATTTAGATTAATTGATGCAAATAAAAGAGAATATTTAATTGGAAAACCTGAGAAAAAAAGTCCTTTGATATTAGAACTGCTAGACTCATCTATGCATTATAAACTTTTGCTACTTCCCGACTTATATTTAGGAGAAGGTTATATGGATGGTAAGATTAAAATACACAATGGCACTATTACAGAATTCTTAGAAATGACTTTAAAAAATCTTGGAAAACACCATTCAAATAATTTTAGCAAGGTGATAAGTAAAATATTAGGCACACACAAATATTTGACAAACTTTAATTTTGCAAAACAATCAAAAAAAAATGTAGCTCATCATTACGATATATCAGAAAAACTTTATGATTTATTTTTAGATGAAAAAAGACAATATTCTTGTGCTTATTTTAAAAATGATAATGACTCTTTGGAAGAAGCTCAAAATAATAAAATTAATCATATAATAAAAAAATTGAATATTAAGGATAATCAAACAGTTCTTGATATTGGTTCAGGGTGGGGTGGCATGGCAATTGAAATTGCCAAAAAAACAAAAGCTAGAGTTCTTGGTATAACTTTGTCGGAAAATCAACTTAAGTATAGTAGACAAAAAGCAAAAGAATTAAACCTTGAAAACCAAGTTAATTTTAAATTAATTGACTACAGAGAATTAAGATCAAAATTTGATAGAATTGTAAGTGTTGGCATGTTCGAACATGTTGGAAAAAAATTTTATAAAAAATACTTTAAATGCGTTCATGATCTTTTAAATGAAAATGGGGTTGCATTAATTCATACTATTGGTTCTATCGATAAGCCTAGAGACCCTCAACCTTGGATTTCTAAATACATTTTTCCAGGAGGTTATACGCCAAGCCTGAGCGAAATTGCAAAACCGATAGAATACTCAAATTTAATATTAAACGATTTAGAAGTTTTTAGATTGCACTACGCACATACCTTAAGAAAGTGGAGAGAAAGATTTCTGAATAAAAAAGATAAAGTATTAGAAATGTTTGATGAAAGATTTTTTAGAATGTGGGAATTTTATTTAGCTGGTTGTGAGATGGCTTTTAAATGGGGAGATCAGGTTGTATTTCAATTACAATTAAGTAAGGATAAAACCACAATACCACTTACAAGAGACTATATTTATCAATAAATTACTGGTAATTTTGAAGTCTCCTGATGAAAAAAAATAAGAAAAGAAAAAAAAAAATCATAAAGAAAAAGAAACCTCTAAAAAAAGCTAAGAAAAGTTTTAAGCGAGCTAAAATAAAAAAAAAGAGTAAAAAAAGACTAAAAAAAATCACAAAAAAAAGGTCCCAAAAACACTATAGTTTTTTAGCAAAATTCATTTTTTTACAGGAGAGTATAAAAAGCAAACTCCGTATTAAAATTAACCTAAATCCTGAAAAAAAAATTCAAAGTTTTTTTGATTTAATCGAAAAAAAAATTATCGACACAAAAAGGCTAATTATTGAGGAAAAGCAAAAGTTTAAAATACGGGAGGTTGAGAGAGAAAGACAACAAAAAAGGGCAGAGGAAAAAGCTAAAATTGAGCTTTTAAAAAAGGAGATTGAGCTTAAAAAAAGTGCGTTAAAAGAGGAAAAACAGTTACAAAAAGAGAGAGCCAGAGATTTAAAGAAATTTTTAAGACAAGAGCAGGCACTTTTAAGAGAAGAGCAAGCTGAGGTTCAAAGGAAGTTTCTTGAAGAAATTAAGATAGAAAAACAAATTGAAAAATTCAGAATAAGAGAGGTAAAAGAGTTAGAAAATCTAGAGCGAATTTCCTTAAAAGAAAAAAGAGATGATTATAGCGAAACCCAAGAAAGAATAGATAAGTTAAAAGAAAAATATAGGCTAATTAGAGACCAAAAAATTCGCGAGCGACTAGAAGCTTTAGGAATAAAAACTCTAGATGAAGATGACAGAGAAACTTTATTAAAAAAAGAAAAAAATTATATTGCTGCAAGACAACTAGTAGAAACATCTTTAGAGAGTTTTTATAGAAGTGCCTCAAGTTTAGTTTTTCAACTAAACAAGCGACACCTTACAAGAAACATGTCTATATTCAGATGTATTGATAGAAGGTTTGAAACAGGTGAGATATTTATAAAGTGGGACGAGTCTAATGATGATGAATGGCTCATACTGATATACATTAAGGATAATTCACCAGAAGGAAAAATAGTTATTGAAGATAAATGCAATCATGAAAAATATTTTTCAAACGAATATCAATCAAATGAAATATTTAAGGCATCGGATAAAATGGTAGACTCACTCACACAACTTTTATATCGTGAGCGAAATAAGAATGTTAATCAATCACTTACATAAACAGACACGCCCCTTGCATTCACATCAACGTCAAATTTTTTATGAAGAGGAGGGAAAGCTCTCTGTGAGCAATCAAGTCTATCGCAAGTTCTGCAGGATACACCAATTGGAATTTCTGTTTTTTTGTCACTTAAACTTAAATTTTCAGTATAAACGAAATCTTTAGCATATTTGGCCTCACAACCCAAACCTATTGAAAGCATACTTTTTTTCTTTCCGTATCTTCCAACACCTTTTTCAACTGTTCTTGCAATACAAACATATTTTTCCCCATTAGTCATTTTACTTACAGCGGCTTGTATTACACCAGGTCTTGAAAATGCTGAGTAAACGTTCCATCTTGGGCAAGCTCCACCATATCTTGGGATTTCAATACCAGACAAAGAAAACCTTTTTGAGATATTTCCAGCAACATCTACCCTCAAAAAATGAAAGGGAATACCTGGTAATTTAGGGTCTTGCAAACTTGTAACTCTATGTGCAACCTGCTCAAACGAAGTTGCAAAAGTATTTTGTAGCAGCTCTAAATCATATTTTAATTTTTTACATTCAGAGTGGAATAATTTATAAGGCATTAAAATTGCTGCACCACAATAGTTCAATAACGCAATTTGGGTAAGTCTTTTGGATTCTTCTGTTGGAAATTTAAATTCAGACAAATAATTGTTTATTTCTTTCATGGCCCCTTCCTGAGCTATTTGAGCTGCTGCATGTAATTTCTTAGTTTCCAATGAATTATAATCACTTAACAAAAGTTCTTTTTTATTTTTATCAAAAATTTTTGAAAAAGGTTTGCCCTCGTCAGGAATTACATCTTTAACTGTAATTGAATATTCTGTTTTCAAAAACTCACATAATGCAACATATCTTGTACGATTATTCTTTTGAACTTTTTCAAAAACATTATTTGCAAATTCCTCTAATTTTGGAAAATAATTTTTCTTTTCTTGTAAAAAATCGGAAATTACTTCACCAGGAAAAGCAGTTTTTCTGCTATCAATAATCTTTCCAGATAAATTTTCTACTTTGTTAATTATTTCATGATCTTTTTGTTTAAAATTATCTCCTAATTTTATTAGAGCTTTTGCAATTTTAGGATTTGTATTTACAAGATCTTTAACCTCTGGTCCTACAATATCTAAGTCCTCAAATAGTTTATCATCTAGCAATTCTGATATGTCGTTAACGAGGTTTAAGTCAGATTTATTGGTTAAATCTGAAAGCTCAATTTTTAATTCTTCACAAACTTTAAGTAATAAATCTCCGTCAATTTTTCGTTTTCCACTCTCAATTAAATTGAGATAGCTTGCAGAAATTCCCAATTGTTCTGCTAATTTATTCGCTTGAAGCCCTAATTGACGTCTAAATGACTTTATTTTTGGCCCAATTTTAAGATCAACTTGACTCATATTTTCTATTTGTAAACTTTGTAAATTATAATTTACAACAAATTTCTTTATTTTACAAGGGTTTTATTTTATTTAATTGATTTTGTAAATTTTGTAAATTATAAGATCTGTATGAACAACAAAAACAAAAAAAACTACTTAAAAAGCCAAGAAAATACATCAGAGAATACGCCCTCTAACAGCAGTTCAAGTATTTATTTAAGAGATGATCACTGTGATTGGGGTTCTAGCGGGATGAACGAGTTCACTCAAGAATTTGTTGAAAATAAATAATTTCGCTTAAATCTGACAACATCAACAAAAGGCAATTTAATGGGTGCTGAAAATAAGGTTTCTTACGATTTAAAAAGATTTGCAGGTATCAAAAGAGATTACAATCAAGAAGACGTTGAAAGACTAAGAGGTTCAATAAAAATTGAATACTCAATATGCAAACAACAATCTACAAAATTATGGAATTTATTAAATTCTGAGCCTTACGTTAATACACTCGGCTCTTTATCAGGAAATCATGCAGTGCAACACGCAAAAGCCGGGCTCAAGGCAATTTATTTAAGTGGATGGCAAGTCGCAGCAGATGCTAACAGTGCGGGCGAAATGTATCCTGATCAATCTCTTTATCCATATGACAGTGCACCTAAATTAGTAGAAGCAATGAATAATGCTTTGTTAAGGGCTGACCAAATTCAGCATATGGAAATTAAAGATGGCGATCAAAAGAAAGAAAAAAGAATAGATTACATGCTTCCAATAATCGCTGATGGCGAAGCTGGATTTGGGGGACCACTAAATGTTTTTGAATTGACTAAAAAATTTATTAAAGCTGGAGCAGCCGGGGTTCACTTCGAAGATCAGTTAGCAAGTGAAAAAAAATGTGGCCACATGGGGGGTAAAGTTTTAATACCAACAAGCCAAGCAGTAAAAAACTTGAAAGCCGCAAGGTTAGCAGCTGATATAGCTGATGTTCCATTAATTATTCTTGCTAGAACTGATGCAAATGCAGCAAAACTTATCACAAACGATCACGATGAAAATGACAAACCTTTCTTGACTGGAGAAAGATCCCCAGAAGGATTTTATTATGTTAAGTCTGGGATTGATCAAGCAATTTCAAGAGGTCTTGCTTATGCACCATATTCAGATCTTATATGGTGTGAAACAGCAACACCAAATTTAGAAGAAGCAAAAAAATTTGCTGATGCTATACACAAAAAATATCCTGGAAAATTATTAGCTTATAACTGTTCACCATCATTTAACTGGAAAAAACATCTTTCTGATAATGAAATTGCAACTTTTCAGAAGAAGATAAGTGAAATAGGTTATAAATTTCAATTTATTACTTTAGCAGGATTTCATACTCAAAACATTGCAATATTTGAGTTAGCGGAAAAATACAAAGCTGAAGGTATGACAGCCTATTCAAAAATTCAGGAACGTGAATTTGCAAGAGAGAAGGACGGATATACTAGTGTCAAACATCAAAGAGAAGTAGGAACATCTTATTTTGATGCAGTTTCAAATACGATAAGTTCTGGAAAAAGTTCAACAACAGCAATGGAAGGATCAACTGAGTCCGAACAATTTTAAATGATTACAAGTGGATTAATTTTGTTAGGTTTATACTTTCTTTTAATGTACGCTTTTGAATGTATTAAATATTTCAATAAGACAGATGAAAGATTTGGGAACTCTTTATGGAGATGGTCATATGATTATCCTGTAAAGG
>CACAUR010000002.1 GCA_902535745.1 uncultured Pelagibacteraceae bacterium
CATTTCAGTTCCAACAGCTTTAGCTTGATCCTTCATTTGGTCCATTAGCCAAGGCCCTTGAATTACTTTTGCAAATCCAGGATAATTTTCAACATCTGTAGTTGTAGTTAATTGTCCACCAGGTTCCATTCCATGAACTAAAATTGGATTCAACATAGCTCTTGCAGCATAAACTGCTGCAGTATATCCAGCTGGGCCAGACCCAATTATTAACACTTTTGTGTGTTTAGTTGGATTTAAATTCATATCAAAGCTATATAGTAATTTATGTCTAAATTAAAAGGGTTATTATTAACAGAGGGAATGCATGGCATGATAAGTCAGGTCGAAGGTTTGGCTAAAGCATTAGGCATTGATTACATTCACCAAAAAGTTGAAATAAACTTGTTAGCAAAACTTCTCCCCCCAAAAATAACTCCTGTTTCAAATTTATTTTTTAAAAAATTCACTGTACCAGAAATTGATTTAGTAATTTCTTGTGGAAGAAAAAGTGTCATACCTTCATTATATCTTAAAAAGAATTCAACTAAAAAAATTGTAAATATTCATATTCAAGATCCAAAAGTGTCATTCTCAAATTTCGATTATGTGATTGTTCCTGAGCATGATGGCTTAAACGGTAAAAATATTATCAGCACTAAAGGTGCTTTGCATTATCTTACTTTAAAGGAAATTGAAAAAAATCGTGAGTACTTAAGTGATAAGATTGATAAAAATAAACAACAAATACTTCTTATTTTAGGAGGTCCTAATAAGTACTACAAATACGATAAAAAGAACTTGAGTAGGATTTTTGAAAACATTAAGGGTTTAGCAGAAAAAAATAATCTTCAAATAATTATTATACCTTCTATGAGAACTCCAGCCGACACTATTGATTACGCGAATAAATTCTTTGGAAGTGAAAATCTTGTTATTCAAAATGTAGACAAAAAAGCATATTTAAGTGGTCTGTCCATCGCTAAATTTTTAGTAGTGACTTGTGACTCGACATCGATGATTTCCGAAGCTGCTTTAACTGGAAAACCAATATATGTAGCTCAAATACCACCAAAAAGAGACGATCATAGGTTTAGGCAATTTAGGGACTTGTTTAGTAAATTAAATATTATAAAAAATTTAAATAATAGTTTAGAAATATGGAAATATGAAAAACTTGATGAAACTAATAGAATTGCAAATTTAATAAAACAGAAATTATAATGTCATTTTTAAATTCTCTAGAAAATAAATCGAAGAAATTTGAAGACCCATTTTTGCATTGGGAATTGGACAAACCTCTTACTGATGAACAAATTAACGAAATAGTCAAAGCTGATATTGCAAATCCCATCGAACATGATTTGAATTATGATGGGACAAGAGCGATCGATGGTGGAGCTCCAGAATTTAGGAAAGGGTTGTCTCATGGTGGACAAGCGCTTAAGTTTAGATGCTTCATAACAAAAGATAATTCAAATGAATTCCCTAACTTAATGAAATTGATTGAAGAGCTTCAGAACAAAGAAACTCATGAAAAAGTTTCTAAACTTGTTGGTAAAGATTTATCAAATTCTTATGTAAGAGTTGAAGTTATATGTGACAGGAAAGGTTTTTGGTTAAAACCTCATTGTGATATTGAGGAAAAATTAATGTCGTGTTTATTATTTGTTAATAAAACAAATGAAAGTGAAGATTTAGGAACTGACTTTTACAATAATGATCTGAAAAAGGTAAAGACAATGCCTTATAAAGATAATTATGGTTATTTTTTTACTAGCGGCCCAGGCACATGGCACGGTATGGAAAAAAAAGAAATTCGTAAAGAGAGAAGATGCCTACAAGTGAATTACGTAACTTTTGAAACTGACTGGAAAGTCAACTAATTATCCTGTATAGATTTAACACCCAGCTTTTTAGTTTTCAGAGATTTAATAGCTTCTAAGAAAGAATAGGCAGTTGACATGTTTGTGCAATACGGGATTTTGTTTGCTAATGCCCCTCTTCTTAGAGCTTTTGCATCATTAATTCTATGTTCACTGTTTCCACCCCCAGTATTAATTACCAAAGAAATTTTTTTCGAATTTAAAATATCAACGATATGTGGTCGACCACTACTTACCTTATTAATTGTTTTGCATTTAATACCGTTATTATTCAAAACTTTTGAGGTCCCTTTTGTTCCTGAAATAGTAAAGCCAATTTTTTTTAGTCTTTGCGCAACCCCTATGATTTCTTGTTTATGCGAGTCTTTCACAGATAGAAATGCCATACCTCCTACCGGCAAAGAATTAGACGCAGCAATTTGACTCTTTGCTACTGCCATACCAAAGTCTTCATCAAAGCCCATAACTTCACCAGTCGATTTCATTTCAGGACCAAGTAAGACATCACTATCCGGAAACTTATTGAATGGAAAGACAGCTTCTTTAACAGCATATCTTTTATTTTTTTTATATTTTAAATTGTATTTTGAAAGTTTTTCACCCGCCATTATCCTGGATGCAATTTTTGCTAATGGAATACCGTTAGCTTTTGAAACAAATGGCACAGTTCTGCTCGCCCGTGGGTTCACTTCTATAACAAAAATTTCATCTTTTTTAATTGCAAATTGAATATTTAAAAAACCTTTAACATTCATAGCCAAAGCTAATTTTCTTGTTTGAAACTTTATCTCTTTTAATATGTTCTCTTTAATTGATACTGGCGGCAAACAGCAAGCAGAGTCTCCAGAATGTATTCCTGCTTCTTCTATATGTTGCATAATACCTGCAACGTAAACATCTTTTCCATCTGCAATCGCATCAACATCAACCTCCATTGCATTATCAATAAACTTGTCAATTAAAATTGGATTATTTTCAGACGCATCAAAAGCCTGTTTAATAAACTTTTTTAATTGATCCTCATCATGAACAATTTCCATAGCTCTCCCACCCAAGACATAAGAGGGACGTACGACTACTGGAAGACCAATTTTACGAGCTATTTTAACTGCAGAGTTAAAACTTTTAGCAATTCCACTTTCTGCTTGTTCTAAATTTAATTTAATTAGTAAATCTCGAAATCTATCTCTATCTTCTGCGAGATCAATTGATGAATATTGAGTCCCGAGAATTGGCAACTTATTTTCATCAAGAAATTTTGCGAGTTTAATAGGAGTCTGTCCTCCAAATTGTGCAATTATACCTAATAGATTACCTTTTGATTTTTCTTTAAGAATTATATTTTCCACATATTCATCTATTAAAGGCTCAAAATAAAGTCTGTCGCTTGTGTCATAATCGGTAGAAACTGTTTCGGGATTACAGTTTATCATTATTGTTTCATATCCTGCATCTTTAAGTGAAAAACTAGCTTGACAACAACAATAGTCAAATTCAATACCTTGCCCAATTCTGTTCGGACCTCCACCTAATATAATGATCTTTTTTTTATTACTTGGATCAGCTTCACATTCAGAGTTTAGAGCAAAATTTCTTTGGTATGTCGAATACATATATGGAGTAAATGATTTAAATTCCGCAGCACATGTGTCAACTTTTTTGAAAACTGGAACCACTCTCAAAACTTTCCTTTTTCTTTTAATAACTTCTTCTTTTATTTTTGTAAGTTTAGATAACCTTTTATCCGAAAATCCACATGATTTAATTCTATTAAATTCTATATAGTTTTTTGGTAAACCATTGACTATAATTCTATTTTCGTCGTTTACTATTTCTTTAATTTGGTTTAAAAACCAAGGATCAATTTTTGATAACTTATGAATTTTATCTAAAGAAATTTTTTTTCTAAAAGCTTCTGCAATCAGTAACAATTTGTTAGGTATATTCTCTCTTAATTTTTTAATTATTTCCTTTTTTGAATAATTAAAAATATTATCTAGTCCACTCAAACCGGTCTCAAGAGATACAAGGGCTTTTTGAAATGACTCTTTGAAATTTCTGCCTATAGCCATAGCTTCACCAACTGATCTCATTGAGGTGCCTAAAATTGCTTTTGTATCTTGAAACTTTTCAAAAGTAAATCTTGGTATTTTCGTGACTACATAATCTATAGTTGGTTCAAATGATGCTGGAGTTACTTTTGTAATTTCATTTTGTAGTTCGTCTAAGGTGTATCCAACAGCAAGTTTAGCTGCAACTTTAGCAATTGGAAAACCTGTTGCCTTTGATGCTAAAGCAGAAGACCGAGACACTCGAGGATTCATCTCTATAATTACCATTCTTCCATTTTTTGGATTAATTGCGAACTGAACATTTGAGCCTCCGGTTTCAACACCAATTTTTCTTAAACAAGCAATCGAAGCATTTCTCATCACCTGATATTCCTTATCAGTTAATGTTAACGCGGGAGCTATTGTAACTGAGTCACCCGTATGTATTCCCATTGGATCTATATTCTCAATTGAGCAAACTATTATACAATTATCATTTTTATCTCTAACGACCTCCATTTCAAATTCTTTCCAACCATCAAGGCATTCTTCTACGAGTACTTGGTTTTGAGGAGACTCGTGAAGTCCACCCTTTACAATCTTAAAAAAGTCTTTCTTTGTTCTTGCTATTCCACCTCCAAGTCCACCCAAGGTAAATGAAGGTCTTATGATCGCCGGTAAGCCAATTTTTTTTAAACACTTTAAGGCATTTTTAAAATTATTTAGTATCTCAGATTTTGGAAGATCAATACCAATGTCTGACATATTTTTTCTAAATCTTTTTCTATCCTCTGCATTAGCAATTGCTTTAGAATTTGCTCCAATTAACTCAATTTTATATTTTTTTAACAACCCGTTTGTTTCTGCTTTCAAAGCTAGATTCAATGCTGTTTGACCACCCATTGTGGGTAGAATAGCATTAGGTTTTTCTTTCTTGATAATTTCTTCGAGGACTTCTATGGATATTGGCTCAATGTATGTTTGATCTGCAACTTCAGGATCTGTCATTATTGTTGCAGGATTTGAATTGACTAAAACAATTTTATAGCCTTCATCTTTAAGTGCTTTGCATGCTTGAGTTCCAGAGTAATCAAACTCACATGCTTGGCCTATAATGATTGGACCAGCACCAATTACCAAAATTTTTTTAATGTCTTTTCTTTTTGGCATATTTTTTTACTTCCATAATAAAGTTATTAAATAAGTAGTGGCTGTCTTGAGGTCCAGGGTTTGACTCAGGGTGGTACTGTACTGAAAAAACTGGTTTATTTTTTAACTTGATACCCTCAATACTATTATCAAATAAAGATCTGTGAGTAATTTCAATTTTAGATGGCAAATTATTTTTGGTCACCTCAAATCCATGATTTTGACTAGTTATTTCAACTTTATTATCTTTAAGATTTTTAACAGGATGGTTCGCGCCCCTATGTCCAAGTTTCATTTTTTTGGTCTTACCACCCAATGCAAGCGCTAATAGTTGATGCCCAAGACAAATTCCAAAAATCGGTAAACCTTTTTTTATAAGATTTTTTATAATTTTGATTGCGTACATACCTGTAGCCGCAGGATCACCAGGGCCGTTTGACAAAAAAATTCCACTCGGTTTAAGTGTCATGATATACTCAGCTGAAGCATCGCATGGCACAACCACTACATCACAATAAAAATTTGAAAAATATCTTAAAATGTTTGTTTTTATTCCATAATCAATTGCAACTACTCTAAATTTCTTTTTTTTCGTTTTTTTAAAACCATCTTCTTTTGTCCAAGTTTGCAATCCCCTCCAAGTAAATTTATTTTTAGTAGAAACTGTTTTTGCTAAATCCAGACCGTTGAGACCTGGCCATTTTAATGTTTTATTAATAAGTTTCTTTACTGGAAAAACACCTTTTTTTATGTGAGAAATTGTTCCCCTTGGCGCTCCCTTATCTCTTATAAAATTTGTTAAGCTTCTAGTGTCTAAACCAGTTAAACCAACAATTTTATTTTTTTTAAGCCACAAATCTAACTCAATGAGTGATCTGTAGTTTGAGGGATTAGTTATTTCTGAATTGAAAATCACTCCTCTAGTCCAGACTTTTTCAGACTCATTATCTTGCATATTGGTTCCAACATTTCCAATGTGGGGAAAGGTAAAATTAATAATTTGTCCCGCATAAGAGGGATCTGAAATTATTTCTTGGTAACCGGTTATTGAAGTATTAAAACAAACTTCTCCTGTAGCAGTACCTTCATAACCAATACCAATTCCATTAAAAATTGATTTATTTTCAAGAACTAAAATACCCGGGCTAAAATTTGATTTTTTTTTTGAGTTTACTTTTTGTTTTTTGTTCAATTACAACTCATGAGTTAAAGGTTAATACAATAAAAGCTCGAGTTAAGCAACTGAACTAATACAAAATTTAAAAAAAAAACAATTTTTCTTTTAAGAAAAAAATCTTTAGGCTAAATTAAATTAATATGTCTATTAAAGAAAAAATTAACGACGAGTATAAAACTGCTCTAAAATCGAAAGATAAAAACAAGATATCAACTTACAGGTTAATTCTATCTGGTATAAAGGATTTGGATATTTCAAATAGGTCAGGCCCAAATAAGAAAGAGACAGACGATGAGGATATAAAAAAACTTTTAAAAAAAATGATCAAACAAAGAAACGAATCAGTTGAAATTTACAAAAAAAATAAGAGAGAGGATTTGTTAAAAATAGAACAGGGTGAAATAGATTTGTTATCAACATATTTACCTAAACAACTAAGCGAAGAGGAGACTAAAAAAATATGCTCAGAAGTAATTTTAAAAGTTGGAGCTCAAAGCATTAAGGACATGGGCAAAGTAATGGGTGAGTTGAAAAAGAATTATTCTGATAGCATAGATTTTTCTAAAGCTGGATCAATGTTGAAGGAACTGTTAAATAAACAATGAAATATCCAAAAGAGTATCTTGATGAAATTAAAATTAGATTAAAAGTATCTACAGTTGTCTCAAAACACGTGTCATTAAAAAAAAGAGGAAAAGAATTTGTAGGACTGTCACCTTTTAAAAATGAAAAAACTCCCTCTTTCACAGTAAATGATGAAAAAGGTTTTTATCATTGTTTTAGCACTTCAGAACATGGAAATATTTTTGATTTTGTAATGAAAATGCAAAATTTTAAATTTGGAGAAGCAGTAAAATTTTTAGCTAACTTAGCTGGAATGGCACCTTATAGATTTTCTAAAGTTGATGAGCAAAGAGAAAAAGAGTGGAATGAATACACCAGTATATATTCAGACTATACTGATTATTATCACA
Organism: uncultured Pelagibacteraceae bacterium; assembly: GCA_902535745.1. Lineage (GTDB taxonomy): Bacteria > Pseudomonadota > Alphaproteobacteria > Pelagibacterales > Pelagibacteraceae > Pelagibacter. The sequence goes on from CACAUR010000002.1 coordinate 7,217, forward strand.
ATGAATTATTAAATAATCCAAATTCAAAGATTGCTTTAGATTATTTAAAAAAAAGAAAAATTGATAATTCAATTATCAAAGAATTTAAGATTGGATTTGTTAACTTTAATTCAAGTATTTACGAAAAACTAAGCAAAAATTATGATGTGAAAATTCTAAATGAGTCTGGATTATTCTTTCATGATGAAAACAAAAAAAAATATGTTGAAAGATTTAGGAATAGAATAATTTTTCCAATTAACTCTTTATCAGGTAAACCAATGGCTTTTGGCGGAAGAATAATTGACACAAAAAATAAATACGCAAAATATATCAATTCTCCAGAAACAAATTTTTTTAGAAAAGGAAATAATTTATATAACTTAGATAGAGTAAGAAAAACTTCTCATAAGTTCGACGAAGTTTTTTTGGTTGAGGGTTATATGGATGTAATAGGTTTAAGCAAATTTGAAATAGAAAATTGTATTGCAAATTTAGGAACTGCGTTAACTGATAAACAAATTTATATGGTAACTCAGTTTTTTGACAATATTGTAATTTGTTTTGATGGTGATGAAAGTGGATATAAAGCTGCTATAAGAGCTGCAGAAAATTCAATTAAAAGTGTTCTTCCAGATAAACAAATATATTTTTTATTTCTTCCAGACGGAGAAGATCCAGATACCTTTGTCGAAAAAAAAGGAAAAAATGAATTCTTAGATTTTTACAAGAATAATAAAATTCCCGTACATAAATTGATATTTGAGCATTACAAAAAAGAAAACTCTTCATCCCCCTCTGCATTAGCATCTCTTGAAAAAAAATTAAAAGGTATAGCCAATTCAGTTAAAGATGATTTAGTTAAAAAATATATATTAGGATATTTTTTGGAAAGTTTAGCAGGATATTCTCCAGGAACAGTTTTCAAAAATTCAAATCAATCGTTTATTGGTTTTAACAAACCACTTGATAAAACAAAAAAACGATTTAAAGATACCGAAAATTTTTCCTCAGTTGATATAAAAGAGTTTTGTCTTATTTATATCATGATAAATAACTTAAATTTTTTCTATCAAAGACCAGATTTATTTGAAAACGTAAAATTTCACAAAAAAGAGAATGGGTTAGTTTTTGAACAAATTTTGAAATGTTTGAAGACTGGAGATCTTGATAATCTACAGATTGATAGTCAACTCCGTGATCAAATTGAAAGATATGCAAACATAAAACACATAGTTCAAAAGAATGACAAAGATGAAAGCAAAATAGTAGAGATCTTTAACGATATAAAGAACGAACTTAAGACTCACGATTTAGAACTTCGAATTCAAGAATTAGAATCAAAATTTGCCGAAGATTTTAACCAAAACACTTTTGATGAAATTAATAGGCTGAAAAAAGAGCAAAATATTAATTAATTAAGTAAAATTTTTCGTGGATTTTTTTAAAATAGCCATTATATAGGTTTTTCCAAATAATTAAATTAATTGTGGAAAGAATAATTACAAAATCGTTTGCAAGATTAATGGGTCGAGGGGTCCATAGAGGCTTTATTACTCATGAGGAATTAAATAAATCTTTAGGGAAGAGGAATTTATCTGTAGAAAATCTTGCACAAGCTTTCCTGCATATTCTTGACGAAAAAATTTCTTTAGTAGAAAAGAAATCAGATTTCAAAGCTTTGAAAAAAAGAGACTCAGCTAGCAAAGATGAACCAAAGACAATTGAGAAAAGCGATGATCCTATTAGAATGTACCTTAGAGAGATGGGAGGAGTTGAACTCTTATCTAGGGAAGGGGAAATTGCAATTGCGAAACGAATAGAAGCGGGAAAAGATGTAATGTTGAATGCTCTATCGCAAAGTCCAATTACAGCGATTCAATTGTTTGAATGGAACGAAAAACTACAAAAAGATGAAATTTTAGTTAGAGAGATTATTGATATTGATACAAATTATATGGAAGAAGAAAATTCATCTCAAGATGTAAAAGAAAAAAAGATGGATGATCAAAAAGATAAAGGTGAAAAAAACTCAAAAGATGAAAAAAATGAAAATACCCAACAAGATGTTGAAGAAGATGAATTTAATCCGACTCTCGCCGCTATGGAGAGTGAGATTAAACCAAAAATTTTAGATACTGTTAATAAACTCACAAAAGATTACTCTAAGCTAATAAAATATCAAAAAGAAAAATTAAATTGTGTTTTGAACAGTTCAGAGTTCACTAATTCAAAAGAAAAAAGTTACCAGAAAATTGTTTCAGAGATATTAGAAAATATTAAATCTTTACAATTATCTCCTTCTGTCTTGGAAAATTTGGTGCAAAAACATTATTCTGAAAACAAAAAAATTGTTTCTCTAGAAGGAAATTTGTTACGTTTAGCTATTGACAATAAAATTTCAAGAGATGAATTTATAAAATTTTATATTGGAAATGAAATTAATCCTAATTTGAAAAATTTTTTAAGTAGCAATCAAATTTGGAAATCTTTTTTTCAAAAGAACAAAGACGAATTTAAAAATATAAGAAATAGACTTACAGAGATAAGTCATAAACTTGGTATCAGTGTAACTGATTTTAAAAAGTTGGTCAGTAGAGTTCAAAAAGGAGAAAAAGAGTCTCGAATTGCAAAAAAAGAAATGGTAGAGGCAAATTTGAGATTAGTCATCTCAATCGCTAAGAAATATACAAATAGAGGATTACAATTTTTAGATTTAATTCAAGAAGGAAATATAGGTTTAATGAAAGCAGTTGATAAATTTGAATATAGGAGGGGTTATAAATTTTCCACTTATGCAACATGGTGGATTAGACAAGCAATTACTAGATCAATTGCAGATCAAGCTAGAACAATTAGAATACCTGTCCACATGATTGAGACTATAAATAAAATAGTTAGAACTCAAAGACTTATACTTAGTGAATTTGGTCGTGAGGCAACACCAGAAGAACTCGCTAAAAAACTTAGAATGCCTTTAGAAAAAGTAAGAAAAGTATTAAAAATTTCAAAAGAACCCGTTTCACTGGAAAAACCGGTTGGAGATGAGGAGGACAGTAGTTTAGGAGATTTTATTGAGGATACTAAAGCATTAGCCCCTTTGGAACAAGCTATCAAATCAAATCTTAGTGAGGCAACTACAAAAATTTTATCAACTTTAACTCCTAGAGAAGAAAGAGTATTAAGAATGAGATTTGGAGTTGGTATGAACACAGATCATACTTTAGAGGAGGTAGGATTACAATTTTCTGTGACCAGGGAACGTATACGACAAATTGAGGCAAAAGCTCTAAGAAAACTCAAGCATCCAAGTAGATCCAAACAATTAAAGAGCTTTTTAGAAAGTTAAAATTTTATTTAACTAAATGGACTTAGTAAGTGTAATAATTCCATACTACAAGAAACGTAATTTTGTTAAAGAAACTATAGTTTCAGTCATTAACCAAAGTTATGATTATTTAGAGATTTTGATTATTTATGATGACACAAATTTAAATGATTTAGAATTTTTAAAAGAAATATCCAAATTAGATAATAGGATTAGGATTATCAACAATAACAAAAGATTAGGAGCTGGGTACTCGAGAAATAAAGGTATAGAACAATCAAACGGCAAATATATAGCATTTATCGATGCAGACGACACTTGGGCTCAAGATAAGCTTAAGGATCAGATATCGTTTATGAAAAAAAATAATTACCAAATATCACACACATCTTATTTTATTATTGATGAAAAAAAAAAAATAATTGATCAAAGAAAAGCGAGAGATTTATTATCAGTCAATGAAATTTTAAAATCTTGTGATATCGGTCTATCTACGGTTATTATTGAAAAAAAGGTAATAACAAAATCAAAAACTAAATTTCCACAACTTGCAACTAAGGAAGACTTTGTTTTTTGGTTAACGTTATTGAAAAAAAATAACAAATTTTATGCATATGATAGTAACCTTACAAATTGGACAGACACAAAAAACTCTCTTTCGTCCTCAACAATTCAGAAGCTTTTTGATGGTTTTAAAGTTTATAATTATTATATGAATTTCAACATAATAAAGTCTGTATACTATTTGTTTTGTTTAAGTTTGAATTATCTCAAGAAAAGGTAAAATGCTATTTTTCTATGTATATTTACTACTTGTATTAGTCCTATCGTTAGTTTTAAAAAAAAAGGGTGTATTATTAAACTTTTCTGGAGATATTCACCAATCATTCTCTAATAAAAAAAATGTGCCCTTAGCCGGAGGACTTTTTATACTTTTTCCAATCATATTTTTTTTAAATGATTTTTTAATAAGTTGTTTCATGTTTTCAATTTATTTAATTGGTTTTTTTTCAGACAGAAAAATTCTTGTCTCTCCAAAAAAAAGATTTTTAATTCAATGTGTTTTAATTTTATTATTTGTAATGGTCCTTGATATAAGAATAAACTCATCTAGAATTGAATTTTTTGATATTATTTTAAATAATAAAATTTTTGCTGTTCCCTTTTCAGCGTTTTGCTTATTAATTTTAATTAACGGAAGTAATTTTATTGATGGTTTGAATGGATTATTAATTTCTTTTACAATAATAATTCTTTTTATGTTAACTAAATTAAATTTGATAGACTATTCAATAATTTCATACCAATCGGTCAATTTAATAATATTCACACTTTTATTGCTCTTGTTGCTAAATATTTTTAATGTTTTAATGCTTGGAGATAGTGGAGCATATTTACTTGGTTTTTTTGTTGGTTTTATTATAATTAGTTCTCATTTAAGCAATCCTGATATTTCCCCATACTTTTTTATTTCATTAATCTGGTATCCTTGTTTTGAAAATTTATTTTCAATCTTAAGAAAATTAAATAAAGAGTTTTCACCTTTAAAGCCAGATAGTAAACATCTCCATCAACTTGTTTTTTTCTTTCTTTCAAAAAAATTCAACCTAAGATTAGTTCTTTCTAATAACTTAAGCAGTACAATAATATGTTTTTTTAATTTCTTAATTATCTATATTTCTACTTTAAATCCAGGAAGCACAATTTTTCAGATAAAATTAATTGCAACCTCAATTATTTTTTATAATGTTAGTTATATGTTTTTGTTTAAATTTTATAAACTCAACTTAATATCTAAAAAATAATTTTATCATTGAGAATAAAATTTTTAGACCATCTTTAAATGCATTTACTTTTTTTTTGCCTGCAATCCTTGATCTTTCAAAAGATTTACTTGTACAAATTTTTAAATTAGCTCTTTTAGCTTTAATTGGCAACTCAACACAAAATGAAAAGTCTTTTGATTTAAGCTCAAGTTTTTTTGCACAAGACGTTCTTGCCATTACAAAAGTATAAAGAATATCAGTTATTTCTAATTTAAAAAAAATCTTTCCTAAAAAAGTAAAAATATAATTACCGATTAATGTAATAGGTGTATCATCGTTGCTTCCACAGTTTTTTTCATATCTGGAAGCAAAAACAAAGTCGTACTTATCGACTTTGAGCTTACCTATCATGAAAGCTAGTTCTTTTGGATTAAAGGATCCGTCAGCATTAAATATACAAAAAAATTCTGTCTCAACTGTTTCGATTCCCTTTTTTAACGCATCACCATAACCATTAGAGTCTTGATAAATAATGGTACACTCATAATTTCTTATAGCTTCAATAGTAAGTTTATCTGAGGCTTCCAATATTATATTTTTCTTAAAATTGAAACTTTCAAGCTCATCCAATACTTTTGGCAAAGATTCTTTCTCATTTTTAGCTGGAATTATTAATGTAAGATCACTCATCTAAATTTGAACACATATAATTGATTAAAAATCAAAAGTAATAAAATTTAACTGTAGAGATATATTTTTTTAATTCAATATATTTATGAATACATTATAGATAGATTAATGGTTATAAATTATTTATTATTTTTAATTAGTTATTTTTTAATAGTTCTATCTGTCATTGGTCATGGTGTTTTAGCAATTAAATTTACAAAAACAAATATATTTATAGATGAAATAGGTTTTGTAGGTTTAGTTGGAATATTTTTTTTAATATTATATTCTTATATTACCCATTTTTTTATTAGCCACGGTTATTTACATAATATAGTTTTTATTATTACTGGTCTCTTACCAGTTTATTATTTTAGATCTAAAATTTTAAATAAAAAAAATCTTATTTTTTTGTTTTCAATTTTCTCAATAATTTTTTTAGCTTTTGTAATTTTCAAAACTCACGATGATTTTGGATATTATCATTTTCCTTATAGTTATTATTTAAATAAGTTTTCAATGATCATAGGGATTGGCCCACTTAATCATGGTTTTAGAACACCATCATCAATTTTTTACTTAAACTCATTATTTTATTTGCCCTATTTGGATTATTACCTTTATCATATGGGTGCAATATTAATGTTAGGATTTTCAAATATCATTTTAATTTCAAATATTAAAAAATATTTAGATAAAAAAGATAACAACCAGTTTTTTTTTCTTAATTTACTAGCGTTTATTTTTATTAATGTTTTTTTTTACAGAATAGCAGAGCACGGCACAGATAGGTCAGCACAAATTCTTATCTTTTTATTTTTTATTTACGTTCTTTCTATTAGGGAGAATTATGCTCATTTTGATAATATCTTAACAAAATTGTTAATTTTATTAAGTATAATTGTATCCTTAAAATCTTTTTATATTTTATATTTTATTTTTACCCTTCCGTTCATCTACTACATTATAAAAGATGATAAAGTTTATCTAATATATAAAATTTTAAAAAACCCAATATTATATTTCTCTATTTTGATGGGTATTTGTGTAATTTTTGTTTATTTATTTAATACAGGATGTTTGTTGTATCCGGTGCCACAAACCTGTATCGATGGAATAGAATGGGGTATTCCGAAGTTAGAAGTTAGCGCACTTAACACGCATTATCAATGGTGGTCAAAAGCAGGCGGCGGTCCAGGATATAATCATGAACTCGATAAAGAGCTGTATATTCAAAATTTTAATTGGTTCTCGAACTGGATTGATAAATATTTCTTTAATAAGATGTCAGACTTCCTTCTTAGCCTTTCATTTATTTCCGTATTATTAATAATGATTTTTAAATCAAATAAAAAAAAATCATTTAGCGAAAATTCTAAAAACAATTTTTTATATTATTTTTTAATTACATTATTATTAGCAGAGTGGTTTTTAAATCACCCTTCTTTAAGGTATGGGGGCTATATTATTTTTTCTTTAATTTTTTTTATTCCATTAGCTTATTTATTGTCAAAATATGAAATAACCAAATATTTCAAGGCTAAAATAATAATTCTGTTTTTTTTAGTTGTCTCCATCTTTGTTGGAAGGAATATTGACAGAATTGTTTATGAGATAAACTTTTATAAAGCAAATTTTAGACAAAATATGTTTTTTTTCACTGATCAGAATCATTTCAGAATTAACAAAAAACTGAAGGATCTTTCAAGAATGTATCTTAATTGTAATCAAAATATTAATAAATGTTCAAATAATAAAGATTTTATAATTAAAAAAAGTTATGGAAAAATGACATTAATTAGAATTAAAAATTAATTATTCAATTTGTCAAAATTTTTTCAAGCAAAAAAAATAAGTATTAACAAATGTTTAAAAAGAATATAATAGAGTGGGATGAATAAAAAAATTGCTTTGATATTTGGTATCACCGGACAAGATGGTTCTTATTTGGCAGAATTTTTGCTAAAAAAAAAGTATATAGTGCATGGAGTCAAAAGAAGATCTTCATCAATAAATACTTCAAGAGTAGACCACATCTATCAAGAACCAGGTGAGAAATCTCGTAATTTTTTCCTACATTATGGTGATATTACAGACTCAACTTCTGTATCAAAAATTATCGAAATGATTAAACCTCATGAAATTTATAATTTAGCGGCACAATCCCATGTAGCTGTATCTTTTGAGGTTCCAGAATACACTGCGAATGCAGATGCACTTGGAGCTCTAAGAATACTTGAAGCTATAAAGTTTCATAGATTGACAAAAAAAACTAAATTTTACCAAGCAGGAACCTCAGAAATGTATGGAAAAGTTCAAGATACTCCACAAAATGAAAAAACAAATTTTTATCCTTTAAGCCCATATGGTGTAGCAAAACTTTATGCGCATTGGATAACTAAAAATTACAGGGAGGCTTACAATATTTTTGGCTCTAACGGTATTTTATTTAATCACGAAAGTCCTAGAAGAGGAGAGACATTTGTTACAAAGAAAATTGTGAGAGCACTGGTAAGAATTAAAATGGGAAAACAGAGAATACTCTATCTTGGAAATTTAGATGCAAAAAGAGATTGGGGTCATGCGAAAGATTATGTGGAGGCTATGTGGAAAATTTTGCAACAAAAACAACCTGATGACTTTGTAATTGCCACAGGTAGGCAATATAGTATTCGTCAATTTATAAGCTTTGTTTCTAAAAAGCTTGACATGAAAATTGTTTGGAAAGGAAAAGGTTTAAAAGAGAAAGGATCTGATTCTTTGAGTAATAAAACTATTATTTCAATTGATAAGAATTATTTAAGGCCATTAGATGTAAATACATTATTGGGAAATGCTTCTAAAGCTAGGAAGAAGTTATCATGGAAACCAAAAATAAATATTCATAAGCTAATTGATGAAATGATTTTAGAAGAAAAAAGCATCATAGAAAATGAATAAAAGAAAAAAAATCTTTTTAGCTGGACACAACGGAATGGTTGGCAGCGCTATATTTAATAAATTAAAAATAAATGGGTACAAAAATATAATAACTAGATCCAGGAAAGAGCTAAATTTACTAAATCAAAAAGAAACTTTAAAATTTTTGGAAAAAAACAAACCTTATTTCGTAATTCTTGCAGCTGCAAAAGTAGGGGGTATAGAGGATAACTTAAAGAACAAAGATAAATTTATTTATGAAAATCTACAAATTCAAAATAATATTATTCATGGTAGTTATCTTGCAGGTGTTAAAAATTTATTTTTATTGGGCTCTAGTTGCATTTATCCAAAGCACTGTAAACAACCAATGAAAGAGGAATATTTGCTTACAGGACCTCTTGAGGAAACAAACGATGCCTATTCAATTGCAAAAATAGCAGGTTTAAAAATGTGTGAATATTATAGTAAAAGTCACAAACTTAATTTTAAGACTCTTATGCCACCTAATTTATATGGCCCTAACGACAATTTTAATTTAAAAACATCTCATTTCTATCCAGCTCTACTTAAAAAAATATACCTTTCTAAATTGAATAATAAAAAAAAACTTACAGTTTGGGGAACTGGTAAAGCTAAAAGAGAATTAATGTTCGTAGATGATTTAGCAGATGCAGTCCTGTTCTTTATGAAAAAAAAATTTAAACAGCCATTTATTAATATTGGAACTGGAGAGGAACACTCAATACTATGGTATGCGAAATACATTATGAAAAAAATGAATATAAAGCTAAAAGTGCAATTTGATTACACAAAACCAGATGGTATGCCGCGAAAGTGCTTAGATGTATCGATTGCGAAAAGATATGGTTGGAAACCTATTAATAACTTAGATAGAGGATTCGACTCAACATTAAATTATTTAACAAAAAAACTAAAATAAAAAATTAAAATCATGTCAAATAAAAAGTTTATCCATAAAATATTACTTCCAAAAAAAAACAAATATATTTACTCACTTTTAGACGAAGGACTTTCTACGAATGATTTAAATGAAGGTATTAAAGTTTTGAAGTCAGGTAGAATTACAATGGGTCAGAAAACAGAGATATTTGAAAATAAGTTTAAAAAGTTCCTTGGTTCAAAATACGCATTAATGGTAAACTCAGGTTCCTCAGCAAATTTATTGGCCACTTTTGCGTCTTGCAATCCTTTGAGAAAAAATCGTTTTAAAAAAAATGATGAAGCGTTAATACAAACTTTGTGTTGGCCAACTTCCCTGTGGCCCTTAGTTCAATGTGGTTTAAAAATAAATTTTATTGATGTTAATCCTTTAACATTAAACGTAAATGCGGAAGACTTGATTAAAAAAATTACGAAAAAAACAAAAGTTATTCTAGTTGTTAATGTTTTAGGACTTTCTGCAGATATAAAAAAAATAAGAGATTTTTGCTTAAAAAAAAAGATCATTCTTATCGAAGATAACTGCGAGTCTTTAGGAGCTAAATATAATAAAAAATTTTTAGGCACATTTGGAGACTTTGGGACATTTTCATTCTTCTATTCTCATCAAATAACATCAGGGGAAGGTGGAATGGTAATTTGTAATAATAAAGAAGATTATGAAATATTAAAATCTTTAAGATCTCATGGTTGGTCAAGAGAAAAAAAAACTGCAATTAAGTATCCACATTTAGATCCAAGATATATTTTTATAAATTCTGGCTTTAATCTTCGTCCCACAGATATACAGGCTGCAATTGGCTTAAACCAATTTACAAGACTTAAAAAGTTCATTAAAACGAGAACAGACAATAGAGATAAAATTATTAAAAGTCTAAAAAATCACAAAAAATGGACTGGACAGTTTTCATTTGTTAAAGTGCCAAAAAAAGTTTCACCAAGTTATATGGTTTTTCCAATATTTTTAAATATCAAATTCAGAAAGAAAAAGGTTAAATTTATAAATTTTTTAGAATCCAAAGGTCTTGAAACACGTCCAATTATAAGTGGATCATTTGTAAATCAACCATCATCTCAATTGTTTAAACTTAACTTAAAAAAAAAAAAGTATCCTGGTGCAGATTTAGTTCAAGAATTAGGATTTGTAATTGGGCTACACACAAAAATGATATCAAAAAATCAACTGAAATTTATATCTGACACTCTTTTATCTATTGATAACCTCTAAAAATTTTTTGAGAAGATAAATTAGAATTTTTAAACCATCTTTAAAGGCTTTTACTTTTTTTTTATCTGCCACTCTTTTTCTTTCAACACAAGGGATTGTAGAATATTTGTATTTTAGTTTTTTAGTTTTGAAGGGTATTTCCACACATAGACAGTAGTCGTTTTGACTTAAATTCATTTCATTTAGCCTTTCTGTTTTTGCGAAAATATATGTAAAAAGAATATCCGTCATGTTTAGTCTTAACAAAAAATTTCCTAAAAAAGTAAAAAAAAAATTACCAACTCTTGTAATCAAGTCATCATCAAAACTACCGGCACCTTTTTCATATCGGGATCCAAAAACTACATCTAAATTTTTCTCTCTACTTTTATCTAACATTATTGAAATATATTTAGGATCAGTTGATCCATCTGCATAATAGATACATGAATAAGCTGTAGCAGATTGCTTAATACCTTCTAAAATTGCATTTCCATATCCTCTACCAGTCTGGAAAATAATTTTACAATCATAATCTTTTATTGCTTTAAAAGTCTCCACATCATCTTTTTGCATAACAATCATAATATTTATATTTGGATAATGATTTTTTAATTCATTCAAAACAATAGGTAGTGCATTAGGCTCTTTTTTTGCGGGAATTATTAAAGTAACTTCTTTCATTTTACTACTTCTATATTAATGTTCATTAATCTGAATTCAATTTTAAATATACTTTAATGATTTTTTAAAGTTTACAAACACCCAAATTAAGGTATAACACCCAGGCCTGGTGATTATTGCGAAGGTGTAATACCCGATCCCATTCCGAACTCGGTAGTCAAGCCCTTCTGCGCCGATGGTACTTTGTCTTAAGACACGGAAGAGTAGGACGTTGCCAGGCTAATTAATTATGAAAATAAAAAGTTCCCTTAAATCATTAAAAAAAAGAGATCTTAATTCAAAGTTAGTTAAGAGAAGAGGTAGAGTTTACATAATTAATAAAAAAAACCCGAAATTTAAAGCTAGACAGAAGTAATTTATGGATAATGAAGACCATAAAAAAACATGGGATAATTTTACTAAGTTTGTTCTTTGGGGGACAATTTCAGTCATTGTTATTTTAACACTTCTAGCTATTTTCTTAATATAATTAAAATGATTGTAGGTTCCATCAACGAAGATAGAAAAATCGAGAGTAGAGTTGCCGTTACTCCAGAAAACGTTAAAAAATTTATTGGACTAGGTTTAAAGGTATTATTAGAGAAAAATTATGCTGGACATCTTGGAATAGACGACAATGAATATGTGTCCTCAGGCGCAGAAATATCCGAGGATAAAAAAAAAATTTTGACTAATTCTAATTTCATACTTCAATTTAATTTACCATCTGAGGAAAACTTAAATTCACTGAAGGAAAATCAAAATTTAATCGGTGTTTTTAATCCTTACACTAATAAAGAAATTATTTCAGGTTTATCAAAAAAGAAAATCAATGTTTTTTCTTTAGAATTGCTACCAAGAATTACAAGAGCTCAATCGATGGATATTCTTTCATCACAAGCCAATTTAGCTGGATACAAAGCTGTAATAGAAGCTTTTGCAAACTTTAAGAAAGCAGTTCCAATGATGATGACAGCAGCGGGAACAATTCCAGCAGCAAAAATTTTAGTTGTAGGCGCAGGTGTTGCAGGATTACAAGCAATTGCAACAGCAAAACGAATGGGCGGTATAGTTTTTGCAACCGATGTCAGAATGTCATCTAAAGAACAAGTTGAGAGTTTGGGTGGCAAATTTTTGACTGTAGAAGGTGCAGAAAATCTTGAGACTTCTGGTGGATACGCCAAAGAAACCTCAGATGAATTTAAGAAAAAACAAGAAGAACTTCTATCTGAAACATTAAAAAAAATTGATATTGTAATTTGTACAGCTCTAATACCTGGAAAAAAAGCTCCGGTAATCATTAAAGAAGGTATGATAAAAAATATGCAGCCAGGATCTGTAATTTATGATTTAGCAGCTGTTCTGGGTGGAAATACTGCGGTAACTAAAGCAGATGAAGAAGTTGATTTAAATGGGGTAAAAATCATGGGTGAGAAAAATATATTAAATAAACTTCCAGTTTCAGCCTCAAACTTGTACTCAAAAAATATTTTTAATTTTGTATCAAATCTTTATGATAAAGAAAAAAAGGATGTTAATATTAATTTAGAGGATGAAATAATTAAGGAAACATTAGTAAAGTAACCATGGAAATAGACCCATTTATTTTTAGATTAAGTATATTTATACTATCAATCTTTGTTGGCTACTATGTTGTATGGAGTGTTACTCCTTCATTACATACCCCCTTGATGTCTGTAACTAACGCAATATCTTCAGTAATTATTGTAGGAGCTATTATTGCCTCGTTGGCAGGGACAAATTTAAGTGTTTTTAATCAATCAAGTATATTTGGATTTTTAGCTATTGTATTGGCAGCAATAAATATTTTTGGTGGATTTTTGGTGACGCAAAGAATGTTGGCAATGTACAAAAAAAAAAAGAAAGATAAAAAATGATCTCTGCAAATTTACTAGCGATATTCTATCTAATTTCAGGAATTTTATTTATTTTAGCTTTAAGAGGCTTGTCTTCTCCTGAAACATCAAGACAGGGAAATTTGTTTGGGATAATTGGAATGGCAATTGCTATAACTGTTACTTTTCTTTCCATAGATAATTTTTCAAGTGGATTTCTTTATGTAATACTTTTCTTGCTTATTGGTGGTTCAATAGGTGCTTTCATTGCATTTAAAATACCCATGACAGCGATGCCAGAATTAGTAGCTGGCTTTCATAGTTTGGTAGGTTTAGCTGCTGTGTTTGTGGCAATATCTGCTTTTATAAGTCCCGAAGTTTTCAATTTAGGTTCTTCAGGAAATATTAAGTTAGCTAGTCTAATTGAGATGTCTATAGGAGCAGCTGTTGGGGCAATTACTTTTTCAGGTTCAATAATAGCTTTTCTTAAATTAAGGGGATTAATGTCAGGGTCTCCCATAACCTTCCCAGGACAGCATATATTGAACTTGTTAATTTTAATTTCTATCATAATTCTTTCATATTTTTTATGTTTGAGTCAGTCTCCTAATTTTTTTTGGTCATTAATAGCAATTTCTTTTCTAGTTGGTTTTTTATTAATTATTCCAATAGGTGGTGCGGATATGCCAGTGGTAATTTCAATGCTAAATTCTTATTCAGGCTGGGCTGCAGCTGGAATAGGTTTTACTTTAGAAAATACTGCCTTGATAATCACCGGTGCTTTAGTGGGTTCTTCAGGTGCAATACTATCTTACATAATGTGCAAAGGTATGAACAGATCGTTTTTTAATGTTATACTTGGAGGATTTGGAGGAACGGATCAAACTTCAAGCAAGAAAAGTAAGGAGCAAAAACCAGTCAAAAATGGAAATGCGGATGATGCAGCTTTTTTAATGAAAAATGCCTCATCAGTTATAATTGTTCCTGGATATGGAATGGCTGTTGCACAGGCACAACATGCTTTAAGGGAAATGGTAGACTCTCTTAAAAAAAATGGAGTTAAAGTTTCATACGCGATCCATCCTGTTGCAGGTAGAATGCCAGGTCACATGAATGTTTTACTAGCTGAGGCAAATGTTCCTTATGACGAGGTTTTCGAATTAGAGGAAATTAACAATGATTTTGCTAATTGTGATGTTGCTTATGTAATAGGGGCAAATGATGTAACAAATCCTGTAGCGAAAACTGACCCACAGAGCCCGATCTATGGAATGCCAGTCTTAGACGTTGAAAAAAGTAAATCAGTCTTATTTGTTAAAAGAAGTTTGTCACCTGGATATGCGGGGATAGATAATGATTTATTTTATAGAGACAACACCCTAATGTTGTTTGCAGATGCAAAAAAAATGACTGAAGATATAATTAAAAATTTATAAAATTGACTAAAATATTTTGTGATATCGCAGACTTAGATTTAATAAGAAAATTTAATAGAAAAAAAATTGTTAAGGGATTTACAACCAATCCATCTTTAATGAGAAAAGCAGGGGCTAGGGATTATAAGTCTTTTAGTAAAAAAATATTAGGAATTACATCCAAACCTGTTTCCTGTGAGGTATTCGCAGATGATATAAAAGGCATGATCAATCAAGGTAAAAAAATTAATGAATGGGGAAAAAATGTTTATGTGAAAGTTCCAGTCACAAATTCAAGGGGAAAGTTTATGGGAAATGTCATTAGCGAATTAAATCAAAATAATATAAAATTAAATATAACTGCCGTTTTTAAATTTGATCAAACTAAAAAAATATTAAAAAAGATTAATAAAAAAACAAAAGTAATCATTTCAATGTTTGCAGGTAGAGCAGGCGATGCGGGCAAAGATCCAGTCCCTGAATTTAAAAAAAGCATCAATGCAGCAAAAAAATTTAAGAATGTTGAAATATTATGGGCAAGTGTAAGGGAACCATACAATTATACTCAAGCAAAACAAATAGGATGTCACATAATTACCGTACCTCCAAAAATTATAGAAAAAATTGAGAAATTTGGCAAATCCTACAACGAATTAACTCTTGAAACTGTAAAAACTTTTTTAGTTGATAGCAAAAAATCAAATTTTAAGATTTAATTTTTATTTTAAGATGTCATTAAATAATATTAAAATATTGTTATTTTCAGTATTTCTTTATTTTACTTTATTGTCAGGTTTTTTTTTAAATGAGAGTTTAAATGGTGGGGCTTATAAAGACTGGCTTGGAGCAAATTTAAATCCAATAAAAGATTTTTCAAAAAATTTTTATGAAACGCTTAATAACTACGATAAATATAATCATAGACATTCCCCGGTATATTTAATTTTTTTGTCAACTTTTTTAAGATTTGATTTTTCTTTTGAAATAATAAGATTAATTCACTTACATTTATCAATTCCCTTAGTAATAATTTTTTATAAATGTTTATGCTTAAAATTCAAAAATATTGAAAAATCTTATCTTATATTATTATCTTTAGTTATTTTTTTGTCTCCAACTTTTAGATCTTTATCTATTTGGCCCGATAGTCGTCTTCCAGGTCTATTATTTTTTACAACTACAATTTATTTTTTTCTAAAATATGAGGAAACCAGGTCTGAAAAATTTATTTGGTTAACTTCATTATTTTTAGTAATTTCATCTTATATAAGTCCTAATTTCTCTTTATTCTTTTTTTATTTTTTTTACAATATATTTAAACAGATTAGTTTCTCAAAAGTTTTATTATTTTTTTTGTTTAACTTAATATTGGCATTACCGATGTTTGTTTATATTTTTATTATGGGTGTCGACTTTTTAACTTCTGGACAAACACCTATATTAGATAATCAAATTATTTCTTTAAATTATAACTTTGCAAATAAGATTTTATTAATTAGCTCAATAATATTCTTTCATCTGCTACCTATGTTAATATGGAAAAAAAATTTTATTAATTTTTTAAATTTTTTTAAAAAAAATATAATGTTTATTTTCGTCATTTCTGGAATTTTTATATTTTTTTTTGATTACAAAATCGAATATACGGGTGGTGGAGTTTTTTTTCATTTATCAAATTTCTTTTTTAAAAATAATTATTT
Organism: uncultured Pelagibacteraceae bacterium; assembly: GCA_902535745.1. GTDB lineage: Bacteria > Pseudomonadota > Alphaproteobacteria > Pelagibacterales > Pelagibacteraceae > Pelagibacter. The sequence goes on from CACAUR010000002.1 coordinate 23,682, forward strand.
TTTTTATATTATTTCGATTATCTCATTATCATTTGTTATGTATTTATGTAAATCAAACATAAAAAATTCTTTATTTTTTTTTATTTTAATTTTAACAAATATTCAAAATACAGTTTATCATAAATATTATGAGCCATTATTGTTAATTGTATTTTTTACGATTCTTAAAGATGTGAGTGCTGAGTCTTTTTTAAAAAAAAGATCGAATATCTTAGGCATATATACTCTCAGTGTACTTTTTATAGTTATGAAAATTTATAAAAATTATTATTTAATTTGATTGGTTGCGGGGGACGGATTTGAACCGCCGACCTTCAGGTTATGAGCCTGACGAGCTACCAGACTGCTCCACCCCGCGATATTAAATTCTGTTTTTAAGTTTATTAAGCTTCTTAACTCTTTTAATATTCTCTTGCAGGATTCTTTTTTTCTTTTCAGATGGTTTTTCGTAAGTGTTTTTAAGTTTGACAATCTTAAAAAAACCGTCTCTCTGTAGTTTTCTTTTTAAAACTCTCAAAGCTTGTTCTACATTATTATCTTTTACGTCTATTTTAATAACATCCTCCAAAAAAAAAGTTAAATAACACTTCTAAAATTTCCTGTCTATCAGTTTTTTAAGAATTTTGACTTTGACTTGCCTTTAAAGCCTTCTCTTTTAGTTTTCTCTCTCTCTTAATACGTCTTTCTGCTTTTTCACTTGCCTCGATAAGGTCCTTTTGAGTAAATAAGTTCATTGCAACAGGGTCTTTTGCATTTAAATTATTATAATTCCAGTAACTCTTATTTCTAATAGAAACAACAGAGTTTTTTGTTATACCCACAAGTTTGGCAATTTGAGAGTCCTTTAATTGCGGATAACTTTTAATAAGCCACAAAACAGAGTCTGGTTTATCTTGTCTTTTTGACAAGGGAACATATTTCTTAATTTTTTTTTCATCCGATGTTATTTCAACATCGGTACTAGTAATTTTTAATGCTCTATCTTGATCTTTGCTTGACAATTCGATTTCCTCCCTAGTCAGTTGTCCTGATGTAATAGGATTATAAGCTTTAATACCTTTTGCTACTTCACCATCTGCAATGCCCTGAATTTCTACCTCGTGAAGGTTACAAAAATCAGCAATTTGTTTAAATGTTAAAGTTGTGTTTTCTACAAGCCAAACAGCAGTTGCCATCGGCATTAATGGCGTTATTGTCATTTTATTTACTCTTAGATTTGAAGTTTTGGAATTTCTTATTGAACCTACTCACTCTTCCCTTATCAAGCAACTTTTGTTTACCACCAGTCCAGGCTGAATGAGACTTTGGGTCAATTTCTAATTTTAAAACCTCTCCTTCAGAACCCCATGTTGACTTAGTTTCAAATTGAGATCCATCTGTCATCTCTACTTTGATGGTGTGATAGTTTGGGTGAATTTTCTTTTTCATAGGTGAACTTATAGCAAATGAAAATTATAAAACAATTAAAACATAGAAATTTTGCTATTAATTTCCTTTTCAATACTTTGGTTGGATGCAATTAGGCTTATATTTTCAGTTTTTTTTAAATCAATATCACTTAAAACTCCGCCAGCCTCTCTTACTAATATTGAGCCTGCTGCAATGTCCCATAAACTTAAATTTTTGTGAAAACTTCCATCAAATCTTCCACATGATACATATGCAAGATCTAAAGCAGCACTACCCGTAATTCGAATTGTCAAACCGTCTGAAGAAATCTTTTTACTGTTAGATGAGAATAAGCATTCAGAAATTTCTCTTTTTTTTGAAACTCTTATGCTTTTATTATTCATGTATGCACCAGAATTTTTCTCTGCATAATAGATTTCGTCTTTAATGGGATCAAATATTACGCCAGAAACAATTTCATTATTTAAAACTAAGCCAACTGAAATACAGAAATGGGGTATGCCATTAATAAAATTTGTGGTGCCATCTATTGGGTCTATAACCCAAAAGTTTTCTTTATCTTCATTTTTAATAAAACCACTCTCCTCTGTTAAAAAAGAATATTTTTTTTTGGATTTAGATAGTTCATTTACCAATATATCTTCGACTTTTCTATCTGAATTTGTGACAAAATTTTTTGGACCCTTTATTGAAACTTGAAGTTTTTCAACTTCTCCAAAGTCTCTTATCAATACTTTAGAAACTTTCTCACATGACTTTATCATTAAATTTAGATTTGGAGAAATCGAATTCATATTATAATTTTTTTATATACTCAATTGTTCTTGTATCTACCAATACTTCATCCCCACTTTCTATAAATGGTGGAACTTGAATTTTTATATTATTTTCTAAAACAGCAGGTTTGTAAGATGATGATACTGTTTGACCTTTCAATGCAACATCGGTTGATTTTATTTTAAATTGCACTTGATTTGGTAATTCAATACCTATTGCTTTATCTTCATGAAAAATTAGAAATACATTTAGGTTTTCTTTCAGTAGTTTACCTTTTTTCCCAACTATGTCTTTTTTAATATTTACTTGTTCGAAATTTTTTTGATTTATAAAGTAGTAATTTATTTCATCATCATACAAATAATTAAATTCAATATTTTCTATACTTGCTTTTTCTATAGTATCATTAGACCTGAACCTCTCATTTAGTTTTGTATTTTTATTTATACTTTTCATCTCAACTTGACAAAAGGCTCCACCCTTACCAGGTTTAACATGTTGAGTTTTTAAGACTTCCCATAGATCATCTTTGTACTCAATTAACATTCCAACTTTAATTTCATTTGCGTTTATTTTCATAAAAATTCTTTAATTGCTTTTGTTGATTTCCCCCCCCAAATGCCTCCTGAGATAGCTAAAAAGTCTGGTTTATGCAACAGAAGTTTTCTAAAATTTTTATTAGTTATTCCTCCAATTATAACAACAGGTAGTTTTGTAAATCTTTTAGCCCAAGATATTAAACTTGATTTTGCAATATAATTTACTTTTTTTGTTTTTGATTTGAAAAAAGCACCAATCGCAATATAATTTGCACCATCTCTAACTGCATGCCTAATCAACTTTTTTGAATTATGACACGTAATACCAATGATTTTTTTTCCTAAAATTTTCCTCGCTCTTTGGATATTCATATCATTTTGTCCTAAATGACAACCATCCGCACCAATTTTTTTTGCTAGATCCGGATCATCATTTACTATTAACTTTACTTTATATTTTTTACAAATTTTTTTGATTTTTATTCCAATCTTTTTTCTCTCTGTCAAAGAATATTTTTTCAATCTTAATTGAAAATAACATACTAAATTAAAACTGAGAACGATTTTTAAATTACTATAAAAACCCTTCTTTATTTTGTTTGGTGAAATTAAATAAATAAACCTTTTTTTATCGACTCTCAATTTCTTTAGACCATTTACCTTTTGCAGCAAGAGTATTCATTTTTGCTCTGTGGTTAAACACCTTTTGGGTTCCCTCAATATCTTTTATATTCTTAGACCAAAATTTAAGAGCGCCCTGCTGCAATGCTCGTCCATAGGAGTAACTCATAATAAAACCAGTCTTATTCAATTTATTTATTAAATTTAAATTTTCTGTCGCCTCAAGTTCTGACTGCCCACCAGATAAAAAAGCTATGCCAGCAACTTCGGAGGGTACAGAACTTTTCAAGCACTCCAAGGTTAATTTTGCTACCTCTTGATTAGAGATTTTTTCCATTGATTTATTACCAGCTAAAATCATATTTGGTTTTAATATTACTCCTTTTAAATCAATCTTATGGAGAATTAGTTCCTCAAAACACTTCTTTATGACCTCGGAAGTTTTTTGAAAACAATCTTTAGCTGAATGGTCTCCATCCATTAAAACCTCTGGTTCTACAATTGGCACCATATTACATTCTTGTACTAATGCAGAATACCTAGCCAACGCGTGTGCGTTAGAATAAATCGATAATTTACTTGGGAAATCTTTAGATATATTGTAAACGCCTCTCCATTTTGTAAACTTTGCCCCAAGTTTATAATAATCCTTTAGTCTATCCCTTAAACCATCTAATCCTTCAGTAATTTTTTCATTTGGTGACCCAGCTAAAACTTTTGCACCTGTATCTACTTTTATTCCTGCACAAGATCCCATACGTTCAATTAATTCTGGTATCTTACTTTTATTTGAGGATGTCTGCTTAATTGTTTCATCGTAAAGAATAACTCCACCAATACAATTTTTCATTTCCGACGAGCAAAAAAGAGTTTCTCTAAAAAGTAATCTATTTTCTGGGGTTGAAGGCACACCTACACCATCTAGTCTTTTGCTCATTGTTCCCGTGCTCTCATCTGCAGCCAGAATTCCTTTACCATTTCCAAGAATTTTATTTACAATATTATTTAGTTCAGACATATTAATTTAGAGCTTTTATACCAGGAAGTTCCTTGCCTTCAAGATATTCTAAAAAAGCTCCACCAGCAGTTGAAACGAAATCAAAATCACTTATTGCGTTTATCTGATTTAAAACTGCAATTGTATCCCCACCTCCTGCAACAGAAAAAATTGAATTATTTTTATTTTTTTTAATAATCATTTTTGCTATTTCATAACTTCCTAAAGCAAAATTTGGATTTTCAAAATAACCTGCTGGACCATTCCACAAAACAGTTTTACTATTTTCGATAATATCTTCAATTTCTTTTAAAGTTTTTGGGCCAATATCAAGAATAAAATCATCAGCTGATACTTCGGCTAGGTCTTTAATTTGGGATTTGTCATTCATGCTTTTTCCAATTTTGACATCCTTTGGATAAATTATCGAACATGAGTGATCATTAGAGTTTTTAAAAATATTTTCTATTTCTTTTTCACAATTCTCTTCCTTAATTGACTTTCCTATTAAATTTCCTTTATGGCTCAGGATGTTATTTGCCATTCCCCCAACAACAACAATGTTATCAAATTTTGGTATTAAATTTTTGATTAAATTAATTTTTGTTGAAATTTTTGATCCCCCAATGATACATGTAACTGGCCTTTTTATTTCACTCGTTACCTTCTTTAGTGCATTTAATTCAGTTTCTAATTGCAGTCCAGCAAATGAAGGTAAAAATTCAGTAATTTTACTAATTGAAGCATGGGCTCTGTGCGAGCAAGAAAAAGCATCATTTACATAAAGATCCGCTAGACTCGCTAAGTGTTTTGAAAATTTTTTGTCATTTTTTTCTTCATCTTCATAAAATCTTATATTTTCTAAAAATATAATTTGACCATTAAAATTTTTAAATAATTCATCTTTTTTTATCTTAAAGATATTTTCATTAACTAGTTTGATCTTTTGATTTATTTTGCTTTCTAAATTTTCACAAATCGGTTTCAAAGAAAGTTCTTTTATCACTTTTCCATTGGGTCTACCAACGTGTGATATAATAATTACTTTACATTTTTTTTTTATTAAAAAATTGATTACAGGTAAAATCTTATCAATTCTTGTTTGGTCTGTGATAACTCCATTTTCTAATGGGACATTTAAATCTAATCTTAATAATATTACTTTTTGATTAATATTTTCTTGATCCTTTATATTTTTCATTAAGAAATTTTATGAAGATATGCTGCAATATCACACATTCTATTTGAAAAACCCCATTCATTGTCATACCAAGCAGAAATTTTACCCATATTTTTGCCTATAACATTTGTTAATGATGCATCCACTATAGAGGAAGCTGGATTGTGATTAAAATCAATTGAAACTAGTTTTTCTTCCGTTATTTCTAAAACTTTAATTTTCTGTTTCTTGCTAAAATTTTTAAAAGCAGAATTAATTTTTTCAACAGATAAATCTTTTTTGGAGCAAAATATTAATTCAATTAAGGAAACATTTGGTATTGGTACTCTCATTGCTACACCCTCTAGCTTTCCTTTCAAAGAGGGTATAATTTCACCAATCGATTTTGAAGCACCCGTCGAGGTCGGCACTATTGATTGACTAGCTGTTCTAGCTCTTCTAAGGTCTTTATGAGAATTATCTAAAATCCTTTGATCAGTTGTAAAAGAATGAATTGTAGTCATAAAACCTTTTTCGATTTCAAAATTTTCATTAAGCACATGGGCAACTGGCGCAAGACAATTAGTCGTGCACGATGCGGCAGATATAATTTTATCTTCTTTCTTAATTTCTTTTTCATTAACTCCAAATGCTATGGTCCTATCAGCATTTTTGCATGGAGCAGAAACAATAACTTTTTTTGCTCCATTATTTAAATGTGGAATTAATTTTTCCTTAGAGTTAAAATTACCAGTACATTCAAGTACAAAATCAACATCATTATCTTTCCAATTAATTTCTTCTAGTTTATCTTTCTGTGAATAATAAATTTTATTACTATTAATATTTATATAGTTTTTTTCAATTGATATATTTGCGTTGAATTTTCCATGAATACTATCTCTTTTTAATAAAGCACAAGCCGTCTCAATATCAGCTCTATTATTAATATGTTGAATTTTTAGGTTAGAATGTTCCTCTTCAAATATTGATCGAACTACCATTCTACCTATTCTACCTAAACCATTTATTCCAATTTTAGTTTTCATAAATTTTTTTTTATTTTTTGTAAAATACTTTCAACATCTAATTCAAAGTGTTTATAAATATCTTTATAAGGTGCACTCTTACCAAATTTATTTATTCCTAAATTCAAACCATCGGTTCCTGTGTATTTTTTCCAATAACTAGTTTCTGATGCTTCTATAGAAACTTTAAGAGTATCTTCTTGTAAAATATCTTTTTTATAGTCATTGCTTTGACTATCAAATATTTCGTGGCATGGCATTGATATAACCTTTGAATAGATATTTTCTGTGGCTAATTTATGACTTACTTTAATTGCAAGATCAGTTTCAGAGCCTGTTGCTAAAAAAGTTACTTTAATATCATCCCCATTTCTTAAAATTTCATAAGCACCTTTAGAGCAAAGATTGTTAGCAATCACCTCTCTTCTTACAGGTTCTGTTTTTTGTCTAGTTAGAGCAATAACACTAGGTTTGTTTTTACTTTCTAAAGCTAATTGCCAACATTCAAAAGTTTCAATTGTATCTGAGGGTCTAAACACATTTAAGTTGGGTATTGATCTTAACATTGCGAGCTGCTCGACGGGCTGGTGAGTTGGCCCGTCTTCCCCCAAACCGATCGAGTCATGTGTTAAAACATATATAACTCTTTGACCCATCATTGCCGCTAATCTGATAGAAGGCTTACAATAATCACTAAATATTAAAAAAGTTCCGCCATATGGAATAAGATTGCTATGCAAAGAAATTCCGTTCATAATTCCACACATCGCATGTTCTCTTACTCCATAATGAATATAATTTCCTCCGAAACTCCCTGGTTTAATTATTTTATGATTTTTTGTTTTTGTATTATTTGAACCTGCAAGATCAGCCGACCCACCAATTAAATTTGGTAATTTTGAAACTATATCTAAAAATTTTTCTGAGGATTTTCTAGTTGCAATTGGTTCTAATGATTTAAAATAATTTACTTTTACTTGTTCTATTTCGCTTGTAATCTCATCGTTAAAAATATTGAATTCAGGTTTATACGATTTATTTTTTTCTGCTTTTGAAGAAGCGTTTTCTCCAATTTTCCTCCATTCATTCAAAATTTTCTCAGGGATTTTAAAAGGCTCATAATCCCATTTTAATTTTTTTCTAACCAGCTTTACCTCATCGGTGCCTAACGGACTTCCATGCGATGATGCTTTTCCACTTTTATTTGGTGAACCATAACCAATTGTAGTCTTACAAGAAATAGCAAAGGGTTTTTTTGATGTTTGAGCTTTTTTTAAAGCATTAAAAATTTGTTTTTCATTATGTCCATCTATTTCTAAATAGTTCCAACCATAACTTTCAAATCTTTTTTTTGTATTATCAGAAACGGCAAGATTAGTAGGTCCATCAATCGAGATAGAATTATTATCAAAAAGCAGTATCAAATTTTTTAATTTTATATGACCCGCAAAACTTAATGCTTCATGGCTTATTCCTTCCATAAGGCATCCATCCCCTGCCAGGACATAAGTTTTATGTTCTATCTTTTTTTTTCCTAACTTTTTTTTTAATATTTCTTCAGCGAGCGCAAAACCTACAGCATTAGATATACCTTGTCCTAATGGTCCAGTCGTAGTCTCTATCCCTGAATTAGAGTGATATTCAGGATGCCCAGCACAAATACAGTCAAGTTTTCTAAAGTTTTTAATGTCATTTATGGAAACACTTTTGTAACCAGTTAAATATAAAAGTGAGTAAAGAAGCATAGACCCATGACCAGCAGAAAGAACGAACCTATCTCTATTAAACCAACTAGGATCTTTAGGATTAAATCGTAAAAAGTTTTTAAACAAAACAGTAGCAACATCAGCCATTCCCATTGGCATTCCAGGGTGACCAGAATTCGCTGCTTCAACAGCATCTAAAGATAGAAATCTTACAGCATTAGCTAAATCTTTATGTTTTATTTTCAAAAATATTCCTATCTAGACTAAGAGACTCATTAATATATAATTATATATATATGAAATATATCAGCGAAAAAGAAAAAAAACTTGAAGACGCGCTAAAGAAATTAAAAAAACTTGATCTTAAAAATGACCAGATATCTGGAGACATTAAAGAATTAGTTGATCAAAAAAATCAATTAGAAATTGAAAAAAATGAATTGGAAAAAAAATACAAAAATTTAAGTGATGAACACGGTAATCTTCAAGTCAAAATTAAACAAATGATGGTTGAAAAAAAAGAAGACAGAGTGAAAAGATTAGAGTTTGACGAAAAAATTGATGAATTAAATCAAGAAACAGATACTTTACTTGATGAGATTGAAAAATGGCAAATGTAAATATTAAATTTAATGGAAAGGACTTTCTTCTTTCATGTGAAGATGGTCAAGAGGATCATCTTGAAGAGTTAGCAGCAAATTTAAATGATAAATTTGAAAAATTAAAAAATGACTTAGGAAACATAGGTGAAAATAAATTATTATTGATCACTGCTATTAAAGTGATGGATGAGTATTTTGACACCAAAAAAAATGTTGAGAAAAAAAAGCTAGAATTAACTAATCTCACTGAAAAATTTAAAGAACTGAAATCTCTTGTATACGGCTACAAGGATGAAAAAGAAGATGAAGCAACCAAATTGAACAATGATATCAACAACTTGCAAAAAGAGCTTGATAAAATAAACAACAATTATGATCAATTAATTTCTAACACTGCAAAAGAAATAGAGGAATTTGTTGAACGAGTTAATCTTAAAAATTAGATTTAGTAGTGAACAAATTTCAATTAAGAAAAAAAATATCTAAAATTCGATCAAAATTTGCTAGAAAAAAAATCACAGTAAATTCTAAGGCCTTAATCAAATTGATTGAGCAGAAATCTTCCAACAAAAGAGTTGGATTGTATTATCCGTTTGGTGATGAGTTATCTACTTTGGAATTAATGAATCGATTAATTAGGAAAAAATTTATAATTTCTTTACCTATAATTAATAATAAATCTGAGATGTCTTTTTATAGCTGGAGTCCTAATGAGCCTTTAACAATAAATAGATTTGGTATCTTAGAGCCTTTAAAGGGAAAAAAAATAACTCCTTCCACATTAATAATTCCGTTGTTAGCTTTTGACTCTAACTTAAATAGACTTGGTTATGGAGGAGGTTTCTATGACAGGTTTATTCAAAAAATTGAGAAACAAAATAACTGTGTTAAAATCGGACTTGCTCTTTCTTGTCAAAAAATTAATAAAGTGCCAGTTGATAAATATGATAAAAAAATGGATTTCATAATTACCGAAAAAAGAATTTATAAATGAAAATTTTATTTTTAGGCGATATCGTAGGACCATCTGGTTGTATAGTTGTAAAAAAATATCTTAAGAAGATTGTTGAGAAAAATAAAATAAATTTTGTAATAGCAAATGGTGAAAATGCAGCTCATAACGGAGTAGGTATTACAAAAGATGTTTTAGACAATCTAATTAAATTTGGAGTTAATGTACTCACAACTGGAAATCATGTTTGGGATCATAAAGAAACTCTAAAACTCGTTGAGGATGATAACAGACTTCTTAGACCATTTAATTTAATTGGAGTATCGCCAGGAAAAGGATTTGAAATTTATCAAACATCAAAAAATTTTAAAATAGGTGTATTAAATTTAATGGGAAATGTTTTCATGAGGAAAAGTGAAGATGTTTTCAAAACAGCTGAAAATTTTCAAAAAAAGTATCAACTTAAAAAAGATTATGACTTTTTAGTAGTTGACTTGCATTGTGAAACTACTTCAGAAAAAATGGCAATGGGACATTTGTTTGATAGTAAAGCAACTTTAGTTACCGGTACTCACACGCACATTCCAACAAATGACGCAAGAGTTTTAAAAGGCGGAACTGCGTATATCACAGACTCCGGAATGTGTGGTGACTATGACTCAGTAATTGGGATGAATAAAGAAAACTCATTAAAAAGATTCTTTAAGCAAGATTCTGAAAAACATTATCCATCTTTGGGGGATGGTTCTTTATCGGGTGTTATGGTAGATTGTGATGAAACTTCAGGACTAGCTAAAAATATTAATAGTATAATTGTTGGGGGTGTTTTAAATAACTCAAAATAATATGGCAGGACATTCTCATTGGGCTGGAATAAAACATAAAAAAGGTAGAGCAGATAAAGAAAGGTCGAAGATTTTCTCAAAACTTTCTAGAGAGATTACAGTAGCTGCTAAACTTGGAGATAAAGATCCTTTAATGAACCCGAGACTTAGATCTGCTATTCAAGCAGCAAGATCTTCAAACATGCCAAAAGATAACATCGAGAGAGCCATTGATAAATCAAAATCATTTAATCAATCAAATTTTGAAAAGATAAGATACGAAGGTTTTGGTAAAGATAAAGTTGCTATAATTGTTGAAGCACTTACAGATAACAAAAATAGAACTGCTTCAAAACTAAGAACAATTTTTCAAAAAAACGGTGGTAATTTGGGTACCCAAGGTTCTGCAGCTCACAATTTTAAACAAATTGGCGTAATTAGAATAGACATAAATGAAATTAAAGACGATAAAATTTTTGAGCTGGCAATTGATGCTGGTGCGCATGAATGCTTTTCCTTAGAAAATTTTCATGAGATACATTGCGGTTTTGAAGATATTTATTCTATAAAAAAAAAAATTGAGTCTCATGTTGAAAATTTTATATCTACAGATATTGAGTGGATTCCATTAAACAAGGTCCCCAGCGAAGGTGAGAATAAAGAAGACATAAAAAAACTTATAGAATTATTAAATGATGACGATGATGTTCAAAGGGTTTACTCAAATTTTGGGGAAGAAGATTAAGCAATGTTAATAATTGGAATAGATCCTGGAATTAATGGTGCTATATGCTTATTTAAAGATGGAAAGATAGTGGATGTATTTGAAATGCCAAAAATGGCTGTAGGAAAAAAAAATAAATCCCAAGTTAACGCTTCTCAAATATTTAACGAAATTCGAAAAGCTGTAGAAGGAGAAGATAAGACGCAAGTAATAGCTGTGATCGAACAAGTTTCTGCAATGCCAGGACAAGGAGTTACTAGCATGTTTAATTTTGGACAGTCTTTTGGAGTGTTAAAAGGAATTTTTTCTGCAATGCAAATTCCAATGGATTTTGTTTCGCCAGTTAAATGGAAAAAATTCTTTAATTTGATAAATACAAACAAAGACGCTAGCAGGACAAAAGCTATTGAAATTTATCCATACTTTTCGTCAAAATTGTCAAAAAAAAAAGATGCTAATAAAGCGGATGCAATACTAATTTCTAGTTTTTATTACCAAAACGCTAAATATTAGATTTATTTTATCTTTCAGGTCAAATTGATGACACATTTTAGTGTGAAAGATTTTTCATGGAAGCCGATATAGCATCACAATCTGTTGGACTAGGAAGTTCTGTAGACTTCTCTTTATGGAGCCTATTTCTAAGAGCAGACATAATTGTAAAATCAGTTATCGTCTTGTTAATTGCAGCATCAATTTATACTTGGGCGATAATTATAGAAAAATTTAAGTTATTTAAGAAAATAAATTTATCAACCCAAGAGTTTGAAGAAAAATTTTGGAAATCAAGATCTGCCGAGAGTTTCTATAATAATTTACCAACAAACATTGATGATCCAATGTCAAATGTTTTTAAAAAGACCATGCAAGTTGTTCTGAAATCAAGATCTAGAAGTAATTTAAATGAAAAGCTTTCAGGTTTATTAGAGTCTAATATAGAAAATGAAGTTAACAAGCTTGAAAAAAATTATTCATTTTTAGCGACTGTAGGTTCAACGGCACCGTTTATTGGTTTGTTCGGAACAGTTTGGGGAATTATGAATTCGTTTCAGTCAATTGCAGTTTCAAGAAACACAAGTTTAGCTATTGTCGCGCCAGGCATCGCAGAAGCATTATTTGCAACAGCTCTCGGCCTCTTAGCAGCTATACCTGCGGTTGTAGCTTATAACAAATTTAATAACGACTCAAAAAAATATTCTCAAAGATTAGAAAATTTTGCCAAAAGATTCATCTCTACTATTTAACTAATGGCTTTTAATTTAAAAAATAAATCTAAAGATCCAATAAGTGAAATAAATGTAACACCATTTGTTGATGTTATGTTGGTTCTTTTAATTGTTTTTATGGTCACAGCACCATTATTGACAGTTGGTGTTCAAGTAGATTTACCAGAAAGTTCAGCCGACTCTCTTCCTGAAGAACAAGAGCCACTAACTTTAAGTATAAATTCAAAAGGAGAGATTTTTATTCAAGAGTCAAAAGTTGAATTCGATAATGTAATTGCCAAAATATTAGCCGTTTCGAAAAATAGGACAGATACAAGAATATATGTAAGAGGCGACAAGACAATCAACTATGGGAGAGTTCTAGAAGTTATGGGGATGCTTTCTGGTTCAGGATTTACAAAGGTAGCGCTAATTTCAGAACCTTATAAAGAGAGGTGATCGTTAGTGACTAACAACATTATTATATCATCTTTACTTCATTTATTTCTTATAATTATAACAGCATTGAGCCTTCCTTTTTTAGCGAAAAAACCAATAGATCTTCCGCCGATTATTTCAATAGAACTTATTCAAATAACCGACAAAACATCTATACCTTATGCTCCCAAAGCGAAAAAGATTATTGAAGAAATAAAGAAGAAAGAAAAAGAAAAACTTGTTTCTGAGCAAGCACCCCCCAAAAAAGTTAAAAAAGAAAAACCAGATGCAATACCATTACCGGATCAACAAAAAAATATTGTAAAAAAACCAGAAGAGGATAAACAAAACCCAGAAAAAATTGATGATGAAATTAAACAAGTTTCAGAATTTGAAAAAAAAGAATTATTTGATCCAAACAATATTGCTGCTTTAATTGATAAGTCAAAAGAAGAAACTGCAGAGATGATTAAAAGTGATAATAAGATAACTCAATCACAGAGAAAAAGTGTTATTTCCTCTGGATTGACCTTAAATGAGGAAGATAATCTTAAAGCCCAAATTTTTGGATGCTGGAGCATCCCATTGGGCTTACCTTATAATGAAAATCTTCTTGTAAGAATTAAACTTAATTTAAAACCCGATGGAACAATTATCAACTCTGAAATACTTGACCATGCTAGAATGAACAAACCAGGACAAGGTTTCTATAAAGTTTTGGCAGAAAGTGCTCTAAGAGCAATTAGATTGTGTCAGCCTTTGAGAGTTCCAAATACTGGTTATGAGAGATGGAAAGAAATACAACTAAATTTTGATGCTAGGGAGATGCTTCAAGGATGAGGAAATTTATTTTTTTAATTTATGTTTGGTTAATTGTTTTTAACTGGGGCAAAGCTTGGTCCCTTATAGAGGTAGATATTACCAGAGGTAATTTAAATCCTTTGCCACTAGCAGTATCGCCATTATCTGTTGATCAAAATTCCAAAGAAAAATTTAAAGATTTATTAAAACTTGAAGATATAGGTGTTGAAATATCAAAAGTTGTTGAGAATAATCTAAGACAATCAGGTTTATTCAATCCGTTAGATACAAAAGCTTTTCTACAAAAACCAGATATTGCTCATGTTAAACCAAGATTTGAAGATTGGGCGTTAATTAAAGCTCAAGCATTAATTACTGGAGAGGTAAAGATAGTTGATGAAAAGCTCAGAGTCGAATTTAGGTTATGGGATGTATTAGCTGGCAAAGAAATTATGGCATTAGCGTTTACCACCGTTTCAGAAAACTGGAGAAGGGTTGGTCATATAATCACTGATAAAGTTTATCAAAGACTAACTGGTGAAAAAGGTTATTTTGATACTAGAATTATTTATGTAGCTGAAGAGGGACTAAAAACAAGTCGTATTAAGAAGTTAGCAATTATGGATCAAGATGGATTTAATACGAAGTACCTAACTCTTGGAAATGAATTAGTATTAACACCAAGGTTTAATCCAACAAATCAAATGGTTACTTATTTATCTTATTTTAAAAATCTACCTAGAGTGTATTTACTCGATATTGAAACAGGCATTCAGGAAGTTGTTGGTGATTTTCCTGGTATGACATTTGCTCCACGTTTCTCCCCCGATGGAAAAAAAATTATCATGAGTTTTGCCAAAGATGGAAATTCAGATATTTATACTATGGACCTCGAAAGTAGAGAGGTTGAAAAAATAACAAATCATCCATCAATTGATACATCTCCATCATATTCTCCTGACGGAAAATATATTTGCTTTAATTCAGATAGAAGTGGATATCAGCAAATTTATGTAATGAGAAGTGATGGATCAAAGGTTAAAAGAATTTCCTTTGGAAATGGTCTTTATGGAACACCTGTATGGTCTCCAAGAGGTGATTTGATAGCTTTCACTAAACTTCATAAGGGAAAATTTTATATTGGCGTGATGAGAACTGATGGAACCGGTGAAAGATTGCTAACAGAAAACTATTATCAAGAGGCACCTTCATGGTCTCCTAATGGAAGGGTCTTAATTTTTTATAGGGAGACAAAATCGGACTCTGCAGGTAAGGGCTTTTCAGCAAAACTTTGGTCTATAGATCTTACAGGGTATAATGAAAGAATGGTTAAAACCGAGACTGATGCTTCAGACCCATCTTGGTCGTCATTATTGACTGATTAATTATGGTATTTTTAAAAAAAATTAATAATTCCTTGATTTTTAAGCTTGAAAGATCTAATTAGTTGTGAAAAAGTACAATACTAACTTTTAAGGAGCAGTAATGAGTTTAAACAAAATTTTTAGAAATACTTTGCTAGTAATTTTTGCAAGTATTCTATTATCTGCATGTGCTGTAAAAACTACAGGTAAAATGCAAGGTGACGTATATACTGGAAAAGATACAGTTGAGTATTTAGCTTCAGGTGTGCCAGACAGAGTTTTCTTCGCAACTAATGAAACAGTTTTAACTACTGCTTCAAGAGAGACATTAAGAAAACAAGCATCATGGTTAAGAAAAAATTCAAAAATAAATGTAGTTCTTGAAGGTCACGCTGACGAAAGAGGTACAAGAGAATATAACTTAGCTTTAGGTGAGAGAAGAGCTAATGCAGCTAAAGATTATTTAATGACTTATGGGATATCTGGAAACAGAATTTCGGTAATAAGTTATGGAAAAGAAAGACCGGTTGACTCTGGTTCAAATCCTTTAGCTTGGTCAAAAAACAGAAGATCAGTAACAGTAAAAGCTAACTAATAATTTACAAATCCAGACCCCAATAACATAAGTTGTTGGGGTCTTTTTTTTGCCATCATTATAGATAGAAATCAATTAATGAAATTTTTAGAGTATAAAAATAAAAGTATATTGGTTTTAATAATATTTCTTTTTTCAACTATTTTTTTTGTCAAGGCAGAAGAAACTGAAACTTTAGAGGCAATAAAAACATTACAAAAAGATTTAAAAACTTTAGAAAAAGCTGTTTACTCACAGTCTTCAGATATAATTACAGCTAGCAAAACAAAATTAAGTTCAAATGATGAAGATGTGCTTACAAGACATTTATTAAAATTGTCTGAGATAGAAAAACAATTTCAAGATTTGACAAATAAATTTGAGGAAATAAATTTTAAAATCGATAAATTATCAAGCAGATTATCAAAAGTTCAAGCAGACAATCAGTTGAGGTTCCAAAATTTAGAGGGCGACGACATTGACAAAAAAGTTACATCTAAGAAAAAAGTTTTACCTGGCTCTTCTCAACCACAAGATCTTGGCGCAGTATCTTACAAGTCATCAGAAACAAATGAATTATCACAACAAACCCAATCAATAGATACAACTGGAACAGTTATAACCGAAAAATTTGTGTCAGAGGAAAAAATCTTACCTAACGATAAACCCGATAAACAATACGAGTTTGCTACTAGTTTTTTAAAACAAGGAGATTATACGACAGCAGAAAGAGCGCTTAGAGAATTTGTGATGACAAATCCTGAACATAAAATGGCAGGTAGCGCACAATATTGGTACGCAGAAACATTTAGAATTAGACAACTTTATACAGATGCTGCTTCTGCTTACTTAGAAGGTTATCAAAAATATCCTAAAAGTGAAAAAGCAGCTATAAATTTACTTAAGCTTGGAGTATCATTAGTGCAAATTGGAGAAAAAGATCAAGGGTGTTTAATGATTACAGGAGTTAAAAAAGAATATCCTGATGCAAAACAATCAGTTCTTCAAAAAGCAAAATATGAAGAAAAAAAGTTCGAGTGTAAAAAGAAAAAATCTTAAAAATTTAATTTTTAGTCCTCAAATAAGAAATAAAAGAATAAAAAAAATCTATGAAAGATTTGAATATTTAATTAATCAAAAAAAATTTAAAGGGTATTTGGTTGCAGTATCTGGGGGTGCGGATAGCCTTGCTTTAGCATATCTCTCAAAATGCTATCAAATCAAAAATAAAAATAAGAACTTTCATTATGTCCATGTAGACCATAAGTTAAGAGATAAATCCTCAAATGAGGCCCAGACTTTAAAAAAGATCTTAAAAAAATTTAAAGTTGAGTGCAAAATAATTACATGGAAAAAAAAGAAAAATACTAAAAAAACTCAGTCACACTCTAGGGATTATAGATTTAAGGTATTCGAAAGTTTTTGCAAAACAAAAAAAATTAATTCATTATTATTAGGCCACCATTTTGATGATTTTCAAGAAAATTTCTTCATCAGATTATTAAGAGGTTCTGGTCTTAAGGGACTAGTATCTTTTTATAATTATAGAAATTTGCAAAGAAATAATATTAATATTGTTAGACCATTACTTGATTTTTCAAGAGAAGATTTATTGTATGTGACTAAAAAAACCTTCAATTTCCATATAGATGATCCATCAAATAGAAGCTTAGAATATTTGAGATCGCGGGTAAGATTCATGATTAATAATCTAAAAAAAAACGGTCTTGATGAAAAAAAGTTTAAATTGACTTTTGAAAATTTGGTATCCTCGAATAACTCAATTGAATTTTTCGTACAAAAAAACATCAAAGAAAATTCTTATATCAGCCCGTCAAAAAATAATAATAGAGCTCTCTTAACTTCAAAGTTTTTTGGTAGCACTGGTGAAATTATTTTAAGGTCTTTTACAAAAATCTTACAAGATATTAGTGGCAGATATTTTCCCGCTAGAGGCAAGGGTGTCTCAAGGATTATTAATCAAATTAAACAAAAATCTTTGACCAAAACAACTATAGGAGGATGTGTTATTGAAAAAATAGAGAATTCAGTAGTTATTTCTAAGGAAAACACAAAATAAACTCATTTGTGTAACAATTTAGCACTTGTTAAATTTAGAATAATTCTTAACTTATTAAACGTATGAATTTAAAAAATCTAGCTATGTGGGTGATAATAATTGTTTTGACTATAGGTCTTTACAACATGTTCAAGAATCCACAAAATCTTCAAAACAAAAATAATAAAACAATTATTTTCTCCGAATTTTTAACAGAGGTTGATAATGGAAGGGTTGTAGAAGTTCAGATACAAGGTAACAATATTAAAGGTGTTATGGCCGACGGATCAGTTTTTTCAACATACTCACCGAACGATCCAAACTTAATAGAAAAATTAACTGATAAAGGTGTAAGTATATCTGCAGCTCCACTTGATGAGAAAATGCCATCTTTGTTTGGAGTTCTTTTATCGTGGTTCCCAATGTTACTTTTAATCGCTGTTTGGATATTCTTTATGAGACAAATGCAAGGTGGCAAAGGTGGTGCCATGGGATTTGGAAGATCAAAAGCAAAGATGATGAATGAGGTTAAAGGGAAAGTTACTTTTAACGATGTTGCTGGAGTTGAGGAAGCAAAAGAGGAAGTTCAAGAAGTAGTAGAGTTTTTGAGAGATCCAAAAAAATTTAGTAGATTGGGCGGTAAGATACCAAGAGGTTGTTTGTTGGTAGGACCTCCAGGAACAGGAAAAACTTTACTTGCTAGAGCTATTGCCGGTGAAGCAGGTGTACCTTTCTTCACGATTTCTGGATCAGACTTTGTTGAAATGTTTGTTGGAGTTGGTGCTTCAAGAGTTAGAGATATGTTTGAACAAGGTAAAAAACATTCACCATGCATAATTTTCATTGACGAGATAGATGCTGTTGGAAGAAGTAGAGGTGCAGGTTTAGGTGGAGGCAATGATGAGAGAGAACAAACATTAAACCAATTACTGGTTGAGATGGATGGATTTGATACAAATGAGGGTGTAATAATTATTGCTGCAACTAACAGACCTGACGTTTTAGATCCAGCGCTTTTAAGACCAGGAAGATTTGATAGACAAGTTGTAGTTTCAAATCCAGATATTATAGGTCGAGAAAAGATTTTAAAAGTTCATGCTAAAAAAATTTCTATGTCTCCGGATGTAAATTTAAGAACTATCGCAAGAGGAACACCTGGATTTTCAGGAGCAGATCTTGCTAATTTAGTTAACGAGGCTGCATTGTTAGCAGCGAGAAAGAATAAAAGAATTGTAACATCTCAAGAATTCGAAGATGCCAAAGATAAAGTTATGATGGGTGCTGAAAGAAGATCTATGGTTATGACAGAAGACGAAAAGAAATTAACCGCTTACCACGAGGGTGGTCATGCAATAGTTTCTTTTAATTTGCCAAATTATGATCCAATACATAAAGCGACAATCATTCCTAGAGGAAGGGCATTAGGAATGGTAATGAATTTACCTGAGAGAGATAAGCATGGTCATTCCATTAAATATTTAAAAGCAAGATTAGCTGTGTGCTTTGGAGGAAGAGTTGCCGAAGAACTTATATTTGGTAAGGATAATATATCAACAGGTGCTGGCGGAGGAAACGGTTCAGACATTAATCAAGCAACTCAATTAGCAAGAGCAATGGTTACTAAGTATGGAATGAGTGAGGAACTTGGTCCTGTTGAATATGGTGAAAATCAAGAAGAAGTTTTTCTTGGAAGATCTGTGACACAAACACAAAGTGTTTCAGAGGCAGTGGCTCAAAAAATTGATAGAGAAATAAGAAGACTTGTGGATGAAGGTTATAATCAAGCAAAAACTATCTTGACAACTAAAATTGACGATTTACATAAGATAGCAAAAGCTCTTCTAACTTATGAAACTTTAACTGGTGAGGATATAGCAAAAATAATTAACAAAAACGAATATCCGCCTAATAAGGAAGATTTAAAAGTTGAAGATGAAAGTTCTGACTCCGCCTTAGGATCAATTGGTTTAAAACCAAAAATTGTTCATTAATATTTAATGTTAAAATATTACACTAGAGCGTGTAATTTCTATTATGGTGACCATTCAACTCTTATGGTCAATAAAAAACTTGCTCTCCCACTTAATGGAAATGATAAAATTTCTTTCGATACAATAGAACTTATAACAAGAAAAAAGAAAAAAAAAATCCACATTTCAAAATTAAATTTCTTAAGTAAAATTTTAAAAAAAAAAGTTCAATTAGATATAAAAAATATAACTAAAAAAAAAAACTTTTCTAAACTAAAGTTTAAGTCTTTACCACTAATAATGGGAGTTGTTAATTTAACTCCTGATAGTTTTTCAGATGGTGGAAAATATAATAATCATAAAGATGCTTTAAAAAGAATAAAACATTTTATTGAAAAAGGATCATCAATTATTGATATAGGGGGAGAGTCCACAAGACCAGGATCAAATGATGTAAATGAAAAAATTGAGTGGAAAAGGATTAAGGAAGTATTAAAAAAAACAAAAAAATTAAAAAATGTAATATCTATTGATACTCGAAAAAGTGCCATAATGGAAAAAAGTTTAAAATATGGTGCCCATATCATTAATGATGTTTCCGGACTCAATTACGATCCTAATACACTAAATATCCTAAGAAATAAAAAAACCGCCTTTATAATTCATCACATGCAAGGTAATCCAAAAACAATGCAAATTAAACCTTCGTATAAAAACGTCTTGCTAGATATTTATGACTTCTTTCAAAATAAAATTTTAGAACTAGAGGCCAATGGTATAAATCATAAGAACATTATTTTGGATCCAGGAATTGGTTTTGGAAAAAGATTGAAACATAATATTACCTTATTAAGAAACATTTCTATTTTTCATTCACTTGGATTTCCTATAATGTTAGGCATTTCTAGAAAAAGATTTATTAAAGACATTTCTGGGATAAACGATAGTAAGGAAAGACTAGGGGGAACTATATCATCTAGTTTGTGTGCTGTGATGCAGGGCATTCAGATTTTAAGAGTTCACGACGTAAATGAAGTTAATCAAAGTATCAAAGTTTTTAAATCACTAAAATTTTAAATGACTAAAAAATATTTTGGAACCGATGGAATTAGAGGGAAGGTTAACCAAACCAAAATTAATGGTGAAATGTTTTTTAAATTTGGCCTAGCAGCAGGTACATATTTTAAAAATCAGAAAAAACCAAAACAAACAGCTATTATTGCAAAAGATACAAGACTCTCAGGATATACACTTGAGCCCGCATTGGTTTCTGGATTGGCCTCAGCAGGAATGCATGTCTATACGCTCGGGCCTTTACCAACAAATGGATTAGCGATGTTAACAAAAAAGATGAAAGCTAACATGGGAATTATGATTACAGCGTCTCATAACCAATATTATGATAATGGACTAAAATTATTTGGACCAGATGGCCTAAAACTCTCTGACAAAATTGAAAAGAAAATAGAAAAACTAATTGACTCTAAAATAGCAAAAAATCTTTCTGACCCAAAAATTTTAGGAAGAGTAAAGAGATTAGAGGATGCAAATGATAAATATATAAAAATATTAAAAGATAATTTTCCAAGAGGTTTTAGGTTAAAAGGAATGAAAATTGCAATAGATTGTGCTAACGGAGCAGGTTATAAATCTGGACCAAAATTATTAAAGAGCTTGGGTGCAAAAGTAATTGAGTATGGGACTTCTCCAAATGGTTTAAATATTAATGATAATTGTGGCTCAACTTTTCCGCAAAAGATCAAATCTTTAGTTCGAAAAAACAAAGCTCATATTGGAATATCTTTAGATGGCGATGCAGACAGAATAATTGTATCTGACGAGATGGGGAACATTGTTGATGGTGATAAAATTATTGCGATGCTAGCAACCAGATGGAAAAGAAAGAAAATTTTAAAAGGTGGTGTAATTGGCACCCTAATGTCAAATTATGGATTACAAAATTTTTTTAGAGATCAAAAAATTAAATTTATCAGAGCTAATGTAGGAGACAGATATGTTAAGGAAAAAATGCAAAAAGAAAACTTTAATTTAGGTGGAGAGCAATCTGGGCACATTATACTTGGCAAATTTGCAACAACAGGTGATGGGCTATTAGTTGCATTAGAAATTCTATTTTCAATGAGAAAAGGTAAAAAAGCGAGTGAGCTTTTTGACTTATTTAAATTAACACCGCAAATATTAGAAAATGTAAAGGTTAAAGATAAATCAATTATTAATTCTACTAAGTGTAAAGTTGCTATTAAAAAATCTGAAAGAATAATTAAAAATTATGGTAGAATGCTTGTAAGAAAATCTGGCACAGAGCCTAAAATCAGAATTATGGGCGAGTCAAACAATATTCATTTATTAAAAAAATGTATAAATATTGTAAAAAGGTCTATTAAATAAATTGAAACTTAAATCTAAAATATTAGTTATTGCGGGCTCAGACTCTTCTGGGGGCGCAGGTATTCAAGCAGATATTAAAACCATAACAAGTCTCGGCTCTTATGCAATGACAGCTATTACTGCAATAACTTCACAAAATTCAACAGGAGTTTTGTCGATTTCAAAAGTTCCAATCAATGAAATTAAAAAGCAAATTGAGTTCACCTCAAAAGATATCAGGCCTGATGCTATAAAAATTGGAATGTTACACTCAGAAAAAGTTATTGAAACAGTGATAAATTCTTTAAAGAAGATTAAAGTAAAAAAAATTATTCTAGATCCAGTGATGGTAGCGAAAGGTGGCACAAAATTAGTTGATGATAAATCAATAGAAATAATAAAAACTAAATTAATGAATAGAGTATCTTTAATTACACCAAATATACCAGAAGCAGAAATACTTGCTAAAATACAAATTAAAACAACAGATGATATGATTGTAGCTGGAAAAAAATTATTAAGTTTTGGAGCAAAAAATGTTTTAATAAAAGGGGGTCATTTAAAAGCAAAATATGTATATGATCTTTATTTGAATAAAAGTGAAAAAGAATTTTTTAAAAGTAAAAAATTCAAAACAAAAAATACACATGGCACAGGATGTACTTTATCTAGTGCGATAGCGACTTATTTTTCGTGTGGAAAAACATTAAAGAAATCTTGTAAGATGGCAATTGATTATGTTAACCATTCAATCGGATCAGGGCCTAATTTTGGAAAAGGCCATGGGCCAATAAACCATATAAGCGTGTTTAATATTAAGAATAAATTTAAATGAAAAATGTAGCTGTTGTCGGATCTCAGTGGGGTGATGAAGGAAAAGGAAAAATAGTTGATTGGCTCTCAAGTGAAGCGGATGTAGTTGTAAGATTTCAGGGCGGACACAACGCTGGACATACGTTAGTAATAGATGGAGTTACCTATAAATTAAGATTACTTCCATCAGGAATTGTTAGAAAAAATAAAATATCAATTATTGGCAATGGGGTTGTGGTTGATCCATGGGCATTACTAGATGAAATAAAAGAGATTAAATCAAAAGGAGTAGAGATATCTGAAGAAAATTTAATTTTGTCAGAGTCAGCCAATTTAATTTTACCTTTTCACAAAGAAATGGATGAAATAAGAGAAGATGCGGCAGGAAAAGCAAAAATTGGCACCACAAGAAGAGGTATAGGACCAGCATATGAAGACAAAGTAGGCAGACGATCGATCAGAGTAATGGATTTAATTTCTGAAAAAAATTTAGATCATAGGCTTGAAACTGTTTTAATGCACCATAATGCAATAAGAAAAGGTTTAGGAAAAGAATTGTTTGAAAAAAATAAGTTGAAAAAGGAACTTCTTGAAATTGCACCCCAAATATTGAAGTTTTCAAAGCCCGTCTGGAAAAAGATAGATGAATTTAAAAACGAAGGAAAGAAAATTTTATTTGAGGGTGCGCAAGGAATTTTGTTAGATGTAGATCATGGCACTTATCCTTTTGTAACTTCATCAAATACAGTCGCATCTTCAGCAGCAACAGGCTCAGGGTGTGGACCAAATACAATTGGTTATGTTCTTGGGATCACAAAAGCCTACACGACAAGAGTAGGCGAGGGTCCTTTTCCAACTGAGTTGAAAAATGAAACTGGAGAACATCTTGGTAAAGTTGGAAAAGAGTTTGGAACCGTTACTAGCAGAAAAAGAAGATGTGGGTGGTTTGACGGTGTTTTGGTAAGACAAACGATTAAAGTCTCAGGTATTAATGGAATAGCATTAACCAAACTAGATGTTTTAGACGAACTAGAAGAAATCAAAATGTGTGTAGCTTATGAACTGGATGGCAAAAAGGCTGACTATTTGCCCGCTGCGGTAGATGATCAATTAAAAGTTAAGCCAATTTATAAAAGCTTTAAAGGTTGGAAATCTTCAACAAAAGGAATCAAAAATTTTGAAAAATTACCTGAGAATGCAAAAATTTATATTAAGGAGCTTGAAAAATTTATTGAAACAAAGGTTTCAAGCATTTCAACAAGTCCTGAAAGAAACGATACAATTTTAATCGAAGATCCTTTTAAAATTTAATTTACTGGAAGTAAATTTTTTGATTTTGCTGAATTAAGCATGTGCTTTTGTAGTTTTTCAAAAGCTTTGTTTTCAATTTGTCTTATTCTTTCTCTACTAATTTTATATTTTTTACTTAAGTCTTCGAGTGTTGATGGATTTTCATTTAATCTTCTTGCATAAAGAATTTCTTTCTCTCTATCATTTAGTATTTTTATAGAGTCCTGAAGTAAATCTTTTCTTTGGTCAAGTTCCTCTTGATGAGCTATTTTTAATTCTTGATCCATTTCTTTATCAACAACCCAGTCTTGCCACTCATCACCATCCTCACCAATCGGAGCATTCAAAGATTGTTCTTTGCCCGACAATCTTCTATTCATCGAGATAACTTCATCTTCACTCACATCAAGCGTATTCGCAATTTTTTCTACCTCATCTTTTTTTAGATCACCTTCACTTTTTGGGGCTATTTGATTTTTTAATTTTTTTAAATTAAAAAATAATTTCTTTTGTGCTGTAGTTGTACCAATTTTTACCAAACTCCAAGATCTTAAAATATATTCTTGTATCGATGCCTTAATCCACCACATAGCATAAGTTGCCAATCTAAAACCCTTTTCAGGTTCAAATTTTTTCACTGCCTGCATTAATCCTACATTTCCTTCAGAAATAATTTCATTCATTGGCAATCCATAACCTTTGTACCTCATCGCAATTTTTGCAACCAATCTTAAATGACTTGTCACAAGTTTTTCAGCTGATTTTACATTTCCTGTGGTTTTCCAATTTTTAGCAAGCATATATTCCTCTTCAGCATCAAGCATTGGAAATTTTTTTATCTGATCTAAGTATACTGACAGACCGCCTTCATTACTTAGAGCAGGGTATTTAAATGTAGATGTCATTTTATTTCTATGTATTTAATAAATAATTAATTTTTTGCAATATTGTAATTACCTAGAATTTCTAAGCTTTTTTAACAGCGTATTTAAATCTTGAGGTAAATTTGATGTAAATTCGACCTCCTTATTTTTTGAGGGATGATTGAACCCAAGAGTTTTTGCATGTAAGAATTGTCTATCAAGTTTAAGAATTAGATTATTTAAATCTCCATTAATATTTCTGAATTTCTTAAACCTTTTTTTATATTTTTTGTCTCCTAAAATATTGTTACCTTTGTAACTCATGTGAACTCTAATTTGATGGGTTCTACCAGTTTCCAATCTACACTCAATTAAACTAAAGGTTGGTATTTTTTCATTTTCAAAAATTTCCAAGGTTTTATAATTAGTAATTGCTTTTTTTCCTTTAGTGAGACCAACCTGCATTAATTGCCTATTTTTTGAGCTTCTTGTAATCAATGTTTCAATTCTACCAGTTTGAGGCCTTAGCTTTCCCCACACAAGAGCTTGGTAAACTCTTTTAATTTTATGGTCGTTAAATTGACTAGATAATTTTTCGTGTGTTCTATTATTTTTCGCAACCACAACTAAACCAGATGTATCTTTATCAATTCTATGAACGATTCCCGGTCTAAGTTCATCACCAATATTTGAAAGATTTTTACTATCATAAAATATTAAGGCATTTGCTAATGTTTTTTTGTATTCCCCAGCTCCAGGATGCATAGATATCCCGGCAGGTTTGTTTATAACCATTAAATCTTTATCCTCATAAATGACATTAAGTTTTAAATCAAATGGCTCTAAAGAAGCTTTTTGTGGCTCAGGTATTTCAAGTTTTATATTGTCATTTTCACAAACTTTTTTTGATGGGTCGATGCAAATTTTTTCATTTATCAACAATCTTTGGTTTAAAATCAAATTTTTAACTCTAGTTCTACTGAGTTCTTTTTTGTTGTTTGATAAAAATAGATCAACTCTCTGATCGTTTTCATTATCCTTAACAATAAACTTAATGATATTTTTCATAAATTATAATATTAATACTATATGCGCTTGTAGCTCAACTGGATAGAGCGCCTGACTTCGGATCAGGAGGTTCTGGGTTCGACTCCTAGCAGGCGCACCAAATTATTCCCCTATATTAATTAATGTTCCCTTTTTACGGGCTTTACTGAAAGAGTAGTAAAATAGACAAATGGAGATAAATAAATATAATCCATTTAGATAAATAGCTTTTAAAATATTTTCTACATTTACAAATCCATTGACTAAAATATTTCTAGCCTCCTCAAATATGTAAACGAGTGGTAGTGCATAAGCAATTTTTTGAAATATTTCAGGTAATATATCTACAGGATAATAAATACATCCAAAAGGAGCCAACAGAAACATAGTTGACCAGGCAATATTTTCAAATGAAGGGCCAAACCTAAGTAGACCAGAAGAAACTAGTATACCTAGCGTTATTCCAAAAATGTAGAGACTAAGAAATAAAAAAAATAAGCTTAAACCTAAATCTAATATAGAAATTCCAAATAGAGGAGAAGTTAAAAGAATTGCAGGAACTAAACCGATTAAAGCTCTTACTAAAGCTGTGAATATTAATGAAATCAAAATTTCACTTTTTTTTATTGGTGAGATGAATAAATTTGTAAAATTTCTACTCCAGATTTCCTCTAAAAAAAGCATGTTAAATCCGATACTTGTTCTAAATAGAAAATCATAAAGTATTGCGCATGTTAATATTATTCCAACAGTATTATTATAATACGAGCTGTATGTTGTAAAAAAATTTGAGATGAAACCCCATAAAGTAATTTGTATTGTTGGCCAATATATTAGATCTAAAATTCTGGGAAAAGACCTAGTTATTAAAAAAAAGTGTCTTAAGAACAATCCATACATTCTACCTATATTCATATTAATTCCTTACAAGTTTTAAAAAAACTTCCTCTAGATTTTGTCTTCCATGTTTTTTAACTAAATCATTTGGTTTACCTTGATCTATTATTAAACCATTTTTCATCATCATTATTGATGAACACAATCTAGTTACTTCATCCATGTTGTGGGATGCCAATAATATAGATACCTTTTTTTCTTTTTTATAATTTTCTAAAAAAGTTCTTACAAAATCTCCCGTTTCTGGATCAAGTGAAGCTGTAGGTTCATCGAGCAATAAGACAGATGGATTATTGATAATCGCTTTAGCTAAGCTTATTCTATTTTTTTGCCCTGAAGATAATTCTCCAGTCACTCTATCAAGCAAATTTTGTAATCTTAGTTCTTCTACTAAATAATCTATTCTACTATTTAAGTTTTTGACAGAATACAGTTTTCCATAAACAATTAGATTCTGCTTAACTGTAAGCTTCTTTGGTAATTCAATATAAGGAGAAATAAAATTTATCTTTTGAAGAATCTCAATTCTATTTTTTTCTAGTTGAAAGCCATTAATCAAAACTTGCCCACTTGTAGGTTTTAATAAACCTAAAATCATTCCTATAGTAGTAGTTTTTCCACATCCATTAGGACCAAGCAACCCAATTATCTCATTTTCTTTAATTTCAAAATTAATATTCTTAACTGCTTCTTTATTTCCATAATTCTTTTTAAGATCAATTACTTTTATTGAATTTTCCATTACTTTGCTGAAGCCCTTTTAAGTCTTTCGTTGATTGCTTCCCCAAATCCATAATTAGGAATTTTTTCTACAGCAATACTCTTATAATCTTTATTTTTAATATTTCTTAAAACTTTATACAAATTTTTTGCAGCTTCTTTTAAATCTTTTTTTTTACTTAGATAATAATAATTCTTTGAAGTTTTTTTTCTTTTTTTAATTAAAATAAAAGCTTCATTTTTATTTGGTATTTTCTTGTTTAGCCTTATAGGTATTCCAGGTGAATAGTGTAAACTTAATTGTCCTGGGACAACAATTGTTTTATAATTTTTTTTATATATGATTTTTTTTCTGAAAATTTTGTTAATCCCTTTTCTTTCAATTCCACCTAGCCTTAATATTTTTGGCTTTCCTAATAAACTAACTATAGTGGACTCTAACCCGATTTTAGATCTACCACCATCAAGAATAAATTTAATTCTTTCTCCAAATTCATCCTTTACATCTTCTTTTGTTACTGGACTTATTTTTGAGGATATGTTTGCACTTGGTGCTGCCAGAGGATATTTCAATACTTTTAAAAGTTTAATAGCTAGATGATGACTAGGAAACCTGACAGCTAGAGTTTTTGTATTGTTAGTTACGATTTTTGAAATATTACTATTTTTTTTTAATTTTAAAACAAATGTAATAGGTCCTGGACAATATTTTTTATATAATTTTAAAAATTCCTCATTAATAATACAGTCGTTATATAGCATCTTTAAGCTACAATAATGCACTATTAGTGGATTTCTTTTATTTCTTTTTTTTAGTTTGAATATTTTTAAGGTAGCCTTTTTTGAATAAGCATTAGCCGCTAAACCATAAACAGTTTCAGTCGGGAACCCAATACATTCGTTTTTATCTAAATAATATTTAGCTTTTTTAATATTTGAAAGATTATAATTCATGTAATAATACAAACTAATATATGAAACAAAAAAATTTACCAGATGATATTGAGTCTAAATCTTTAGATGAACTTAAAGAAATTCTTAATAATTTGGTTGAAAAAATTGAAAAAAATAAAGCTTCAAATCAATACGAAGAGGATTATCTTGAAATATTTAAATTAAATAAGATCATTGAAAAAAAATTTCAAAATACTTCAAGAGAAATATCTGAGAAAAACAAATTAAAAATAAAACAAATTCTAAAAAAAGATGGAAAAAAAACTAAATAAAACAGGAAAAGATATAAATAAATTTCTCAAGAATTTTTTAAAAAAACAGAGAAGAACTGAATTAATCTCTTCAATGAATTATGGTTTATTTCCTGGTGGGAAAAAAATAAGATCAAAGATCATTGTTGATGTAGGAAAAATTTTTTCAGTCCCTTATTATCATTTAGTAAGAGTAGGAGCTGCAGTGGAATGTATTCATGCATACTCACTAATACACGATGATTTGCCATGTATGGATAATGATGATTTAAGAAGGGGAAAGTTAAGTACGCATAAAAAATTTGGTGAAGCAACAGCAGTCCTCGCTGGTAATTCACTACTTACCTTAGCTTTTGAAATTTTAAGCGAAAAAAGTTTTAAGATTAGTGAAAATAAAAAAAGTAAATTAATAAATTTACTTTCAAACACTTCAGGCCATTTAGGAATTGCAGGAGGCCAATATTTAGATCTGAATTTTGAAAAAAAAAGAGTAAGTAAAAGAAAAATTATAGAAATGCAGCTTAATAAAACCGGTAAACTTTTTTCATTTTCCACTATAGCGCCGTTAATTATTGCTAATAAGTTTGGGAGGATAAACAAGTTTAAAAAGATAGGTTTAGATATTGGACTTTTATTTCAAATTATTGATGATTTTCTAGATCACAGTGGAAGTGAGAAAAAGATTGGAAAAAAAACTGGAAAAGACAAAAAAAAGGGCAAGGCGACTTTAATAAGTTTACTCGGGTATAAAAATGCTGTTAAATATTCCTCTTATTTAAAAAATAGAATAATTTCTTCTTTAAGTAAGTATAAAAGTAAAGATTTGATCGAAACTGTAGAGTTTGTGGTAAATAGAAAAAAATGACGAAATATAAGTTTTTAGATAATGTAAATTTTCCATCGGATATAAAAAATTTAAAATCCTCAGAACTGATTACGCTGTCAAAGGAGTTAAGAGAAGAATTGATAGAGGCTGTTTCATTTACAGGTGGTCATTTAGGTGCAGGTTTAGGAGTTGTTGAGTTGACGGTAGCCTTACACCATGTTTTTGACACACCTAATGATAAAATAGTTTGGGATGTCGGCCACCAATCGTATCCACACAAAATTTTAACAGGTCGTAAAAATAGAATCAAAACACTGAGACAAGGAAATGGACTATCTGGTTTTACAAAAAGATCTGAAAGTGAATATGATCCATTTGGTGCAGCACATAGTTCAACATCAATTTCTGCAGCTTTGGGTATTGCTACTGCAAACAAACTTTCAAAAAAATCAGAGAATGTTGTTGCTGTAATTGGTGATGGAGCGATAAGTGCTGGAATGGCTTATGAGGCAATGAACAATGCAGGTATATCAAAAACTAAAATGATAGTAATTTTAAACGATAACGATATGTCAATTGCAGAACCTGTAGGTGCAATGAGAAGTTATTTAGCAAAATTGTTAACTGGTAAAATATATTTTAGTCTAAGAGAAACGTTCAAATTAATTATTTCTGCCTTTTCAAAAAGATTTTCAAAAAAAGCTGGAAAAGCAGAAGATTTTCTGAGGTCAGCAGTAACAGGTGGAACACTTTTTAATTCACTAGGTTTTTATTATGTTGGACCAATAGACGGGCATGATATCGATACTCTTGTCTCAGTTTTAAAAAATGCAAAAGATACTAACTTCGATGGTCCAATAATGATACATATTAAAACTGAAAAAGGAAAAGGTTATCAATTTGCAGAAAATTCAAAGGACAAATACCATGGTGTTTCAAAGTTTAATATAAAAACTGGAGTACAAGAAAAATCAAGTTCTAAAATTCCATCATACACAAGCGTTTTTGCAAACACGTTAATTAAACACGCTGAGAGAGATAGTAAAATAATTGGCATCACTGCTGCAATGCCATCTGGTACCGGAATGGATATATTTGCAAAAAAATTTCCTAATAGAATGTTTGATGTTGGTATTGCAGAACAACACGCAGTGACATTTTCTGCTGGTTTGGCCACAGAAGGATTCAAGCCTTATGCAGCAATTTACTCTACTTTTTTACAAAGAGCCTATGATCAGGTTGTTCACGATGTTGCAATTCAAAGTTTACCTGTCAGATTTGCTATAGACCGGGCAGGACTTGTTGGTGCTGACGGCCCTACACATGCCGGATCTTTTGATATAACCTACTTATCAACCTTACCTAATTTTGTAGTTATGGCTCCAAGCGATGAGTCGGAATTAGTTAAAATGATTAATACCTCAGTTGACATTAATGACAAACCTTCAGCTTTTAGGTACCCTCGTGGAACTGGTACTGGGATTAAACTTCCTGAAATAAATGAAAAAATTGAAATTGGAAAAGGAAGGGTTATTAAAGAAGGTAAAGAAATTGCTTTAATTAATTTTGGCGCCCGTTTGCAAGAATGCCAAAAAGCTTTAAACAATCTTGAAAAAAAAGGTTTAAATCTTACTTTAATTGACGCAAGATTTTGTAAACCACTAGATGAAAATTTAATGTGGAACACTGCAAAAAATCACGAAGTAATTATTTCAATTGAAGAAGGTTCAATCGGAGGTTTTGGATCTCATTTAAGTAAATTTTTATCAGAAAAAGGCTTATTAGAAAAAATTAAATTTAGGTCGATGACTTTTCCTGATAAGTTTATTGATCAAGATAAACCTGATTTAATGTATCAAATTGCTGGCCTGGATAGTAAAGCTATCGAGGAAAAAGTTTATGAAGTATTAGACTCTAAAATTATAGTACAGAAAAAAAATTAAGACTGGCACTGAGCTTTGTGCATCAAAAAATGGTCCAACAAAACACAATGCATCATCGCTTCACCTATTGGAACTGCTCTAATTCCAACGCAAGGATCATGACGACCTCGTACTGATATATTTGTATTTTTTCCAAATTTATCAATAGTTTTTCTTGAGTTAAGTATGGA
This sequence comes from uncultured Pelagibacteraceae bacterium, assembly GCA_902535745.1. Classification (GTDB taxonomy): domain Bacteria; phylum Pseudomonadota; class Alphaproteobacteria; order Pelagibacterales; family Pelagibacteraceae; genus Pelagibacter. Next base: position 55,594 of record CACAUR010000002.1, read on the forward strand.
AGATGTAGGTTTAACCGCAAAAGATACTTTTATTTGTTGACCACTTGAAATACCACCAAGAATTCCACCCGCATTGTTAGATTTGAAAACCGTTTTATTCCCCTTTTGTCTTATCTCATCAGAATTCTGTTCACCTGTTAATTGCGCAACATCCATTCCAGTTCCAATATTGACTCCTTTTACAGCATTTATACTCATCATAGCTGAAGCTAAATCCATATCTAATTTTGAGTAAATAGGGGCACCTAAGCCAGATGGTACCCCGTTAGCTCTTAATTCTATGACTGCACCACAAGATGAGCCAGACTTTCTAATTGCTAATAAATATTTTTCCCACAATTTTAAAACTTTTTTGTCAGGACAGAAAAATGGATTTTTTTCTATAAATTTATTGTTCCATGCAGATACATCACAACCCAAAATTCCAAGTTGGGTAACCGCACCTTTAATGTAATATTTTTTACCAATTTTTTTTTCTAAAACTTTTTTTGCAATTGCACCTGCAGCTACTCTAGCTGCAGTCTCTCTCGCTGATTGCCTACCACCTCCTCTGAAGTCTCTTATGCCGTATTTTTTAAAATAAGTAAGATCAGCGTGTCCAGGACGAAATTTATTTTTGATAGTCTCATAGTCTCTTGATTTCATATCCTTATTGTAAATAATCATTAATATTGGTGTACCAGTTGTCTCACCATTAAATACTCCTGACAAAATTTCAACTTTATCGTCCTCTTTTCTTTGAGTAGTAAATTTAGATTGACCAGGTTTTCTCTTATTTAGTTCTTTTTGTATGTCTTTTTCAGATATTTTTATTCTCGGAGGACATCCATCAACTACACATCCAATAGCTGGTCCATGAGATTCACCCCAAGTAGTGAAACGAAATAACTTTCCAAATGTATTAAATGACATTATTCTATTATATAAATTATTTTGTTAAAATTATGAATGAAAAAAATTCACTTGGACTAGATATTTGTTTCAAAGATGAGGATAACCCAGTAAATCTCTTCAAAGAATGGTTTAAAAAGGCTGAAACCACCGAACCTAATGATCCAAATGCATTATCATTAGCAACAGCTGACAAAAGTGGGAGACCTAAAGTGAGAATGGTTCTCTTAAAAGGCTTTAGTAATGATGGTTTTATTTTTTACACAAACTTCAATAGTTCTAAAGGTAAGGATCTTAAAGAAAACCCTAAGGCATCAATGTGTTTTCATTGGAAAAGTCTTTTAAGACAAATAAGGATTTATGGTAATGTTGTTCAAGTTTCTGACAAAGAAGCTGATGAATATTATAATTCAAGAGCGTATGGGAGTAGAATAGGAGCGTGGGCCTCAAATCAAAGTGAAGTTTTAGAAAGCAGGAAGTCACTTGATGACTCAATTGAAAAATTCAAAAAAAAGTTTCATGATGAGAAAAAAGTTCCAAGACCACCTAATTGGTCCGGATGGAGATTGGTACCTGAGGAAATTGAGTTTTGGCGTGATGGAGATAATAGAATTCATGAAAGACTGAAATATGTTAAGAATAATGGAAAAGGATGGAAAAGATTTTTATTAAATCCTTAAAAAGATCTTTCAATACTAAAAGATGTCAAATTTTTTAGAATATTTTTTTGCTCAGAACTTTCAAAGACATTTAAAGAGCTAGATGCTAAAGAAATAAAATGATCAGCTTTTTTGTAACATTGTTTAATAACGTCATATTTTTTTATGATATCTAATGTGTACTTTAGGTCGTTTTCAGTCCTTTCTCTTTTGGAAAAAAATTCTTTAAGCATATCTATCTCACAACTTTTACATTGCTGATTTAAAATAATTATAGGTAGAGTGATTTTACCCTCATAAAAATCTTTTCCAATTGTTTTTCCAAATTTTTTCAGATCAGAATTATAATCTAATGTATCATCAGCTATCTGAAAAGTTACCCCAAGATTTTTTCCATAAGAAGATAATGCTTCTTTTACCTTTTCATCTTTATTACCCAATATCGCTCCAACCTTGCATGCAGCAGAAAATAGCGCTGCAGTTTTGGAGGTGATAATCTTTAAGTATGTCTCTTCGACTGTATCTATTTCTGATTTGTGTTGAAGTTGTAAAACTTCACCTTGAGCTATTTTTGCAGAAGTTGCTGATAATAACCTTAAAACTTCCAAGTTTCCATCCTCAACCATCATTTCAAAACATCTACTTAAAAGATAATCACCAACTAAGATTGATGCATGATTTCCCCAAATGGAATTTATTGTTTTTTTTCCTCTTCTGATCTCTCCTTTATCCAGAACATCATCGTGCATTAATGTTGCAGCGTGAATTAATTCTACGCATGCAGCTAAATTTATATCTCGACCACCTTTTAAGTACCCACATAGTTTTGAACTACTTAAAGTCAACATAGCTCTTAATTTTTTTCCACCAGTTGCTAAATTATAACTAGTCATCTTTTCTACTAAAGACACATCACTTATAAGTTTATTCTTTATCTTTTCTTCTACTAAAATAATTTTATCATCGACTGAATTTTTTAAATCCAGGTAAGCGTTATTAACTTTATTTTTTAATTGAATGACCGAACCCATCATTAAGAAACTAATATAATTGGAGATATTTTATACTTATCAATTGACGCACCTTAAACTTCAACTATTAGTAGACTTTATATTAACCTAAAAATTTTGTAAGCATACCTCATGTTCTCTTTTTTCAAAAAAAAAAAAATCGTTCCCCACATAAGATTAACCGGTGTTATTGGAAACGCTGGAAGATTTAAACAAGGACTTGATTTTGCTGGCCAAGAAGAATTAATAAAAAAAGCGTTTTCTACAAAAAAATCTTTAGCCGTTGCTATATCGATTAATTCTCCAGGTGGTTCACCAGTCCAATCTCACTTAATATACGACTTCATTAGAGCTCAGGCCAAAAAAAATAAAAAAAAGGTAATTGTTTTTGCAGAAGATGTTGCTGCTTCAGGAGGTTACTTGATTGCATGTGCTGGAGATGAGATTTATGCTAATTCAAGTTCAATTGTTGGTTCAATTGGTGTTATTTATGCTTCTTTTGGTTTCAAGGATCTTATTCAAAAGGCAGGTGTAGAAAGAAGAGTTTATACTGCAGGAAAAAACAAAAGTACTTTAGATCCTTTTGTGGATGCGAAAGAAGAAGATATAAATAGATTAAAAAATATTCAAATTGATTTGCACAAAGATTTTATAAAAGTAGTGGAGACAAGCAGGGGTGCAAAACTTAAAAAAGATAAAGGAATAGAATTATTTTCTGGAGAGTTTTGGTCTGGGTCTAAATCAAAAGAACTCGGCTTGATTGACGGTATAGGAAATGCAAATCAAATTTTAAAAGATAAGTTTGGTGACGATGTCATTATTAAAAAGTTTGAAAAAAGCAAAGGATGGTTGGCAAAAAGAATTTCATCAGAGAATCAAATCGATAAGATAGCAAACGTAATTGAAGAAAGATCTATCTGGCAAAGATATGGCCTCTAAAAAAAAAAATTTAAAAATAGAGACATTCCAGGATACAATTTTAAATCTGCAGAAATTTTGGGCAAAAAATGGTTGTGTAATTTTACAACCATATGACATAGAAGTTGGTGCAGGCACATTTCACCCCGCAACCACCTTAAGATCTTTAGGACCCAAACATTGGAGATCAGCTTATGTACAACCTTCGAGAAGACCAACTGATGGAAGATATGGAGAAAATCCAAATAGACTTCAACATTATTATCAATTCCAAGTGATTATAAAACCGTCACCAAAAAATATTAAAAGGTTATATCTTAGTAGTCTTAATGCCATTGGAATAAAACATAATGACCATGATATTAGATTTGTTGAAGATGATTGGGAAAGTCCAACATTGGGTGCAGCCGGACTAGGTTGGGAAGTTTGGTGCGATGGAATGGAAATTACTCAATTTACTTACTTTCAAAAAATGGCAGGGATGGATTGTAAACCTATTTCTGTAGAACTTACTTACGGTTTAGAAAGATTATGTATGTTTACCCAAAAGAAAAAAAGTGTATTTGACTTAGTATGGAACGATGAAGGTATTCTTTATAAAGATGTTTTTTTACAAGCTGAAAAAGAATTTTCATCTTACAATTTTGATTTTGCAAATATTGAAAACTTATTTAAATTTTTCGATATGCTGGAACAAGAAACCAAATCTTTGTTAGAAAAAAAACTTTCACTTCCTGCCTATGATCAGTGTTTAAAAGCAAGTCATGTTTTTAATATTTTAGATGCCAGAGGAGCGATTAGCGTAGCGCAAAGAGCAGAGTTTATTGCTAGAATTAGAGATTTGACTAAAGGTGTGGGTCAAGTATGGGTAGATAGCCAAAAATAAAATGTCTGAATTTTTTTTAGAATTATTTAGCGAAGAAATTCCTGCAACTTTACAGAAAACAGCTAGAGAAAATCTCCAAAAAAATTTTGTTGGTTTTTTGAAAAAAGAGGAAATTAAATTTAAAGATAGTATTTCTGTTCTATCAACTCCAAATAGGTTGATTGTTTACTGCGAAAACATTTCCCAAAAGATCATAAGAGCAAAGGCCGAAATTAGAGGTCCAAGTGTAAATGCGCATGAACAAGCGCTAGATGGTTTTATAAAATCTAATAATATAACTAAAGAAGAAACCTTTATAAGAAAAACGGATAAAGGGGAGTTTTATTTTTTTAAAAAACCCGCTCAAACAGTAGAGACAAAATCTATTTTGAAAAATAATTTACCAAAAATTCTTGATGAAATCCCTTGGAAAAAATCAATGAGATGGGGTGAACATGATATGTACTGGGGTAGACCATTAAAATCCATACTTGCTTGTTTTAATAATAAAGTTTTAGAATTTAATTATCATCATTTAAATTCATCCAATTTTACCTATCTGGATAAAGACTTTGAGGAGAAAACAACTAAATTTTTGAGTTTTAAAACTTACAAGGAATTTTTCAAAAGCAAAGGCATTATATTGGATCATAATAAAAGAGAAGAATTTATTGAAAATCAATTATTAAAAAAAACTAAGTTAGACAGGTTGAAGTTAGCCCTAAACAAAAAATTATTAAGCGAAGTAACAAATATTGTTGAAAAACCAAATGTAATTAAATGCAAGTTTGACAAAAAATTTTTAAAGATTCCAAAAGAAATATTAGTCACAACTATGGAAGTTCATCAAAAGTATTTCCCAACCTTTGACAAAAAAGAAAAATTAACGAATATCTTCTTTTTAGTTGCAGACAATAACGACCCAAAAGGTTTAATTAGGTTAGGAAATGAGCGAGTAGTCGAAGCTCGTTTAAATGATGCTCAATTTTTCTGGTATAAAAATAAAACAAAAAATTTAGTTAAAGGAATATCAGATCTAAAAAATGTAAATTATTTTGAAGGATTAGGAACTTACTTTGATAAAACTCAAAGATTAAGAAAGCTCGGATCACTAATATCTGATGAACTTTTAATTAGTAAAGAAAAAGTTGAAGTAGCATCCTCTATTTGCAAAGTAGATTTAGTGTCTGACTTAGTGGGAGAATTCCCTGAGCTTCAAGGTGTAATGGGTGGCCACTTTGCTAAAGCTCAAGGTTTTGATAATGAAATTTGTTTGGCCATCAGTGAACATTATTTACCAATAGGCCCAGAAACAAAGACACCAAAAAAACCCTACTCAGTCACTTTAGCTTTAAGTGATAAAATAGATACGTTAGTTGGTTTTTTTATAATTAATTTGAAACCATCAAGTTCAAAGGATCCGTTCGCGTTGAGAAGATCGGCCATTGGTCTTATAAGACTAATAATAGAAAATAAATTAGAGATTAAATTTAAAGATATATTAAATTATTCTTGTGTTTTATTCACTGAACAAGATTTGAATTTTGATATAAAGGCTATCCAACAAGATCTATTTAACTTTCTTTCCGAAAGACTTAAATTTTATATGAAAGAAAAAAAAATAAGACCAGACATTATAGAATGCTCAATCAATAGCTATAATGCAGACCAAATTTATAAAATTTATAACAAAGCTTTTATTTTAAATAAATTGATAGATAGAAATATTGGTCAAGATGTAATTTTTTCTTACAAAAGAGCATCCAATATCATATCAAACGAGATATCAAAAAATAAGATCGAGTTAGAAAATTCTACTGATCCAGGATTATTCAAAAATGATTTTGAGAAGAAATTATACAAAAAAATACAAGAAATAAGAAAATATTTTACAAGCCTAGGTAGTCGTGAAGACTGTAAAAAAACTTTAGAGGTTTTGGCTGGTGCAAAAACTGATGTTTCTAACTTCTTTGATAATGTAATAGTTAATGATGATGACGAAGCGATCAAAAAAAATCGTTTGGAACTTATGCAATTGTTATGTAAAACGTTCAATAATTATTTAAATTTTTCTGATATTGAAAGTGCATAATGAGCAATTTAGTTTTTAATTTTAAATCTAAAAAAATAAAAAATATAAAGTATCCAAAGTTTGTTTTAGGCGGAAAAGGAGCAAATCTTGCTCAAATGGGAAAACTTGGTTTACCCGTGCCACCTGGATTTACTATATCTACTGAGGTCTGTGAAATATTTTATAAAAATAATAAAAAACTTAATCAGAAACTAATTAAATCTATTAAGCAAGAATTAAAACAAATCGAAAAAGAATGTGGAAAAAAATTTGGTGATTTAGATAATCCATTACTAGTTTCAGTAAGGTCAGGCGCAAGAGTTTCAATGCCTGGAATGATGGATACAATTTTAAATTTAGGTTTGAACGATGAAACAGTCAAAGCTCTTGCAAAAAAAACATCCAATATGAGGTTTGCAAAAGATAGTTATAGAAGATTTATTCAAATGTATTCGAATGTGGTGCTTGGAGTAGAAAGTTATAATTTTGAGGAATTAATTGAAAATTATAAGTTAACTAAGGGCGTTTTGTTAGATACTGATTTAGATGAAAATGATTGGGATGGTCTTATTGATGACTTTAAAAACGTTGTTAAAGAAAAGACTAAAAAACAATTCCCTCAAGATGTTTATGAACAATTGTTTGGAGCTATTTCAGCAGTTTTTTTGTCATGGGAAAGTAACCGTGCAAAAGTTTATAGAAAATTAAATCAAATACCTTCCGCATGGGGAACAGCTATAAACGTTCAATCAATGGTTTTTGGAAATATGGGTAACGATTGTGCAACAGGTGTAGTTTTTACTAGGAACCCATCAAATGGAAAAAATGAAATTTACGGAGAATATCTTATAAATGCTCAAGGGGAGGATGTTGTAGCTGGCACAAGGACGCCAAACTATATAACAAAAAAAGCGAATAAAGACTCAAACTCAAAAGGTAAATCAATGGAACAGGCCATGCCAAAGGTTTATACCCAACTAAAAAAAATTCTCAAACTTTTAGAAAAATTTTACAAAGATATGCAAGACGTAGAATTCACAGTTGAAAATTCTAAATTGTGGATGCTTCAAACAAGATCTGGAAAAAGAACTGCAAAATCTGCAGTAAAAATAGCTGTAGACATGGTCAAAGAAAAATTGATAACGAAAAAAGAGGCAGTTTTAAGAGTTGATCCTAACACTTTGGACACACTTCTGCATCCATCATTAGACGAAACAAAAGAAGTAAAAACTATTGCAAAAGGTTTACCTGCTTCTCCAGGTGCAACAAGTGGAAAAGTTGTTTTTTCATCTGATGAAGCAGAGAGATTAAATGGGATGATGCAAGATACAATACTTGTAAGAGTAGAAACCTCACCTGAGGATATCCATGGTATGCATGCTGCAAAAGGTATTTTAACTGCTCGCGGAGGAATGACTAGTCATGCTGCTGTTGTTGCAAGAGGTATGGGAAGACCATGTGTTTCAGGTTCCAGTGAAATAGATATCAATTACGAGCAAAAAATATTTAAAACTTCTTCAAACGTAGAAGTAAAAGAAGGAGATGTGATTACAATTGATGGATCTACAGGTAGAGTTATTTTAGATAAAGTTCCAACGTTAAAGCCAGAGATCTCAGGTGATTTTTCAAAATTAATGAGTTGGGCTGATAGTTACAGAAAATTAAAAGTAAGAACAAACTCCGAGACCCCTCTTGATACAAAAACGGCAAGAGAATTTGGAGCTGAGGGGATTGGTCTTTGTAGAACTGAGCATATGTTTTTTGACGAAGATAGAATTTTGTCTGTAAGAGAAATGATTTTATCAAAAACTATAGAAGATAGAAATAAGGCTTTGGCAAAATTACTACCTCATCAAAAAAATGACTTTATTCAAATTTTTGAAATTATGAATGGTCTTCCAGTGACAGTTAGATTACTTGATCCACCTTTACACGAATTTTTACCCAAAAATGATAAAGAAATAGGAGACCTTAGTACAGTGACTGGTTTAAACCCAAGCGAAATAAAGTCAAGGACAGATGAATTGCATGAACATAATCCAATGCTCGGTCATCGAGGATGTAGATTAGGTATTTCCTTTCCAGAAATTTACGAAATGCAGTGCAGAGCAATTTTTGAAGCTTTGGTTGAATGTAAAAAAAAGAAACTCAAATCTACAATGCCAGAAATAATGATACCCCTTGTATCAACCGAAGCTGAAATCAAAATAATGAAAGATTTAGTAATAAGAGTTGCTAAAAAAGTTCAAGATGAAAATAATACTAAAATAAGTTTTTTGGTGGGAACTATGATTGAACTTCCAAGAGCAGCCATTAAAGCAAAAGATATTGCAAAACATGCTGAATTTTTTAGTTTTGGTACTAATGATTTAACTCAGACAACTTTTGGCATTAGCAGAGATGATAGTGGAAAATTTTTAAATGATTATATTGAAAATAAAATATTTGATATTGATCCTTTTGTTTCAATAGACGAGGGTGTAGGGGATTTAATTGAAATAGCTTCGTTAAAAGGTAGAAAACAAAATAAAAAAATTAAACTTGGAATTTGTGGAGAACATGGTGGAGATCCTAAAAGTATAAGTTTTTGTTCTAAAACTGGGTTGAATTATGTCTCTTGTTCACCTTACAGAGTTCCCGTTGCACGTCTAGCAGCAGCTCAAGCAGAATTAAAAAAATAAGAAAAATTAAATTTCTAATTTAAAATCAATAGCAGGAGCACTATGAGTAATGCTACCAACAGAGATTCTGTCAACACCTGTTCTTAAAACTGATCTAACATTTTTTAGAGTTATATTTCCAGACGCCTCAGTTTCATAATATTTTTTTGCAATTTTTACACCTTCTTTAAGATTTTTAATATTCATATTATCAAAAAGCACTGTATTGAATTTAAATCCCCAAATTAATTTTAGTTGTTTTAAATTATCGACCTCAACTGTTATTTTTCTTCCTTTTTTATTTTTGATTGCCCTTTGAACTAAAGATTTTAAATTTGAACTCGCGATGTGATTATCTTTTATTAAATACTCATCACTTAGATTAAATCTATGGTTAGTGCCCCCACCCAATTTAACTGCATACTTTTGTATTACTCTTAAGTTTGGAATTGTTTTACGAGTACAGCAAATCTTACTTTTGCCTTTAGCATGTTTAACAAATTTATTAGTGTAACTAGCTATACCCGATATATGAGAAAGAAAATTGAGCGCCACTCTTTCACAAATTAAAATGTTTTTTGCATCGCCTTTGATAATAGCAATAATCTGGCCCTTTTTAACTTGAGAACCATCTTTTTTTTTAATATGAAATTGGATCTTGTTATCGAAGATTTTAAATGTGCTTTTAGCAAATTCTATTCCACCAATGATTCCATTTTGATTTACGATTATTTTAAATGTCTTGATACTACTTTTCTCAATGAGATTTGATGTGATATCTCCGCCGGGGTATAAATCCTCATTTAAAGCGAGCTTAGCAGAATTTTTTATGAAACTTTTACTTAAAATTATTTTGGACACAGATATTATCTGCCTATTTCAGCCATTCTCTCCACAGACTTTCTAGCTTTTTCAATTGTTTCATCTGACATTAAAATTTCATTTGTCTCATTTTTTAAACAATCTAAAATTTTAGGAAGTGTAATTCTTTTCATGTGGGGACATAAGTTGCATGGTCTTATAAACTTCACATTCGGATTATCTACTTGGACATTATCGCTCATGGAACATTCCGTTACCATCATGACCTTTTCTGGTTGATTGTCTTTTACATATTTTATCATACCACTTGTTGATCCTGTAAAATCACTTGCATTTATAACGTCTGGTGGACATTCAGGATGAGCAATAACTTTTATTCCAGGATTATTTTTTCTTATCTCATTTATCTCTGTATCATTAAACTTTTCATGCACTTCACATGTTCCTTTCCATGAGATAATTTCAACATCTGTTTGTGAAGCAACATATTTAGCAAGATAATCATCTGGCAAGAAAATTACTTTTCTGACACCTAATGAATTTACGATTTTAACCGCATTTGCTGAAGTACAACAAACATCAGTTTCCGCTTTTACATCTGCTGAAGTGTTTACGTATGATACAACTGGAATACCTGGGTTTTGTTTTTTTAGTTTTCTCACATCTTCACCAGTTATTGAAGATGATAAAGAACAACCAGCCCTCATATCTGGCAACAAAACTTTTTTACCAGGACTCATAAGTTTTGCAGTCTCGGCCATAAAATGTACTCCACACATGACAATTATATCAGCTTTGGTTTTTGCAGCCTCAACAGCTAGAGCAAGAGAATCCGCAGAAAAATCTGATATCCCATGATATATTTCTGGTGTCTGATAATTATGAGCAAGAATTACAGCATTCTTCTCTTTTTTAAGTTTGTTTATTTCATAAATATAAGGAGCGTAAGTGGACCATTCAATTTCAGGAATAGTCTTAGAAATTTTTTGGTAAATTGGCTGAGTTGCTTTTTTTATTTCAGGAGTAAATTCCATAAAACATATGTATCAACTTGAAAGATAATTGTCATTCAATTAATGTGACGCACAAGGCGGCCATGCTGAAATTGGTAGACAGGCACGGTTGAGGGCCGTGTGGACCTAGTCCGTGAGAGTTCAAATCTCTCTGGCCGCACCATTTAAATAGCTTTGTTTTTTTTTCTTAAAAACACTAATAATAAACATCCTTTTTTAGAAAAAGATGAATGTTTTGAACCTGGCTTATACGAGATAAAATCACCTTCATTGAAAGTTGTATTATCCTCATCTGTAAGTTCTCCATCCAAAACAAAAAATTCCTCATAGTTTTGATGTTTATGTTTTAAACTTTTAGTACCAGGAGCCATTTTTAGTATGTAACTTCCAACACCAGTATTTTGATTATAAGATATTTTATGCCAACTCATACCTGAAATTGGTTTTCCATAGCTGTTAAATTGAGTAAATTTTAATTTAGATGGATGTATTATTTTCCTATTTTTCACTAATTTAACCAGTTAGGTTTTAATATTTCGATATTTGCTTCTCCACACTTGAATTCTTTGTTATATTCAAACTCCTTATCTTTAAATTTGATTAGGGCAAAACTAAATTTATTTGCTATCAAAACTTTACCAATTTCTACATTATTAGATGTAATTGTGTCATTATTATTTATAGAGCCTTTTTTTACTTGAAGCGGCAATAATCTTTTATTTAATTTATCTTTATTTTTAATACGTGAAGTATTTTCTTGGCCAACATAACAACCTTTCTTAAAGTCTATTGCATTAAGTTCCACAAAATTACACTCTATTCCAAATAACCTTTCCTGTAACTGGTCCATGTTACTTTGGGGTATACCTAGCTCAAAGCTTAATTTGTAGTATTCATCTATGTTAGAAGATTTAAGTTTCATTTTTTTTAGGGACATGTACAGTTTTTCAAGATTAGCAATAATTCTACCCCCCCAATTTTTTATTTCTTGGATCAAGAAGAATATGGTCCTCATTATATTTAGTGGTAAATCCCAACTCATCTTTTGCACCTTCTATAGATATGAATTTTTCATGATTAAAAGCAGCTACCACAAATTCGTTGCTAAGATTTAAAATCTCTACCTTTGATTTTAGTTTATATATGTCTAATTTTTTATATAACTGATCAATTATTTTCTTTTCACAATCTAACAAGTAACCGTCTTTATGTTTGATTACTATAAAATCAAATAAAAATTTTCCCTGAGGTGAAAGCAAAGAGGCAAAACAACTTTTACTTTCATTTACTTTTTCAATGTCATTTGAGATAAGATTTTGTAAAAATTTTTTAGAGTCTGGACCATTGATATACAAAATACCCCTATCATCTAAAATATAAACTTTTTCCGTATTCATAATTGATTAATATATAAATATAATATATCTATTCTTAAAACAATGTTAGATCTAATCATTAAAAACGGCGAATGTTATATTAACGGTAATCTTGAGAAAAAAGATATTGGAATATCTAATAACAAAATTATTGAGATTGGCGACTTGAAAAATAAATCCAAAGAGATATTTGATGCAAAAGGATTGACTGTTTTGCCTGGTTGTATTGACACTCAAGTTCATTTTAGAGAGCCGGGCTCAACAGATACTGAAGATCTTAATTCTGGGAGTATGGCAGCAGTCATGGGAGGCATAACATCAGTTTTTGAGATGCCAAATACAAAACCACCAACTACTAATTTTGAGGAATTCGAAAAAAAAATAAACATTGCAAAAAAAATGTACTGTAATCATGCTTTTTTTTTTGGAGCTACAGCTGAAAATTATTCAACCTTGGAGAAACTTAAAGATTTAAAAGGGTGTTGTGGAATTAAACTTTTTGCAGGATCTTCAACAGGCAACTTATTGGTAGATAAAGAAAAAGATATAGAAAAAGTTTTTGAACACGCGTCAAAAGTTGTAGCAGTTCATTCTGAAGATGAAGAAATCTTAAAAATGAGGAAAAAATTAATTGAAAAAGGCAATGTAAAAACACATCCTATTTGGAGAAATGAAGAAGTTGCAATGTCATCAACTAGAAGAATTGTTAAAATTGCAAAAAGATTAAATAAAAAAGCACATATACTTCATATTACTACAAAAGAAGAAATAGACTTTCTGTCTCAGAACAAAGGTAACATTACCTTTGAAATAACGCCTCAACACCTAACTCTTTACGCACCCGATTGTTATGATAAAATTGGAACTTACGCTCAAATGAATCCGCCTATAAGGAATAAAACTCATCAAGATCGTCTTTGGTATGCAATAAAAAATAATTACAATGATACAATTGGTTCAGATCATGCACCACACTTAAAGGCTAATAAAGATAAGCCTTATCCAAATTCACCCTCAGGTATGCCTGGCGTGCAAACATTACTACCTGTCATGTTAAATCATATTAATAATGGAAAATTAAAATTAGAGCAATTGATGAAATTTATTTGTGAAAATCCTGTTAAAATATTTGGAGTTAAAAATAAAGGATACATCAAAAAAGACTTTGACGCTGATCTCACAATTGTAGATTTAAACAGAAAAATCACAATCGATAACAAAGATATGCAAAGCAAATGTAAATGGACACCATATCATGGAGAAACTTTCAAAGGTTGTGCAGTAGCAACTATAGTAAATGGAAAAATTAAAATGTTAAACGGAAAAATAATAGGATCACCAGAGGGACTACCTCTTGATTTTAATTAAACAATTTTTTACTTAAAGCTAAACATTCCTTTTTTAATTCATAGACTTCATTTTTAATATTTATTTTTGACATCAACTTTTTGTTATTAAGGTAGAAATCTTGGTTTCTTTTAAATTCATATTTTATAACTTTTAAAGATTTTTTATTATACTTATTAAGCCAATTATTTATCTGATTTAAGAATATTTTTTTACCTATTGATACATTGTAGATACCTCTTAAATCTTTTTTAATTATCATTACCAATATTTGAGCAAATTTCTTTATAGATAAGAAGTCCTTAAATCTATTTCCATTATCATAGATAAAACCTTTTTTTGCCTTTTCATAAAACAAATCAACAAAAGTTTTATGAAGATTCTCTCGAAACTTTAATTTAAATCCAATTATATTTGATATTCTCAATATCAATAAGTTTGATTTCAGCTTACTTTTTAAAAAATTTTCTGTGATTAGTTTATTTTTTGAGTAATACGATAAAGGGTTTAACTTATCATTCTCCTTAATATTTTTTTTTGATTTATAAACCTTTCTTGAGCTAAAAAAAATAAATGTATTTTTTTTTGGATCCAAAAGGTTTGATATTTGAAAATCATTATCAAATTTTTTATCATACTTTTTTTTGATGTAGTTTTTGTTTATTGATGTGTTGATTATATAATCATATTTAACTATTGATTTTTTGACATTATTAACTTCTTTAAAAGATATGAAACTAAGTTTAAATTTTTTACGTAAATATTTATTTAAATAATTCCCTAAAAAACCCCTTTTTCCAATTAATAGTATTCTTTTCATCATTACAAAAACTTACATATAAATTTTGTAAGAAGAAAGTCGAAATTTTTATCAAAATTTAATTTATTATCTTTAGAAAATTGTTGAAAAAATTGATGAGCTTGCATCCTTCTTTTCCACCAATTTTTTGAAAACTTGTTAAATTTCGAAGATATGTTTGAGGCAGTTTTTCTGTAAAAGGTTAAATTTTCATTTATTATATGAAAATCTTTTAAAATATATTTTGAAAATAAACAGATTCTTAAATCTAACCATACGTCAGTAAAATCTTTGTAAGAAATAACTTTTAACAACGCCTCAAAACAATTTTTTTTAATTGAAATACAGCTAGTTGGATGAATATATGGCCAGTATGTTTTGAAAAAACTAAGTTTTGTTTTTTTCGAATAAATATTGTTATTTTCAACTATTAACGGATAATCGAAAACTATTTTTGCATTTTTATTATTATTAAAGTAATCAACTACTTTCTCAATTTTTTCTTTATTAAAATAATCATCGCTATCGAGTAAAAAAATTAAATCACCTTTACTTATTTTAATTGCTTCTTTAAAGGCGTTTAATTGATTTAATGAGCCAAATTTTGTTTGAATTTTATTTTCAATAATCTTTACATTTGAAAATTGTTTGATGATATCGATAGAGTTATCTAATGAGTTATCATCGAAGAAAATTATCTCTAAATTTTTGTACGTTTGAGAATTTAAAGAATTAATACATTGCTGAATATACGGTGAATTATTATAGTTAGCTATCAATATAGAAACTAAAGGTTTTTTTTGCATTAAAATTTATTTAAAAAGTTCTTAATTATAACAAAATTGTTATTTAAGTTATAACTAATTCTACAGATGCAAAAAAAACTTATTATATTTATACCCTCTATAGAAGGTGGAGGAGTAGAAAAGAACTTATTTATTATATCTAATTATTTAAAAAATAAGATTAACAACATTTCTGTTATTTCGGTCTCAAATAAATTCAAGAACAAATTTAATTATAAAATTAAGTTTATCTCTCCTAAGGCAGACTTTTGGAACTCAATAGGAAGAAAAAAAAAATTTTTTGTAGGCTTATTTTTACTTTTTATAGAAATTTTGAAAGATAGAAATGTTCTAGTTTTTTCTTTTCAAGGAAACGTGTATTGCACGTTATTATGCAAGCTATTACGAATAAAGGTAATTGTTAGATCAAATTCAGCACCTGATGGCTGGTCTCAAAATGGATTTAAAAACTTTATTTTTAAATATGTCTTAAGAAGTGCCGACAAAATAATTGTAAATAGCTTTGAATTTAAAAAAAAATTTAAGACAAAATTTAAAATTCATGCCGAATGTATATACAATCCATTAAATAAAAAAGAAATAATCAAAAAATCAAAAATCAAAAGTAAAATTAAGTTTGATAGGAAAAAATTGAAATTAATAAACATAGGTAGATACACTGATCAAAAAGATCAACTTACTCTTCTAAAGGCAGTGAATAGAATTAAAGATAAAATAAGATTTAATTTATTATTAGTGGGTAGGGGAGTTGAAAAAAAAAATTTGGTTAAATATATTTATGAAAATAATCTTTCTAAACAAGTAAAATTATTAGATTTTCAGAATAATCCTTTTAATTTAATTAAATCTTCAGATGTTTTTATTTTATCCTCAATATATGAAGGTTTACCAAACGTTTTGTTAGAATCTCAGGTCTTAAGAAAATTTATCATTTCTTCAAATTGTCCAACTGGACCAAGAGAAATTCTTTTAAACGGAAAAGCAGGGTTTTTGTTTAATGTTGGTAATTATTTAGAATTGTCAAATTTAATTTTGCATTATTCTAAAAATAAAAAGTCATTATCCAAAAAAATATCAATAGGTTATAAAAATTTGAATAGATTTGATTATAATCAAAATCTCAAAAAATATTTAAATATTATTAATTCTTTAATTTAATAAGTTTCAATCAGATTTTAATATACTATTTCTAATAAGATCATCTTTAATCTCATCTAAAATTGCTGGGTCATCAATAGTAGGAGGCATTTTATATTCAACATTATCTGCTATTTTTCTTATTGTACCTCTTAAAATTTTACCCGATCTTGTTTTTGGAAGTCTTTTAATTATTATTGCAACCTTAAATGCAGCAACTGGACCAATTTTATCTCGAACCATTTGAATACATTCTTTAGAAATTGTCTCATTATCTTTGTCTACTCCTGTTTTTAATACAATAAGTCCAATAGGCAACTGCCCTTTTAATTTATCTGTTATTCCAAGTACTGCACATTCAGCAACTGACTGATGTTCTGATAATACTTCTTCAATTGCGCCAGTGGATAATCTGTGACCAGCTACATTTATTATATCGTCAGTCCTGGACATAATCCAAATATAACCATCTTCATCAATATGACCTGCATCGTAGGTTTGATAATAACCCTCGTAATTTGACATATAATTTTCTTTGTATCTTTTATCTGCATTCCAAAGAGTTGGAAAAGTTCCTGGTGGCAAAGGTAGTTTTACAACAATATCCCCCATTTCATTTGGATTTGCTAAACTTTGATCAGGTTTAATTATTTTTACATCATAACCTGGAACAGCTTTACATGCAGAACCATATTTTGTTTTCATCATTTCGATACCAGTACAATTTGAGCTTATCGCCCAGCTTGTTTCAGTCTGCCACCAATGATCAATTACTGGAACCTTGAGTAAATTTTCAGCCCACTTTATTGTATCAGGATCTGCACGTTCACCGGCTAAAAATAAAGACTCAAAAGAGCTTAAATCATATTTTGAAAAAAACTTCCCCTCCGGGTCTTCTTTTTTGATTGCTCTAAAAGCAGTAGGTGCAGTAAATAAAGATTTGATTTTATAGTCTGAGATCATTTTCCAGAAGGCACCAGCATCAGGAGTCCCAACTGGCTTACCTTCAAATAAAACAGTGGTGCAACCTTTAAATAAAGGGGCATAAACAATATAGGAGTGGCCTACAATCCAACCAATATCACTTGCGGACCACCAAACATCGCCTTCATCTATGTTGTAAATATTCTTCATAGTCCATTTAAGAGCAACTATGTGGCCCCCGATATCTCTTACAATTCCTTTTGGCACACCAGTTGTACCTGATGTATAAAGAATATAGGCGTATTCATTTGAATTCATCTCTACACAATCTGTATCTTTTGCATTTGAAAAAGCTTCGTCCCAACTAATTTCTTTTGGAGCATTTAATTTTACCTCATGTCCCTTTCGTTGGAAAAAGATAACTTTTTCAACCAAATGTTTGGCAAGTTTTAGAGCCCCATCAACGAGTGGTCTATACTCTACTGTTCTTCCAGGTTCGAAACCGCAAGATGCAGTTATTAAAATTTTGGCTTTACTATCATCTATACGACTTGCAAGTTCATTAGAGGCGAATCCTCCGAACACCACTGAGTGAATGACACCTATTCTTCCACATGCCAACATAGCAACAACGGCCTCAGGCACCATTGGCATATAAATTATAGCCCTATCACCTTTTTGGAGCCCTTGATTTCTTAAAGCTCCAGCAAATTTTGAAACTTTCGACCTTAATTGATTATAGGTAAACTTTGCTTTGTTACCTGTAATTGGGCTATCGTAAATTAGTGCAGTTTTTTCCCCTAAACCGTTATCAATGTGGAAATCTAGAGCATTATAACAAGTGTTTGTAGTTCCGTTCTCGAACCATTTGTAGAATGGGGGATTAGTATTGTTTAAAATCTTAGTTGGTTTTTTAAACCAGAATATATCTTCTGATACTTCACGCCAGAACTCCTCTGGTTTAGTAATAGATTTATTGTAAATTTGCTCAAATTTTCTGTTCATATCATTATGATTCAAAATCCTGTTATTTAAGGCTTTTTCTACGTGTTAGTTGCATTTAATTTCAAAAAGCGAGTAAAATCAACCTAAATTAGTCCTAAATAACACTTCTAATAACCCTAGATATTTGGTATTAGGACCCAACTTTGATCTAAACTGAAGTTTAGGTCGTAGTTTAAATTTAAACTAACAAAAAACTAACTAAAGAGGGAGTTTTTTATGAATAAACTAAAACTGTTTGCATTAGCAGCATTAGCTCTAGTTGGCTTTGCTGGTACAGCAAACGCAGCAGACACTGTTCTGTTAGCTACGGATGACCTTGTAGGAATATCATTTTGGTTAATTTCTATGGGTATGGCTGCAGCAACTGTCTTTTTCTTTATGGAAAGAGGTTCAGTAGCTGGTGGTTGGAAAACATCTATAACAGTTGCAGGTCTAGTAACAGGTGTTGCATTTGTTCACTACATGTACATGAGAGAAGTATGGATCATTACAGGTGACTCACCAACAGTGTACAGATACATTGATTGGTTGATTACAGTGCCGTTACAAATGATTGAGTTTTATCTAATATTAGCAGCGATAAGAAAAGTACCTTCAGGAATTTTCTGGAGATTACTAATCGGATCAGTAGTAATGCTAGTAGGTGGATACTTAGGAGAAGCAGGTTACATCAACGCTACACTTGGTTTCGTAATCGGTATGGCTGGATGGATCTACATCTTATATGAAGTATTCTCAGGTGAAGCTGGAAAAGCAGCATCTAAAAGTGGTAACAAAGCACTTGTTACAGCTTTCGGTGCAATGAGAATGATCGTAACAATCGGTTGGGCAATTTACCCATTAGGTTACATTTTTGGTTACCTAACAGGCGGAATTGATGCAGCTTCATTGAACATCATTTACAACTTAGCTGACTTTATTAACAAGATCGCATTCGGTCTAGTTATTTGGGCAGCTGCAGTTTCAAGTACACCAGCGAGAGCTAGATAATTAAAATTATCTTAATTTTAAAATAGGGCGAGTTTAACCACTTGCCCTATTTTTTTTTGTGCTTATATAAATTTAATGGCAAAAATTACTTACAAAGAGCATAATGGAACGAACCATACAGTAGACGTTCAAAACGGACTAACAGTAATGGAAGGTGCCGTTCAAAACAATATACCAGGCATTGATGCAGATTGTGGAGGAAGCATGGCTTGTGCAACTTGCCATGTTTATATCAAAGAAGATTGGTTTGATAAGATAAATAAAAAAAATGAAGGTGAAGATGATATGCTAGACCAAGCTTACGAACCAAAAAAAAATAGCAGACTAAGTTGTCAAATAATTGTTTCAGATGATTTAGATGGTTTGGTAGTAGACATGCCAGAAAAACAAACGTAATGATTAAAACAGATGCGTTAATTATTGGAGCTGGACCAACTGGTCTTTTTACTGCGCACCAATTAAAATTAATTGGTTTAGATTGTGAGATCGTTGATAACTTGGATAAGATAGGTGGACAATGTATAGAACTTTATCCTGACAAACCAATTTACGATATTCCCGCGGTTCCAGAATGCACAGGCGAAGAGCTTACTAATAATTTAATTAATCAACTAAAACCATTTGATATTAAATTTCATTTATCTGAAAGAGTTGATGAAGTAAAAAAAGATGGTGAAAAGTGGATTGTTAAGACAAATAAAGGAACTTCGTTTACTACACCAAATGTCATAATTGCGGGTGGAGTTGGATCATTTGAACCAAGAAAATTTTCAGTTGAAGGACATGAGAAATTTGAAAATAAATCAATTTTATATTCAATAAAGGATAAAAATATTTTTAAAGGTAAAACAGTTTCAATTTTTGGTGGTGGGGATAGTGCTTTAGATTGGGCTGTTGAATTGTCAAATAATTCTAATGTAAACTTGATACATAGAAGGGATGAATTTAGAGGCGCTCAGGCAACTGTTGATAAAGTTCATGAATTTACAAAATCAAAAAAAATAAATCTTTTTACCAAGTTTCAATTAAAAAAACTTAATGGTTCAAGTAAAATTGAAAGTATAGATATTGAAGATGATGATAAAAAAATTAAAAATTTAAAAACAGACTATGTGCTAGGTTTCTTTGGACTTATTATGCAGTTAGGACCAATTGCAAATTGGGGGCTTAATATTGATAAAAAAACAGTCGAAGTTGATACTGAAAAATTCGAAACAAACCAAAAAGGGATTTATGCTGTTGGTGACATTTGTAACTATCCAGGGAAATTAAAATTAATTTTATCAGGTTTTCACGAAGGGGCTTTAGCAGCAAGGGCATGCTTCAAATTAGCTAGGCCAAATGAGAAATATCGTTTTGAGTTTACAACATCTTCAAAAGCTATAAAAAATAGACTTGGCGTTAAAAGTGATTGAGCTTTTTACAGCCGATACGCCTAATGGAAAAAAGATCTCAATTATGCTTGAGGAAATTCAATATGAGTACAAAGTTACGAAGGTTAATTTGTTTAAAAATGAACAATTTAAACCTGAGTTTAAAAAAATAAGCCCATTTAATAAGACCCCTGTAATTAAAGACCATGATAATGGTAAAACAATTTTTGAGTCTGGCGCAATCTTGATCTACCTAGGTAATAAAAGTGGTAAGTTTTATGACGAAAAAAATAGAGATCAAATCAATCAATGGTTAATGGCCCAGATGGGTTATGTTGGACCTATGCTGGGCCAGCATCATCAGTTTCATCATTATAATTCAGGAAAAAGTAAATTTGGGGAAGACAGATATTTTAAAATATCAAAGGCAATCTATAACGATTTGGATCTAAGATTATCACAATCAAAATTTTTAGCAGGTGAAGAGTACTCAATTGCTGATATAGCTACATGGCCATGGATTGCTAGGCATGACTGGCATGATATTGGTTTGAAGAACTATAAAAATTTGATGAGATGGTATAACGATATCGCAGGTAGAGCAGCGGTTATCAAAGGTTATGATTTTATGAATAAAGGAGAAAAAATACCCTCTCCCTAAACGTCACTTGCGTAAACTTTTTCCTCTTTTTCATGTTTTTCTTGAGCTGAAATACTTAATGTTGCAACAGGACGAGCAATTAATCTCTTAATTCCAATCGGCTCACCTGTATCCTCACAGAAACCATAAGTCCCATCTTTAATTCTTCTAAGCGCAGCATCGATTTTAGATATAAGTTTTATCTGTCTATTTATAGCTCTCATCTCAACATTTTTGTCAGTGTATGAACTTGCCTGATCCACAATGTCTGCTGATGTGCTATTGTCATCCATTGAGCTATTGTACAAAGCTTCGTTATTTGATCTTATTAGATCTTTTTTCCACTCCGATAATTTGTTTTTGAAAAACAGCTTATGTTTTTCACACATATATTTTTCTGATTCTTTTGGAACGTAGTTTTTTGAAATTTTAACCATTTTAATTTCTAAAGCGCTCGCAGTATATTCAGCAATTAAATGGTGTCAAGAAACCATTAATTGTATAAATATATAGATATATGTTTAAAAAAAAGAATATAAGTAATTTATTCTATCTTTTTTTAATTACGCACTTATTTGTTTGGACTTTGATTCCTTCAATAACAAATAATAATTTACCATTAGATACAATAGAAGCATTAGCCTGGGGTAGTAATTTAGATTGGGGATATAACAAACATCCACCAGTGAGTGCTTTCTTTGTTGAATTTTTTTACTTTTTTTTTGGAAGTAATGACATTGCATATTATTTTTTAAGCCAAATTTTTGTAATGTTAACTTTCTATATTGTTTGGATATTTTCAAATGAATTTTTTCAAAATAAAACTTTAAGTTTTTTTTCTGTTTTAATTCTTGAAGGAATATATTTTTATAATTTTACCACACCAGAATTTAATGTAAATGTTTGCCAGTTACCTTTTTGGGCTTTTACAGTTTACCTTTCATGGAAATTATATATGAAGAAAGATACAAATACTGTAATACTGATTTTGTTAGGTGTAACCGCTGCAATTGGTTTTTTAACAAAGTATTTGTTTGCTTATTTGCTTTTATCAGTAGTAATAATTTTTGCCTATGATTTTTTTATAACAAAAACTAGGAAAATAGATTTTAAACATTATTTACCAATTGAAATATTTTTTGTTTTGTTAGTCCCTCATTTAATTTGGCTTTTTCAAAATGATTTTGTAACAATTAAATATGCTTTTAATAGAGCTGGACTAGTAGATTATAGTTTTTTAAATCACTTAAAGTTTCCAATTTTATTTTTGATCAAGCAGATTGGAATATTAATTCCTTTTTTTGTTCTTTGTTATTTTATAATAAAAAAAATAAAAATAAGATTTGATATAAAGGATAAAAAAAAATATTTCATTTTACTTATAAACTTTCTTCCAATAGTTTTAATGTTTATAACTTCAGTAGTAACTGGCTCAAAAATAAGAACAATGTGGATGACACCTTTTTATCTTTTTTTCGGTGTCTTTATCTTAAGTATGTTTGATATTAAAGATGACGAACAAACGTTTAAAGAATTTTTCAAACCATTTTTAATATTGTTTTTATTATCTCCTATTACATATGGTCTGGTCTCACTCATTAATGAAAATAAAAGGACTGATTACAAGGGTAAGATTGAAGCTAATAAAGTTCTTCAAGTTTGGCAAAAAGATTTCACAGAATCAATTAATGTGGTTTTAGGAGATGAATGGTATGCAGGTAATATATCTTACCATATGGAAGGAAGACCAGTATGGCTTGGAGAAATAAATCAAAAAAATGTTGATTTACTAAATGCATATATTTGTACTAAAAAAGTTTGTGTAGGTTATAGATGAAAAAAATAATAATCTTAATTCCAATTTATAACGATTGGCAGTCTCTTGAAAAACTTATTGAAGATATAAACTTGAAGGTGAAAAACATTCACTGCAAGTTCTCAATTTTTGTAATTAATGATGGATCGACAGAGAAATATGATGATAAAAAATTTTCTACTGAGGAAATAAAAGTTGAAGTAATAAATTTATTAAAAAATGTTGGACACGCAAGATCTATTGCGACCGGTTTGAAATATATTTATGAAAAAGAGGATTTTGATTATGCAATTCCAATGGATGGCGACGGGGAGGACAGACCAGATGAAATTAGTAAATTTATTGAAAGCACAGATTATTATGTTGAAAAAGCAATAGTTGGTGAAAGAATTAAAAGATCCGAAGGATCAATTTTTACTTTTTTTTATGTAGTCCATAAATTTTTGACATATTTCTTTACAGGAAAAAGTATTAAATTTGGAAATTTCACTTGTTTACCCAAATCAGTTATTAAAAAGTTTATTATTGAAAAATCATCCTGGAATAGTTTTTCTGGATCTCTTGTTAAAATTGAAAAAAGTTTTGGATCCATTAAATCAATCAGAGGCAAACGTTATTTTGGACCATCGAAAATGAGTTTTATAAATCTAGTTAAACACAGTTTATCCATCATTTCTGTTTTTAAGTTTAATGTTATTATAAGATCAATTTTGTTTTTTGTAATTTATTTTGCCATCATAAATAAAAATATTTCCTTAATCACTATCTTTCCTCTTTTTCTTCTTATCTTTTTTTTATTTATCATTTTCAATTTATCTAATAGAGAAAATATCAAAGAATTCGATGCATCACTCTCAAACATTGGGGATGTTCGTCCGCACTAGTTTGCTACTATTTTAGGTAAACAATAAAAATCCGCTGTATCAATTTTTGAGGAATATTGTCTTCTCATACTCCATTTTTTATTTATTCCTGCACTTGCTAAGCTAATTGTTGATCTTCCATATCTATAGTTAGTATTGTCAATAGATTGCATTAAATTTTTTATCTTCTCGTCTTTTGTAGACTTAAATAAACTATTACCTTTTTCAGAGTCAGACAAGCCTGACAAAATTATACCAGCTTTTTGATACTTAAATCCATCTTTGTATATTAGATCAAGACCTGTAAGAGCGTTTTTAACTATTTCGATACTATTATTTGTTGCAATAGGAAAGTCGATTGTCTTTGAATTTGAGTAAAATATACCTTTATTTTGAAAAGGACTTGTTCTTATAAAAATCGTAACAGATTTGCATACTAATGACTCAGATCTAATTTTTTCTGCTGCATTCAAACAGTAGCTTGTTACAGACTCTTTTAGTTCTCTAAGTTTTTCTATTTTCTTTCCAAACGATCTCGATACACAACAACTTTTTCTTTTTGCTTGTTTGGTTTCAATTTCGATACAAGGAACACCTCTAAGCTCCATAGCAGTTCTTGAACTAAGAACATTTTTAGTTTTTTTAATCCAAGTGTTCGAGGCATTTTTTAATTGTTTTGCATTATAAATCCCGTTTTTGATATAAAACTTTGAGAGTTGTTTTCCAACTCCCCATATATCTCTTACTTCAACTTTTTCTAATATTGGGTCTAAGTCCTTAATATTGACCAAACTTACAACACCCGACTTTTGTTTTTTTGCTATATGATTTGCAACCTTGCTTAAAGTTTTAGTTTCAGCTATTCCAATACTAGTTGGTATACCAGTCCATTGTAAAACAGTATTTCTAATTTCTTTACCAACATCCTTTACATCTTTGTCTGAAAAATTAGACAAATCTAAAAAAGCTTCATCAATAGAATAAACTTCTATTTTTGAGTTAAATCTCTTTAGTGTTCGCATTACTCTTCGTGATATGTCCCCATATAGAGAATAGTTTGACGAAAATACTTGAACATTATTTTTTATGATAATATTTCGTGCTTTAAAATAAGGCTCTCCCATTTTAATTCCTAAGGCTTTAGCCTCGTTAGATCTTGATATTATACATCCATCATTATTAGAAAGAACTACCACAGGTAACTTTCTTATTTTTGGATTGAATAATCTTTCACAAGAAACATAGAAAGAATTGCAATCTATCAATGCAATTTTTTTAGTATACAGAGTGGATGACATAAGTTACGACTCCCCAAACAAAAATATCTGCTTCTTCATTTATTAAAATTCTATCCTCAAATTTTTTAGATCCCGAGGTTAAAAATTGCCTATCTTTTTCTTTAACAAAATTTTTAACAACGAGTTCGTCGTGAACATTTGCTATAACAGTAGAAAAGTTTTTGGGCTTTAGGCTTTTGTCTACAACCAATAGATCTCCGTCATAAATTCCAGCATTGACCATAGATTTTCCCTGCACCCTAATTATAAATGTTGCGGGAACATTTTTTATGAGGTGAACATTTAGATCTATATCTTCTTCAATGTAGTCTGTAGCTGGCGAAGGAAAACCCGCTCCAGCTTTGTGCAAATAATAGGGTATAGTTAACTTCATAAATGTTCTTATTTTGTTCTTTTCTAATTAATAGCCTAATAAATCGATATAGTCAAATAGGTTGTATTTTGAGTCTGAAATTGAATCAAAAGTGAATCAAAACGTGAACACCGAAACTACATTTTGATACGTTGTGGATAACTTTTACAAGGGATAGAGTAAAAAGAGATGAAAAAATTAACGTGCCACTGTGGAGAGATAGAAATAAAAATAAAATTAAAAGAAAAATCAAATGATTATTACAGATGTAACTGCTCTATTTGTAAAAGAAAAGGCTCTATAACAACAATAGTGGATAAGAAAGATTTGGAAATAGTTAAGGGTGCAGAAAAAATTAAATGTTACCAATTCAATACAAAAGCTGCAAAGCACTTTTTTTGTTCAGTCTGCGGAATAAATACTCATAATTTGAGAAGGAGTGATCCAAATACATATGGAGTAAACATTGGGTGTTTGGAAGATATATCAACTAAGGAATTATTTAAACTTAAGGTAAGAGTTAATGACGGTAAAAATCATAAGATGGATAGAATTGAAAAATGATTAAAAAATTAACATGTCATTGTGGGCAAGTAGAAGCTGAGGTAAAGATACCTGAAACAGGTATTGAAAAATTCATGAGATGCAATTGCTCTTTATGTAAAAGAAAAGGATACATAATTGGTGTAGTTGGGGAAAATGATTTCAAATTAATTAAAGGTGAGAAAATATTGAAACTTTACCAATATTATACAAAAGTTGCCAAACACTATTTCTGTTCTATATGTGGTATTCATACTCACAATAGACCAAGAATTAATCCAAAAATTTACGGAATAAACATTGCATGTATTGACGACATAGATACTTTTGCATTAAAAGATGTTCCAGTTAACAATGGTGAAAACCACCCATTAGATCAAAAAAAGTAAAATGCAAAATTATAGAGAGTGTTTTGAAAAGGTAAGAAAAGATTGTGTAAAATACATACAGTCGCAAGAAACAAAAAAAGAAAAGTTTAAAAACAAAGATCAAATGATAAAATCCCATATAATTCCTTTATGTTTTTGGATTAACAAAAAAAGGAAAAATAACAAAACTTTGCTCTTAGGTCTTGCAGGAGGTCAGGGGACTGGAAAAACAACAATTTCAACTTTATTAAGATTAGTACTTATCAAGTATTTTAAACTACGAGTTTTTAAAATTTCTATTGATGATTTTTATAAAACTAGAAAAGAAAGAATTTTATTGTCAAAAAATAAACATCCTTTGTTACTTACAAGAGGAGTTCCAGGCACCCACGACATACAATTAATGATTAATCTTTTTAGGAAAGTTAAAAAAAATACATTTAGATCAATTAATGTTCCGAAATTTGATAAGTCAATTGATGACAGGTGTAAAAAAAATAGTTGGTTCAAATTAAAAAAGAAACCAGATATTTTAATTTTAGAAGGTTGGTGTGTTGGTGCTAAACCTGAAAATAATAAATCTTTAAATAGACCAATAAATGTTTTAGAAAAAAATGAAGACAACAAAAAGATTTGGAGAAGTTATGTTAATAATCAACTTAAATTGAAATATTCAAAACTCTTTGATCAACTTGATAGTCTGTTATATTTAAAAGCTAAAAATTTTAAATTACTAAAAAGATGGAGATTGAAACAAGAGAAAAAACTAAAAATGAAAAGTGGAACTAAAAAAAATTCAAAAATAATGAATGAGAAAGAAGTTGAAACTTTTATGATGACTTATCAAAGAATTACTCAAAATATGTTTAAGTATACCCCAAAATATTCTTCAGCAGTTATAGATCTTAATGAAAAACATCAAATTAAAAAGGTAAGATTTAAACATGCTTAATTTTTTAAGAATAACAATTTTAATTTTATTTTTCTCGATACAAAATTCGTATGCTGCAGATTTTTACAAAGCATTACAGGACGCTTATTTGAGTAACCCTGAGCTAAATGCAGAGAGAGAAAACATCTTAGTTTCAGAAGAAGATTTAAAAATATCAAAGAGTGAGTTTTTACCTTCCGTTACAATTACTGGCACTAAAAGTGAGGCGACCACTAAAAAATTAACAGATCGCGATGGAACTAGTGCTGCTATTACTGATGTAGATACTGAAACACAAACTGTCACGATAGAGCAAAAAGTTTTTCAAGGTTTAGGTGGAAAAGCAGACCTTGATAAAAGTAAAATTGGTATAAATTTAGCAAAAGCAAAATTATTAAAGAAAGAACAAGAAGTTATATTAAGTGCAGCTGAAGCTTTTACAGGAGTTATTTTAGCTAACAAGAAATTTAAAATAAATAAAGAAAACTTAGATTTATTGGAAAGACAAGTAGAAACTGATCAAAATAGACTTGAAAGTGGAATTATAACTTTAGCAGATTTAGCTCAATCTGAATCATCTTTAGCTGGAGCACAAGCACAATTTATCAACTCTCAAAATGATTTAGTTACCGCCAAACTTCTTTATGAAAAAATTATAGGCCCACTTAATGATATTGAAAGTTTAAGTGAAGATGTAAACATAGAATTTGATATTCCAACATCCCTTCAAAACGCTATTCAAATTTCAAAAGGGAGTAACCCAGATCTTACAATTGCTAAACTAGAGTATGACCAATCTGAAAAGGATGTTAAAATCGCACTTTCAGAATTTTCACCTACAGCAACTATTTCAGCTAAGTCTTCAAAATCAGATGACTTTAGCTCATCATATGATGAAAGAGAACAAGAGACAGTAAGTGCTGAAATTTCTTGGCCAATATTTCAAGGAGGAAAAAATTCAGCATCTCTTGAAAGGAGCAAGAATTTACAAAATCGAAAACAATTACTTTTAGATAATGCTGTTAGAACTAATGAAACAATCGTTGCCAGCGCTTGGTCTAAGTTTCAATCTTCAGATAGTTTGTTATCTTCAGTTCGTGCGCAGGTGAAAGCTGCAGAAATTGCTCACGAAGGGATAACAGTTGAATATGAAACTGGACTTGGAAGAACCACTCTTGATGTTATTCAATCAAATACAATTCTTTTAACGGCTAGAATCAATTTAGCTAACTCAGAAAGAAACCTCCTATTGTCACAGTTAGAGTTGTTAAAATCAGTGGGCCTTTTGAACGCCAAATATCTTAAGATTATTAAGTAATTTAGAGCTTTTTTTT
Organism: uncultured Pelagibacteraceae bacterium; assembly: GCA_902535745.1. Taxonomy (GTDB): domain Bacteria; phylum Pseudomonadota; class Alphaproteobacteria; order Pelagibacterales; family Pelagibacteraceae; genus Pelagibacter. The sequence goes on from CACAUR010000002.1 coordinate 84,405, forward strand.
TAATCCTTGCCAATGAGAACAAAATGTGTACATTTATATCTATGATTCGTATGTTAACAATTAATAAAAAAAAGGCATCAAATGACAAAAAATAACTTAAAAGTGGTTAAAACCGCGAAAGATAAAGATTTGGAAAACAAAGAAAAAAACAAAGCTCTAGACGCAGCTATCAGTCAAATTACTGATAATTTTGGAAAAGGTTCTGTAATGAAGCTTGGCCAAAAAAAAGCTATGGATATAGAGTCTATTTCTACAGGCTCTTTAAGCTTAGATTTAGCTTTAGGTATTGGTGGATTACCGAAAGGAAGAATTGTCGAAATTTATGGTCCAGAGTCATCTGGAAAAACAACACTTGCTCTTCAAGTAGTCGCTGAAGCTCAAAAATCTGGCGGAATATGTGCATTTGTTGATGCAGAGCATGCTTTAGACCCAGTATATGCAAAAAAATTAGGTGTAAATACAGAGGAATTATTAATTTCTCAACCTGATGCTGGTGAGCAAGCACTCGAGATAGCAGATACACTTGTTAAGTCAGGTTCTATTTCTGTAATAGTTATTGATTCAGTTGCAGCATTAACACCAAGAGCTGAAATTGAAGGGGACATGGGCGATCATCACGTAGGTCTTCAATCAAGATTAATGAGTCAGGCATTGAGAAAATTAACTAGCTCAATATCAAACACAAACACAATGATGATTTTCATTAACCAAATCAGAATGAAAATAGGTGTTATGTTTGGAAGTCCTGAAACTACATCAGGTGGAAATGCATTAAAATTCTACTCATCTGTAAGAATGGACATTAGAAGAATTGGTGCGATAAAAGATAAAGATGCAATCATTGGTAATTCTACAAGAGTTAAAGTTGTTAAAAACAAAGTATCTCCACCATTTAAAGTAGTTGAGTTTGATCTAATGTATGGAAAAGGAATTAGTAAAGTAGGTGAATTAATCGACCTTGGTGCAAAAGCAGAGATTGTTGAAAAATCTGGTGCTTGGTATGCATACAAAGGTGAGAAAATTGGTCAAGGAAGAGAAAATGCCAAAATCTACTTAGAACAAAATCCAAAAGTTGCCGCTGAAATAGAGATGGCAATTAGAGAAAAAGCAGGTGTGATTACTAAAAAAATTGAAGGAAACCCACTTGATCAGGAAAAAATAGAAGCGAGCCAAAAACAAGAGACTCCTCCTGCAAAAAAGAATTAGCTAAATAGTCATTATTAGTTAAGAAAAGGCGCTGTAACAAGCGCCTTTTTCCCCTTAAGATTATAGACATCATTTAAAAAAGCTGTATTTTAAAAATATGGCTCAAAAAACCTTAAATGAAATAAGAAATACTTTTCTCAAATATTTTGAGAAAAATGATCATAAAATAGTTGAGTCTAGCAATCTTGTTCCTAACAATGATCCAACATTGATGTTTGCAAATTCCGGGATGGTTCAATTCAAAAATGTTTTTACTGGGTTAGAGAAAAGAGATTATAAAAGAGCCACCACTTCACAAAAATGCGTTAGAGCAGGCGGAAAACATAATGATTTAGAAAATGTTGGATATACCCCAAGACACCACACTTTTTTTGAAATGCTTGGAAACTTTTCGTTTGGAGATTATTTTAAAGAAAGAGCAATAGAGCTTGCATGGAATTTAATAACTAAAGATTTTGGATTAGATAAAAATAGACTTTATTTCACAGTTTTTAAAGAAGATGAAGAAGCATTTAAACTTTGGAAAAAAGTATCAGGCTTAAATGAAAATAAAATAATTAAAATTTCCACCTCAGATAACTTTTGGTCAATGGGTGAAACAGGTCCATGTGGCCCTTGTTCTGAAATTTTTTATGATCACGGAGATCATTTAAAAGGTGGGCTACCCGGAAGCAAAGACCAAGATGGCGATAGATATATTGAGATTTGGAACTTAGTTTTCATGCAATATGAACAGGTTTCAAAAGATAAAAGAATAGATTTACCCAAACCTTCAGTAGATACAGGTATGGGTCTTGAGAGAATGGCAGCACTTCTTCAAGGTACACATGACAATTATAAAACAGATCATTTCTTAAAATTAATAAATTCAATTTCAGAAACTGTAAAAGTTAAACCAAACGAAAACAATTTATCAAGTTTTAGAGTAATAGCTGATCACTTAAGAGCAAGTGCGTTTCTACTTGCTGAAGGTGTGTTACCATCCAATGAGGGAAGAGGCTATGTACTAAGAAGAATAATGAGAAGAGGAATGAGACACTCACATTTACTAGGTTCTAAAGAACCAATTTTTTACAATATTTTTAAAACTCTTTTAGATGAAATGTTTAAAAATTATCCGGAATTAAAAAGAGCAGAGTCGCTTATTAAAGAAACTTTGAAAATGGAGGAAGAAAAATTTTTGGTTTTATTAGAAAGAGGTATGAAAATTTTAGATGATGAAATCTCAAAAATTAAAAAAGTCCTTCCAGGTGAAGTTGCTTTCAAGCTTTACGATACTTACGGATTTCCTTTAGATTTAACTGAAGATATTCTTAAGAACAAATCTCTTCAAATTGATAACAAAAAATTTGATGAGATGATGAAAAAAAGTAAGGAATTAGCAAAAAAGAATTGGAAAGGTTCAGGTGATAGCTCAGTCAGTGAAATTTGGTTTAACTTAAAAGAGAAAATTGGTCCTACTGAATTTTTAGGTTATGAGACTAATCAGGCTGAGGCAAGTGTTACTGCAATTATTAGAGATGATAAAGAAATTCAACAATTAAAAGAAGGTGAAGAAGGACAAATTATTTTAAATCAAACCCCTTTTTATGGAGAGTCTGGTGGCCAGGTCGGAGACGAAGGTACGATAACTTCAGGTGAAAACGAATTTGAGGTAAATGACGTCCAAAAAAAGATTGGAAACTTATTTGTGCACTTTGGTAAAGTTTCAAAAGGAACAATTAAACTTAAAGATAATGTTGAATTAAAAATTAACTCAAAAAGACGTCAAGATATAAGAGCATATCACTCAGCAACACATTTATTACATGAATCTCTTAGAAGAACTTTAGGCACACATGTAATGCAAAAAGGATCATTGGTTGCGCCAGATAGATTGAGATTTGATTTTAGTCATATGAAACCAATTACAGATGAAGAAATGAAAAAAATCGATGAAAATGTTAACAAGTTTGTAAATTCAAAAACAGAAGTTGTTACACGACTAATGACTCCTGAAGAGGGAATTAAACAAGGAGCAATGGCTTTATTCGGTGAAAAATATGGAGATGAAGTTAGAGTTGTGTTTATGGGTGAGGAAGATAACAAATATTTTTCAACAGAATTATGTGGTGGAACACACGTAAAAAACACTGGTGAGGTTGGTAAATTTAAAGTAGTCAGCCAGTCATCAATAGCTGCGGGTGTTAGACGGGTTGAAGCATTAAGAGATAAACAACTTGAAGAATATCTTAAGTCAAAAGATAAGATGTCTAGTTTGTCCTCTCAAAAAAATGAAGAAGCTATTAAGTCGTTATCAAATGAAATTATAAAACTTGGAGGAAAACCAATTAAAAAATCAGATGACCTTAAGATTACAATTAAGGAGCTGACAAAACAATTAGAGGAAATAACAGTAAAAAGTATTTTATCAGATAAGAAAAAAAATATTATTAAAGATGAAAATATTAAAAAGATTAATATTAGATTTCAAAAAATAGATGACTTACCTTTTAAAGAATTAAGAAGACTTGTTGATCAAGGTAAGAAAGATATTAAAGAAGGGATTGTTGTTATTTATGCAATTAAAGATGATAAAATTGGTTTAGCAGTTGGAGTTACAGAAACTTTAACTGAAAAGTACGATGCAATAAAATTTGTAAAATTTGGTTCAGAAATTCTTGGTGGAAAAGGTGGTGGAGGTAGATCTGATTTTGCCCAAGCCGGAGGAGTTGATTTAAATAAAATAGAAGAAAGTTTTGAAAAGATTAAAAGCTTAATTTAACTTCTTTTTTAAATTGCCATCAATTGCATCAAGAAATTGATTTGTAGTAAGGTATTTTTGATTTGTATCTATTAAAATTGCTAAGTCTTTAGTCATTGATCCAGTTTCGACACAATCGATGCAAACTTTTTCCAAAGTATTTGCAAATTTTATCAGCTGATCATTTGCATCTAATTTTCCTCTATGAGCAAGTCCTCTAGTCCAAGCAAAAATTGATGCTATTGGATTTGTTGAAGTTTCTTTTCCTTGTTGATGCATTCGATAATGTCTCGTAACAGTTCCATGAGCAGCCTCTGCCTCCATCGTTCTTCCATCAGGTGCGAGTAAGACACTTGTCATAAGTCCAAGAGAACCATATCCCTGAGCAACAGTATCTGATTGAACGTCACCATCATAGTTTTTACAAGCCCAAATATATTTACCGCTCCACTTCATTGCACAAGCAACCATGTCATCTATAAGTCTATGTTCATAGGTTAAATTATTCTTTTCAAATGAAGATTTAAATTCCTTTTCAAAAACACTTTGAAATATGTCTTTAAATCTTCCATCGTAAGTTTTTAAAATCGTGTTTTTTGTTGAAAGGTAAACTGGCCATTTCTTAATCAATCCGTAGTTAAAGCAAGATCGAGCAAAATCTTCTATTGATTTATCTAAATTGTACATTGATAAAGCCACCCCTGATCCAGGGAAATTAAATACTTCGTAATTTTTGGTATCTTTACCGTCTTCAGAAGTCCATTTAATTTCAAGTTTTCCTTTACCAGGAACTTTAAAATCGGTTGCTCTATATTGGTCACCAAATGCATGTCTTCCAATAATCACAGGATCAGTCCATGATGGTACCAATCTTGGAACATTTTTACAAATAATGGGCTCTCTAAATACAGTTCCTCCAATGATATTTCTAATTGTACCGTTTGGAGATCTCCACATTTTTTTTAAATTAAATTCTTTTACTCGTGCTTCGTCTGGAGTAATTGTTGCACACTTAATACCTACACCATTCTTTTTAATTGCATTCGCACAATCTATAGTTATTTGATCTGAGGTATCATCCCTGCTTTTCATACCAAGATCGTAATATTCAATACCTAAATCTATATACGGTAATATCAGTTTATTCTTAATAAACTCCCAAATTACTCTTGTCATTTCATCGCCATCCAACTCGACGATTGGGTTTTTGACCTTAATTTTGCTCATATTTATGTATAAATCTTAGTAATTGAATTTCTGCTTTTTATATACATATTAATCAGAAATTATCAAATAAAGGATTATGATAGATAAAGTTTTTCCGAAAATACATAACGAGGGATATAAGTTTTTAGTAATCTTTGGACTTGGAACACTTGTTTTATATTTAATAAGTGGTTTCTTAGGTTTAATAGGTGTCATTCTTACAATATGGGTTTACTATTTTTTTAGAGATCCAGAAAGATTCCCAATTAATGATGAAAATTATCTTGTAAGTCCGGCTGATGGATTAGTGATAAAAGTAGAGGAAGTTAATGGACCTTCAGAACTTTCCTTAGAGAATAAAAAATTTACCAAAGTAAGCGTGTTCATGAATGTTTTCGATTGTCACGTAAATAGAATTCCATGCAGTGGTGAAATTGAGGAAATTTTATATAAACCTGGCAAGTTTTTAAATGCGTCTCTAGACAAAGCCAGCGAGGACAATGAGAGAAATTATTATAAAATAAAAAATAGTAATGGTGACCAGATTGTAGTTGTTCAGATAGCTGGTTTGATTGCTAGGCGTATTGTTACTGAGACAAACAAAGGAGAAAAACTAAACCAAGGTGATCGAATAGGAATGATTAGATTTGGTAGTAGGGCAGATATATACTTTGAAAATTACAAACCATTAGTAAAAGTAAATCAAAGAGCAGTGGCTGGCGAGACATTAATTGCAAAAAAATAAAATGGAACAACAAAATAAAAATTTCAAATTAGTTGCGAATAAGAAAACAAGATCGATTTTACCTAATATGTTTACACTAGTGGGCGTGTGTATAGGCTTAACGTCTATTAAATTTGCTTTTGATGGCAGCTTTGGTTTTGCAGTTCTTGCAATATTAGTTGCGGGTATTATAGATGGTCTTGATGGAAGAATTGCACGACTTATAAAAGGAACATCTGAAGTTGGTAAAGAACTAGACTCATTAACGGATGTTATAAGCTTCGGAGTTGCCCCAGCTTTTATAATGTTTTTTTGGTCCTTAAATAATCTTGGAAGAGTAGGGTGGTTAGTTTGTTTGATTTATGTAATTTGTGTCGCTTTAAGATTAGCGAGATTTAATATTACATCTAATACAAATGCAAAGTGGAAAGACAATTTTTTTGAAGGAGTCCCTTCACCAGCTGGGGGTATTTTAGTTTTATTTCCATTAATTTATAGTTTTAGTGAACTTCAATTTTTTTCGATCGAAAATGAATATCTAGTGCCCAGTTTTTTTATTTTAACTTCAATTTTATTAATCAGTAAAATACCAACTTATTCTTTTAAAAAGATTGTAGTCCCTAGAAGATTAACAATCTTTTTATTATTTACGTTAATTTTATTTTTTGGGTTGTTAATAATCTATACCTATAACGTTCTAGTATTATCAACGTTAATATACTTACTTCTTATTCCAATTAGCTTTTTCCATTTTCGCAGCTTATCCAAAAAACTTAGTCATGTTAGTCAAGATGGTGAAGATCAAGAAGATGTCCTTTAAATGAAAACAAACGCTATAGTTTCATTAGCAGATGAAAAGTATTTTAATTTATTAATTGAATTAATTGACTCAATAAAAAAAAACCCTAAGAGCAAAGATATAGCAATTTGCATACTTGATGCAGGCTTAAATGACAATCAAAGAAAAGAACTAAAAAACAACGTTGATGAAGTTGCAAAAGCAGAGTGGGATATTGAAGTTTCAAATTTAAAAGTAATGGGAAAAGAATGGCTGAAAAGTCAAGTGTCTCGTGCATTTCTACCAAAATATTTTCCAAAATATGAAAAGTATCTTTGGATAGATTGTGATGCATGGGTTAACGATTGGAAGTGTATAGATTTATATTTCAAAGCATGTGAAAAAGGAAAATTGGGAATAACTCAAACAATGGGCCCAGGCTATAAAGTAATGTCAAAAGTTAAATGGTTATTTGGAAAATTAGCAATAATTAAAAGCCAAAATTTTAAACATGCTCTTTCGTCAAATATTGGTATTTCAAAATCAAGAAAACTTGCGTTTGCACCCCATATTAACATTGGTGTTTTTTCACTTCAAAAAAATTCACCTTGCTGGGAAGTATGGCAAAAAAATCTAAGACAAACCTTAAAAAGTGGAAAAATTTTTGGCTCAGAAGGGTTAGCAATTAATCTAAGTGTTTACATAGATGAAATTGATACAGAGTTTTTACCTTTAAATTGTAATTGGATTGCAAGTAATTTACTTCCAAAATATGATAGCAATCAAAAGACATTTGTAGAGCCTTACTTACCAAATAATAAGATCGGCATCATGCACTTAGCTGCAGGAATTTGGAAAGATAATGTAGACATGAGATTAGATAAAAATGTAAAAATTGATATCTATAATCTTGATGATCAAAAAGAACTTAAAAGTTTAAGGTTTAGTAATAGTTGAAAAAAAATAAAATTTCTAAAAGCTGGGTTATAAGACAAAGAAGAGATAAATATGTTCGTCAATCAAAGTTAGAAGGTTATAGGTCTAGAGCAGTATATAAACTTAAAGAGTTAGACGAAAAATTTAGAATTATAAAAAATAATTTAAGTATTTTAGATATAGGCTCTGCGCCTGGAAGTTGGACACAGTATTTATCCGAAAAATCAAGAGGTTCAAAAATAATGTCTATTGATCTGAAAGAAGTTGAAAAAATAAAAGATGTTTATCATGTTGTTGGTGATTTCTTAGATAATAAAAACCAACAAATAATTTCAGATTTTTTTCCAAAAAAAATTGATCTCGTAGTCTCTGATATGGCAGTTAACACAACTGGAAATAAAAATTTAGATTCAATTCAAACGGGTGAACTTTCTTTAATGGCAATGCACTTTGCCGCTAGTATGCTTCGACCAAAAGGAATTTTTTTATCAAAAATTTTTATGGGCTCAACATTTAATGAAATTGTTGAAAATGCAAAAAAAAACTTTAAAGAAAGCAAAATCTTTAAACCGCCTTCAAGTAGAAAAGACTCAAAAGAAAACTTCATTATCTGTAAAAATTTAAGATAGTCACTTTAAAATTTTCAGGAATCGTATATAAACTATTATGGATCCTATAAAAGAAGCACTTACCTTTGATGATGTCACTTTAGCTCCAAAGTATTCTTCTGTGCTTCCTTCAGAAGTTAATACATCTGTGAAACTATCAAAAAATTTGAATCTTAAAATACCTTTGCTCTCGTCTGCCATGGACACAGTCACAGAGTCTAAAATGGCAATTGAAATAGCAAAGGCAGGGGGGATCGGAGTCATTCATAGAAATCTGACCATTAGTGATCAAATATTAGAAATAAAAAAAGTTCAAAAAAAAGGGCTATCGGTTGGTGCAGCAGTTGGGACCAATGATACTGAACTATCTCGAGCAGATAAAATTATTAAATGTAAGGTAGATTTAATTGTTGTGGATACAGCGCACGGCCACACTAAAAGAGTAGCAAATATAATCAAATTTATAAAAAAGAAAAAATCGAACAAAACAACCTTATGTGCAGGCAACATTGCAACAGCTGAAGCCGCAAAATTTTTATGCAAACTTGGAGTTGATATAGTAAAAGTAGGAATTGGACCAGGATCGATTTGTACAACTAGACTTGTTGCAGGTATTGGTGTTCCTCAGCTAAGTGCATTACTGGATGTAAAAAAAGGTTTAAGCAAAAATGTAAAAATGATTTCTGATGGAGGAATTAAATTTTCTGGAGATATTGCAAAAGCACTCGCTGCAGGTGCAGATGCTGTAATGGTGGGGTCAATGATTGCTGGAACCAATGAAGCTCCAGGCAAGATTATAAAAAAAAATGGAAAGTTGTTTAAAGTTTTTAGGGGAATGGGATCGGTTGGAGCAATGAACAAAGGGTCTGCTGATAGATATTTTCAAAAAAAACAAAAGGATATCTCGAAATATGTCCCAGAAGGAGTAGAAGGTTTAATTAAATATAAAGGCGACGTATCTAAGATAATTTTTAAACTTATTGGAGGACTCAAATCATCAATGGGCTATTTAGGTTCTAAAAATATCATTAATCTAAGAAATAAACCAAAATTTGTTAAAATTACAAAAGCTGGATTTTATGAGAGTATGGTTCATAGTATAGATGAGGTGAAAAAAAACAGTCAATATTTATGAGGAATATAGTTAAATTTTTTCTAATTTTGTTGTTTTTTAAAACAACTGCCTACGGCTCGGAAAATTTTTATGAGCAAGCAGTAGATAAATTCAATGATAAAAAATTTGATGATTCTAAATTTTTGTTTCATAGAAATATTGTGTTTAACCCTACAGATGCTAAATCTTATTTATATTTGGCTAAGATTTTCAATTCTGAAAAAAACCAGAAAGAGGAAGAAAAAAATTTAAACACTACCCTTCTACTTGAACCAAATAATGAAGAAGCAATTTATATGCTAATACAAATTAATCTTGATAAATCAAATTTTTCTAAAGCAAATGAATTGTTAGCAAAACTAAATATAGTTTGTAAGAATTTTTGCTCCAAAAAAAAAGAAATTGAAAAAACACTCCAAAATCTTGAAGCAAAAAATGAAAAAAAGCAGTAGTTCTAAGAAAATTCTTATAATCGATTTTGGTTCTCAATATACTCAATTAATTGCAAGACGTGTAAGAGAGCTTGGTGTATTTTCAGAAATAGTAAATCACAAACAAGCAAAAAAAATTAATGTAGACGAACTGTTTGGAATTATTTTATCTGGTGGCCCTTTAAACGTTTATGAAGACAAAAAAATTAATTTTAATAAAAAAATTTTGGACTTGGAGATTCCTATTTTAGGTCTTTGTTTTGGCCATCAGTTAATTTCAAGATACTATGGTGGCAAAGTTGTAACAGCAAAAAATAGAGAGTTTGGCTTAGCAACTATTAAGAAAAAATTAAAATCTAAATTTACCAAAAACTTTTTTGATAACAACAAACAAAGAAAAGTATGGATGAGCCATGCGGATCACGTTACCAGGCTACCAAAAGGTTTTAAAGTAGCTGCATCAACAAAAGGTTCAAAATTTACGATAATTGAAAATGATGTGATCAAAAGATATGGCGTTCAATTCCATCCCGAAGTAACTCACACAGAAAAAGGAATTTTATTACTCAAAAATTTTGTTTTTGGTATATGCAAGTCGAAAAAAAATTGGTCAACAGATCACCAAAAGAAAACGTTAATATCCAGTGTCCAAAATCAAATCGGTAATAAAAAAATCATATGCGCACTCTCTGGGGGTGTAGATAGCAGCGTTGTGGCACAATTATTAAATAAAGCAGTAGGTAAACAACTATATTGCATTTTTGTAAATACAGGATTGTTAAGACTTAATGAAGAAAAACAAGTAGTAAATACTTTTAAAAAAAAACTAAAAATGAATTTGATATATGTAAATGCAGCAGATGAATTTTTAAAGAAATTAAACAATATTATAGAGCCTGAGAAAAAAAGGAAAATAATTGGAAATTTATTTATTAAAATTTTTGAAAGGTATGCGAAAAAACTTAAAAACGTGAAATTTTTAGCTCAAGGGACCTTATACCCAGATTTGATTGAAAGTAAGTCAGTGACCGGAAGTCAAACCTCTAAAATTAAATCACATCATAATGTTGGTGGACTGCCAAAAAAAATGAAATTGGAATTGTGCGAACCATTAAGATTACTTTTTAAGGATGAAGTAAGAAAACTTGGAATAAAATTAAATTTATCTAAGGACATAATTAGTCGTCACCCATTTCCAGGGCCAGGGTTAGCAATAAGAATGCCAGGCAAAGTTTCGAAAGATAAAATAGAAATATTAAAGCAAGCAGATAATATTTTTATTTCTGAACTTAAAAAAGAAAAGTTATATGATAAAATTTGGCAAGCATACGCCGCTTTATTACCAGTAAAAACAGTCGGTGTTATGGGAGACAATAGAACTTATGAGTATATTTGCTTGCTAAGAGCAATAACTTCCCAAGATGGAATGACAGCAGATTTTTTTGATTTTCCTAAAAATTTCATACAAAATGTGTCAAATAAAATAATTAACAACATTAGAGGAATAAACAGAGTAGTTTATGATGTCACTTCAAAACCGCCAAGTACCATTGAATTAGAGTAATGAATAATAAAATTAAAAAAATTTTAAAGAAAAAAAATAAATCCAAGATTGTTTGCCTTACAGCATATTCAAAGAATATTGCTGAAATAATCGATGACCATGCAGATATAGTTCTAGTTGGAGACTCTCTGGGATCTGTACTTTATAATTATGATACAACAAGAAAAGTAAGTCTTAATATGATGATCGAGCACACAAAGAGCGCTAGGATAGGTGTAAAAAAAGGCCTGTTAGTTATTGATCTTCCTTATAATACCTACAGAAGTAAATCTGAGGCACTTAAAAATTCTAAGAAAGCAATAAAACAGACAAAATGTGATGCTGTTAAAGTTGAGGGAGGAACAAGGGTGAAAGAAATAGTAAAACATTTAGTCAAAAATAGAATACCAGTATTAGGCCATATTGGCGTGACACCTCAGACAACTAAAGGAAAATTTAGATCTAAAGGTAAGAATGAGTTAGAAAAAAGAAAACTTTTAAAGGATGCTAAAGATTTAGAACAAAGTGGAGCATTTGGAATTGTTTTAGAGTGTATTTATAGCGATATCTCAAAACAAATAACAAACTCAATTAATATACCAACAATTGGAATCGGTGCTTCAATAAATTGCGATGGCCAGGTTCTTGTAACTGATGATTTAATTGGTTTAAATGAAACCAAATTTAGGTTTGTTAAAAAATTCGGGAATATAAAGAAAGACATTAAAAGTGCAGTTATAAAATATAAAAATTCGGTAAAACAAAAAAAATTTCCCTCAAAAAAAAACAGTTATTAGTTAAGAATTATCTTTGCTGTCTTGTTTTAAATTTACCTTTTATAACCTCTTTTTCTAAAAATGTTCCAAAAGCATCTCCATTGATATCAAATTCAATATTTGTAGCTCCCTCAAAATTAATTTTTTTTCCTTTTTTTAAAAGTTTTAAACCTTTCGCAATCTCACCTGGATATATTTTAGTACCGGGCGAATTACTTACTGACATAATATTTTTAGATAAATTATTATTTGACTTTAAATTTTTTTCCTGCAAGGCAAGAATAAGTATAGCCGCCGCATCATAAGACTCCCCGATAAATGGTTCTGAAGTATCAATATTATTTTTTTGGGCGATTTTGTAAAATGAGTTAATATTTTTGGAATTTGAACCTGGAATTATCCCAAATGAATTATTAAGTAATTTGCCAAACTCTTTTTCGGTAGACTCATTAATCATCCTATCTGATAAGATAAATTTTTCAAAAGCCCCTGAGTCAAGAATTGATTTAATTAATCTTTCACCATCTTGCTCAACTTCAGTAAAAATTGCAACCGCGTCTCCGCCTGCAGCAGCCAAGACTGACACTTCATTTGATAGATCAGTTTTATTCATTTTCATGGGTAAGCTTACGGTAATTTCTACATTACTATCATTAAGTGTTTTTTTAAAATTTCTCTCTAATTCTTTTCCATAATTTGTGTCTTGAAACGAAATAGCAATTCGCTTGATGCCTTTATCTTTTATAATTTTAGCTAAAACCTCTCCATCCCTATTACTTGGGGCTGTGGTTCTAAAAAATAGATTTTTTTCATCTATTGTAGATAACAAGGGAGTAGTTGCTGATGGAGAAATCATAGGAATATTTTTTTCATTAGCTGATCCCAAAAGAATTCCTTCGGATATCCCAGGGCAGGCAGCACCGATAATTGCAATAATATTATTTTTGTTAATTGTATTGTTTATTGATTTAATCTGGGACTTGTCACACATTGTATCTATATTAATTAAATTAATTTTTTTCTCACCATTTAAAAATATTTTTGAGGAATTTGCTTCTGAAATTGCTAACTCTGCTGAAGATGCCATACTTGGAACAATAGATTCTGTTGGGCCTGTAAAACCAAGAGCTATACCGATAGTAATTTCATTCGCCTGGATTTCTGTTTGATTACCCATTAAACAGAATAAAAAAAGAACACTTAGAATTTTTTTTCTCATGACTAGGTAAAATAAAAATATGCCATGATTAATACTTTTTCAATTAGGTTATTTTACCTTTTGAATTAAAAACACAGATCCAACTACAATTATCCCTCCTAAAGTCATTATCAAACTAGGGATTTCATTAAATATTATAAATGTTTGGATCAATCCAAATACAGGAAACAAAGCATAAAAGGGCAGAACTTTTCCAACCGGATAAAACTTATATAAGTAAAACAAAGACATATGGGCTCCTATTGATACTATTAAACCAGAGTAAATTATAAAAAACCACATATCTAGCTGAATGTTTTTTAGAATAAACATTGTATTTCCCTCAAATAAAAATGATAAAAAAATTAATACAACAAATCCAATAGATGCCATGAAAAAATTTGTAGTTACGATGTTTAATTTATTTGTATCTCTACTAGCCACGTTCGCGATAGCATAGAAGAATGCCATTAAGGCAGTTAGCACAAGTGCAAAAATATTATTAATCAACTCTGGATCAAAACCAATAAAGATTATCCCTAAAAAAGAGGTAATTACAAAAAACCATTTACTAAAACTAAATTTTTCATTTAGAAAAAAATTACTTAAAATAATTGCAAATGGAATAGCGAGCTGAGAACCTATTATAACGGGTGAAACTATATTAGACTCCTGTAAAGATAGATAAGTGAAACCTGTAACACCAACCCCCATAGAAAAAGAAAAAATAAATAAAGATTTCAAATTTTCCTTAGGAATCTTAAAATTAAAAAAAGGTAATAAACAAATTATGACTACCAACATTCTAAGCGATCCAAAAAGTAAAGGAGGTACATTTGTATTTAAGACAAGTTTTCCAAAAACAAAAGCACTTCCAAACAGTGCCATAATTAATAAAATTAATAAGTAATGTTTAATAGTCAAAAAAATCCAAATTTAAATTGATTTATAGAATGACATTCATATTTTTTAAGTTATCCTGTGTCAATAAATATGAATTCAAAAAAAATTAAAGCTCAATTTGCAAAAGAGACTAACCCAAAAGTAGGTTTAATTGTTTTGTCTACCGACAACATGATAGAAAAAGATTTCTCAAAAGTTTTAAGTGATAAACCAGTAGATTTATATGTTAATAGGATTAAAAATTACAATCCCGTGACAGCTGAAAATTTAAAAAAAATGTCAGAAAACATTACTTCAGTTGTGGATAACATATTACCTGGTGAAAAAGTAGATTGTGTTGTTTTTGGATGCACATCAGGAACAATAGTTTCTGGTTTTGATAACATTAAAAAAAAAATTAATTTAGCTAAACCAAATGCGTTAGTTACAGCCCCAAGCACTGCAGCCATTAATGCCCTTAAGAAAAAAAATATTAAAAGAATATCTGTAGTCACACCATATATTAAGTCTTTAAATGATGATGTTGTAAATTTTTTTAGAGAAAATAACTTCGAAATAGTTTCAAATACATATTTCGACATTGAGTCAGATGTTGATATTGGAAAAGTAGATCAAAATAAGTTATACGAGATATTGTCTGAAATTGATCATAACCAAGCTCAAGCGCTATTTGTTTCTTGTACTTCATTACCAGTTTTAAACATAATTGAAAAACTTGAAAGAAAATTAAATATGATTGTGTTATCAAGTAATCAGGCACTAATTTGGGAAACTCTAGAAAAAATAAAAGAGAACAAATCTGTTACTGGATTTGGAAGCTTATTTAATTAATTTTATATATGAATTTCACAGTCAAAGAATATAAAAATCGTCTTAAAAAAGTTCAATCAGAAATGCAAAAAAAAGGAATTGAACTTCTTATTTCACAGGATACTGCAAACATAAATTATCTGACAGGATATGATGCTTGGTCTTTTTATTATTCTCAATGTGTAATAGTTCATGTGAATTCTGATGAGCCTCTATGTTTTGTGAGAGCTCAGGATGCTGGTGGGGCTTTTATAACTACCTACCTTAAAAAGGAAAATATTATTATTTATGACGAAAAATATATTCATACCTGGCCGACTCATCCATATGATGCGTTAGTTAATTTAATAAAGAAAAAAAAGTGGGACAAAATTAATATAGGAGTAGAAATGGATGCCCATTATTTCACAGCTTATTGTTATGAAAAGTTAAAAAAGGGATTGCCAAACGCAAAAATTTTAGACTCTGAGAGATTAGTCAATTGGGTAAGAGTAGAAAAATCCATCGCTGAGATTGAACATATGAAAAAGGCAGCAACTATTTCTGAGATGGCGATGAAAACTGCAATGGAAACAATAAGTCCAGATGTAAGACAATGTGATGCTGTTGCTGAAATTCAAAGAACTCTATTTAGAGGTACCCCAGAATATGGTGGTGAATATGCAAGTATTGCAACTTTACTTCCTACTGGAAAAGGAACATCTGCTTCACATTTAACTGCAAGTGACAAAAAATTTGTTAATGGTGAAGCAACAATTATTGAGTTATCAGGGACTTTTAAAAGGTATCATGCTCCAATGGCAAGAACAATCAACTTAGGAAAACCAGATCAAAAAAAACTTGATGCTATGAAAGCAACTAACGAAGCTTTAGAGGAGGGTATTCATGCTAGTAAACCAGGTAATACTGCTAACGATGTTGCGGAAAAATTTTGGGGAGTCTTGGATAAGTATGGAATTAAAAAAGAATCTCGAACAGGTTACTCTATAGGTATTGGGTATCCACCAGACTGGGGTGAACACACTTTAAATATTTACAAAGGAGACATGACAGAATTAAAACCTAACATCTGCTATCATATGATTGCTGTTATGCAATTTGGTGATTGGGGCGTTGAGTCATCAGAGTCTATTAGGATAACTGAGAGTGGAAACGAACTTTTATGCAATTTTTCAAGAGATTTACACGTAAAATAAGTTCTTGAAAAAAATCTCTACAAATGTTTTAAACCTTATTTTATGTCAAAGAACTTAGAATTTGTAAAATTCGATAAAGTTGACAAAAGTTACGATGGAAAAGTACTTGTTGTTAAAGATTTAAATTTGGACATTGCTGAAGGCGAGTTCATAACTATGTTAGGGCCTTCTGGATCAGGTAAGACAACTTGTTTGATGATGTTAGCTGGTTTTGAAACTCCCACAAATGGAGAAATTTATTTAGATAAAAATCCAATTTCAAATATACCCCCACACAAAAGAGGAATAGGAATGGTCTTTCAAAACTATGCCTTATTTCCTCACATGACCGTGTATGAAAATTTAGCCTTTCCTCTTAAGGTAAGAAAATTTCAAAAAGATGAGATTGATAAAAAAGTAGATAAAGCTTTATCAATGGTGTCTCTGTCAGGTTTTGAACATAGAATGCCAGGGCAATTATCTGGTGGTCAGCAACAAAGGGTAGCTGTAGCTAGAGCTTTAGTATTTGATCCTCAAGTCGTATTAATGGACGAACCATTGGGTGCTTTAGATAAAAATTTAAGAGAGAGTATGCAATATGAAATCAAACATATTCATGAAAGTATTGGTGTTACGGTAGTTTATGTCACTCATGACCAAAGTGAAGCATTAACAATGTCTAATCGAATAGCAGTATTTAATGATGGAAAAGTTCAACAACTTTCATCACCAGACAAATTATATGAAGAACCAGTAAATTCTTTTGTTGCTAGGTTCATCGGGGAGAATAATACTTTTGCAGGACAAATAACAGATATGTCAAAAGATCAATGCAAAGTAAAATTAAATGATGGATCTGAAATAATTGCAAATCCAATCTCAGTAAAAACAAGTGGAGATAAAACTACCGTATCAATAAGACCTGAGCGAGCTTTAATAAATACGAAAGAGAAAATGGACAATAACTTTAAAGGAAAAATAGAAGAGGTAATCTATCATGGAGATCATACAAGAGTAAGACTAGACCTATTAGGAAACAAAGAATTTATATTAAAGGTGCCTAATAGTTCTGCAAATATGGATATAAAAATGGGCAACCAAATTAATGTTAGTTGGAATAGTCATGATGCTCGAGCACTAGATCCAAAATAAACCTCAGGTTTAATTTTCAATTTTTTTATCAAATAACGCCCTATTTTAGCCAAATGGCATGTTGACTCCTGTAATATATCTTGCTGTAATTAGTCTTTATATAAAACGTTTAAACGGAGGAATAATGAAAAAACTAAGTAAACTATTACTAGTTCTATCTTTTGTATTTTCTGTGACTTCATCAGCATTTGCAGTAACCGTTGCATCATGGGGTGGAGCTTATACAGAGTCTCAAAAGCTAGGATATGGTGATCCAACTGCTAAGAAACTTGGAATATCAATCAACTGGGTTGATTATTCAGGTGGTTTATCAGAAATTAAAGCACAAAAAGAGGCTGGCAAAATTACGTGGGATATAATTGACGTATTTGCAATGGATACTATCACAGGATGTGACGAAGGTTTATTTGTTGAATTTGATTTTGACAAAGACTTTCCAGCAGCTCCAGATGGTACAAAAGCAAGTAAAGATTTCTTTGCTCCAATGCCAAGTAAATGTGCTGTAGGAAACATTTTATATTCTTGGAACTACGCTTATAACACTAAAAATGTTAAAGGTACTCCAAAGACTATAAAAGATTTCTTTGACACTAAAAAATTTCCAGGAAAAAGAGCTATCTATAAAGGCGCTTTAACAAACTTAGAGATCGCTTTAGCAGCAGATGGTATTAAACCAGGAAAAGGTGGAAAGAAAATCTACAAAGCTCTTAATACAGAAAAAGGCGTTAACAGAGCAATGAACAAAATCAAAGCATTATGCACAGACCCTAACGGTGGATGTGTATTTTGGTCAGCAGGTGCTCAACCACCAGAATTATTAGTATCTGGTGAAGTTGTTATGGCAACTGGTTGGAACGGAAGATTCTTCAACGCTCAAATCGGTGAAGGTGCTCCAATCAAACAAGTTTGGGATGGACAAGGTCTTGACTACGAATATTTCGTATTAGTAAAAGGTTCACCAAATGAAGCTGATGCTAAAAAAGCTTTAGCAATGATGACAAGTACAGAAGGTCTAGCTGGAAGTGCAAAATATATTGCATATGCTCCTTGGAGAAAATCATCACTTAAAGTTATGGCAGCAGGTGAGCCATGGTACAAAGATGGTAAGACTAACATGGTTCCACAAATGCCAACTGCACCAGCAAACACTAAAAATTATTTCCTAGTAGACCCACTATACTGGGCTGACAACGGCACAGAACTTGGTGAAAAATGGGAAGCAATGAAAGCTGGTCTATAATTTAAGTTTTATAAAACTTAATTATATATTATAATTAAAGGGCGGTTTTATAACCGCCCTTTTTTATTTATGAGCTCTGAATCTAAACAGATTTTAACAACTGACGGCATACCTTTAGAGGTAAGTTTAAAAAAGGCTGAAAGAAAAAATAAGATAAAAGCTTTTTTACTTGTAGCTCCTTTACTTCTTTTTTTACTAATTACTTATATTTTTCCAATTGGAGATATGCTGATGCGAAGTGTTGACGATAAAATGGTAACTCAAATGCTTCCAAAAACATTTAAGTCAATGGAAACTTGGGATGGAAAGGAGTTACCACCTGAAGAAGTCTTTGAGGCTTTTTATTTAGACTATAAAAAATTAATTGAAGAAAAGACTTTTGGTAAATTATCTACTCAACTTAATTATACAAAAAATGGATTCAAAAGCATTTTAAAAAAATTACAACGTAAGATGAAAAAATTTGAAGAGGGAAACTATAAAGAACAAATTATGGCTGTTCACCCTAGATGGGAAAATGTCGAATATTGGAGAGCAATTAAAAGACGGGCACCAGCTTACACTAGTTCTAAATATTTAAAGGGGATGGACATGTATGTTAACGAGGAGGGAAAAATTGTTAACGTTGCTGAAGATCGTCGAGTTCATAGGATTTTATGGCTTAGAACTTTGGAGGTTGCATTTTTTGTAACATTACTCTGTTTCTTAATGGCATATCCAATTGCTCATTTGCTCGCGACTTTACCAATGAAGTATAGTAATTTATTAATGATATGTGTTTTACTTCCCTTTTGGACTTCACTTTTAGTAAGGACTGCAAGTTGGATGATACTTCTTCAACAGCAAGGAATAGTAAACGATTTTTTTGTAATGACAGGTTTAGTAGCAGACGATGCAAGACCGGAGATGATGTATAACAAAACTGGAACCTATGTTGCTATGACACAGATATTATTACCTTTTATGGTCTTACCTTTATATAGTGTTATGAAAACAATATCCCCGAGTCTTATGAGAGCTGGTAAATCGCTAGGTGGAACCCCCTTTATTGCTTTTTGGAAAGTTTATTTCCCTCTAACTATACCCGGGATTGGAGCTGGTTGCTTATTAGTATTTATTCTTGCAATTGGTTATTATATAACGCCAGCATTAGTAGGAGGTGCATCAGGAACTTTAATAAGTAATCAAATCGCATTTCACATGAAAAGTACTCTTGATTGGAGCTTTGCTTCAGCGATGGGCTTAATGTTGCTCGCAGGAGTTTTAGCAATTTATTGGGTATATAACAAATTAGTGGGAGTAGATAATATTAAATTAGGATAAATATGGCATTACCAAAGTATACTGAAACACGTTATAGAGTTTGGCACTACTTCTATATTACCATTTGCTCATGTGTATTTTTCTTTTTAATTGCACCTCTATTTGTAATATTTCCATTATCTTTCAATGCTGAAGAATTTTTAAGTTTTTCTGAAGGAATGAAAAACCTTGATCCTGATGCATTTTCTTTAAGGTGGTATAAAGACATGATTTATGGAACAAAAAATCCATGGGGCTTAGCGGCAAAAAATAGTTTCATAATTGCAATATTTGCAACTCTTGGATCAGTCCTTTTAGGAACTGTAGCCGCATTAGGTTTAAGCAGCAGACATATGCCGTTTAAAGGCTTGATAATGGCAACTTTAATTTCACCTATGATTGTTCCTTTAATAATTTCTGGAGTAGCTATTTTCTTTTTTATGGCTAAAGCAGGTTTGGCAGCAACTCATACCGGTATAGTTCTTGCACACATAATTTTAGGAACACCTTTTGTTGTTATCACTGTGACTGCTACTCTATCAGGTTTTGATCACAGTGTTACTAGAGCGGCCTCAAGTTTAGGTAGCGATCCGGTAAATACATTTATGAAAATTACACTACCATTAATTCTTCCAGGAGTAATTTCAGGAGGATTATTTGCTTTCGTTACATCTTTCGACGAAGTCGTTGTGGTTTTATTCTTAGCTGGTCTAGAAAACACAACAATTCCAATTCAAATGTGGACTGGTCTAAGGGAACAATTAAGCCCTACAATTCTTGCTGTTGCGACATGTTTAATAATTTTATCTACGTTAATTCTTGTTACAGCTGAGCTATTAAGAAGAAGATCTGAAAGGCTCAGAGGAATAAATAGATAAAAAATGGAAATCAAAAAAGTTGTTGTAATAGGCTCTGGAACTATGGGTAGTGGAATCGCTGCTCATTTATGTAATGCGAATGTACCAGTTACTTTATTAGATCTTACGACTGACATAAGCACCAAGGCAAGAGAACGAATACATAAATCAAGACCGCCATTATTAATTGATAAATCAAAAATTGATAATATCAAAGTTGGTAATATCAAAGATGATTTTAATGTTGTAAAAGAGGCAGACTGGATAGTCGAAGCTGTAGTTGAAAGAATAGACATTAAACATCAAATTTACAAAAAAATCTTTGATAATAGAAAAGATGGAGCAATTGTTTCATCTAATACTTCCTCAATTCCAATTAAAATTCTATCCGAAAATATGACTGATGAGCAAAAAAAAGATTTTTGTATAACACACTTCTTCAATCCAGTTAGATACATGGGTTTATTAGAAATAGTAAAAAATGAAAATAATGATTTAAAAAAAATTAATTCTTTAAAAGTCTTTTGTGAAAGTGAACTCGGTAAAGGAGCCATTGTTTGTAACGATACGCCAGGCTTCCTAGGTAATAGAGTAGGAGTTTATGCAATGCAAGTTGCTATGACTGAAGCATTTAAAATGAAATTGACTATTGAAGAGGCTGATGCAGTCTTTGGAAGACCTATGGGAATACCTAAAACTGGAGTGTTTGGTTTATACGATCTAATTGGTATTGATTTGATGGCAGATGTTTTAAAAAGTTTTGTAAAAGAACTTCCAGAAAAAGATAAATTTCAGGAGGTTGCTAAAGAGATACCACTTGTAAAAAAATTGATCGACTCTGGGTATACTGGAAGAAAAGGCAAGGGTGGTTTCTATAAGATGAAAAAATTAGAAAACCAAAAAATTTTGGAGGCAATTGATCTTCAAACTGGAGAATATTCTGAGTCTAAAAAAATTGATCTCAAAATTGATACTGTGGACCTTAACACTATCATAAATAGGAAAGATAAATATGGAGAATATGCTTGGTCAGTAATTTCTCAAATCATTAAATATGCATCATCTTTAGTTCCAGGTATTACTAATAAATTCAATGATATTGATGAAGCTATGAGATTAGGATTTAACTGGGCTATGGGACCCTTTGAAATGCTTAAATCAATCGGTGTAAAAAATTTTTTCAATCGTGTTGACGAATTTAAGGGAAACAAATTTTTAGAGGAACTTTCAGTAAAAAAAGATGAAAACTTTTACGGTGAAAGACAAATTTACACCGAAATAGAAACACTTGGCAAGGTCAAACCCAAAGCTTTAAGTTTGGATAAAAACAAGTCAGCGGAGATTTACAGGTTTAAGGATTTTAACATTGTAGAGTTTACCACCAAAGCATGTGCGCTAGATTACGACTCTATGGATAGTTTAAAAAAAGCAACAGACAAACCTCTGATTATAATAAATGAAAGTATGCAATTTTCTGCTGGTGTTAATTTATCATATACAATGAACTTTGCTGAAAGAGGGGATTTTAAATCTATAGAAAAATTTATTAAATATTTTCAAGATACTTGTAAACAACTTAAGTATTCAAAATTTCCCGTTGTTTCAGCGCCTTCTGGACTTACGTTAGGTGGTGGATTTGAAGTAATGGTTCAAAGTAATTTTGTAACATCTCACACAAATATAGTAGTAGGTTTAGTTGAGACAATGGTTGGACTTGTACCCGCTGGCGGCGGATGTAAAGAAATGCTGTGGAGATGGGCTCAAAGCGAGGAGTCCAAGAAAGATTTAGATTTTGCACCACTTAAAGTATTTGAAATAATAGGTTATGGAAAAACTGCATCTTCTCCAGTTGAAGCTGAGCCACTGAAATACTTGTTACCAACTGATAAAAAAATAATGAATAGAAATAGCTTATTTTCAGAAGCAAAAAAAGTTATAGAGAGAAATAAAAATTTTAAACCAAATATCGAGTGTACTTTTAAACTATCGGGAAAATCAGTAAAAGAAAAAATGTTTAAAACTTTGGACAAACTTTATAACGATAAAGTTATCTTTGATCATGGTATGACAGTAGGAAAAGAACTTGCAAATGTTTTAAGTGGTGGTGATACGAATTCTGAAAAAATGCTGACTGAGGATGATATTTACAAATTAGAATTAGACTCTTTTATGAGATTAATTGAAAATAAAAAGACTCAAGACAGAATAAAGCATACATTGTCTACTGGCAAACCTTTGTTCAATTAGAAATCTCAGGCAGCATCCTTAAAGAATTAATAAAGTCAGGCCGCAACACATACTCAGACTTGTTTCCAGATTTAATTTTTGTTAATGCTGCAAATCCATGAGTTACATTACCAAGCGGAGTGTACTCACCCTCAAATAAAGGCGCCTCTGAAAGAAGTATAAAAAATTCACTATCTTCCATGTCTCCATTTTTACTTTTCGCAAATCCAACAGAGCCTTTTTTAAAATCAAATGGTTTATCTTTTTCTGGTTTAATCAAACTGTATTTTGATTTACCACTACCAATATAGGTGTAATTTACATTTCCTTTTTTGCCAAATTCTAAATCACCTGCTTGGACTAAAAAATTTTCTACAACACGATGAAAAGCAACATTGTCATATTCTTTGTTAGCTATTATGTTTTTAAATCTCGCAACAGCATTTGGCGAGACCTCAGGTAGAAGTTCGATTATAACATTTCCACAATTAATATTCATGACAACAATATTTTCTCTATTCTCAAAAGTAAGTTTATCAACCTTAACTTTTTCGACAAAAAGACATTTATTTTTGATTAATACAAAAGATGAGACAGCAAAAATTGTTAATAAAATTAAAAAGATAAGTAAAATTTTTTCTGATTTACTTTGTTTTATTTTTGTAAGCATTCTTAAAATTTATAAAGATTTTTTAATATTTGACATTCCTTCTTTTATAAAAATTACTTTTTTATTTAGAATTTTGTCTAAATTTATTACTTCAGAAACATATTTCTCCCTAGAATTGATATAGGAAAAGGTTTCAGCCATGTCTTCTGATATTGAATATTTTGCATATTCTGAAAAGAAACCATTAGTATTCCCAAGTTTAGTCAGACTATACGCCTCTGGATTTGTTATACTACCAGAATAATAAAAATTTGGATTATTAAATTTAGCCCAAACTGTATCTGGGAAAAATTTTTTATAATTATTCTCTATAATATGAAATACTTCATGATGAATTACTCTTTCAAAATCATTATCATTTATATTAATATTTAATAAAATTGTTTCCATTTCAGGGTTAGCAAAACCAAGAGCATTAATTTCACCAACTTTTAACCCCTCACATAAAACGATATATCTAAGTTTAATTTTTTCAAAAAACTTCTTTTTAAAAACATTTAACTCATTTTTAGTTTTTAAATATTTTTTCTCAACTCTATAGTTATTTGGTTTTTTACAACTAATATTATTTATTCCTGAATTAGTAACGAAGTCTTTTTTTGGGGTTAAATATCTCAAATTATTTTCTTTATCTATTTGATAAATCTTAAGATTGGGTATTTTTATTAATTCATAAATTTGGTCAGCTTTAGATTGAAAAATTGTGAAGAAAAATAATAATATTAAAATATTTAATTTCATTTTTTAAATTTAAACATATTAGAATTTAATATCATATGGTATATTAAAGAAATGAAAAAAAAGAAAAAGAAAGAGTCAGATCCAAAATCAGTCCCAAATCTTTTTACTAGTAAATACATTGTATATTATTATGGATTTTTTTGGATGGTACTAATATCGATTGTTGTATTTTCGTGAAAAAAAAGAGTAAAGATCCTATTCAACCTGTAAGTGGAACAGTAGTTCCTAGATTTGCTGGTCCTAGTACTTTTGCAAGGTTGCCAGAGTTAAGGGATGTAGAAAGTTGCGATGTAGCAATTGTTGGCATCCCTTTTGATGCAGGCACAAGCTATAGACCAGGTGCAAGATTTGGCCCTCAAAGCATAAGACAGGCCTCGAGGCATTTAAGAACTAATTATCATCCAAATTATGATGTTGAACCATTTAAAGTTCAGCAAGTTGCTGACGCCGGGGATATAACTTGTAATCCATTTAATATCGATGAAGCAATAAAACAAATAGAAAAAGGAGCTTACGATTTACTTAAAAAAACTGGAAGAATTATAAGTATGGGAGGAGATCACACGATAGCATTTCCACTTTTAAGAGCAATCAACAAAATAAATCGAGGACCCGTAGCACTTGTTCACTTTGATGCGCACTTAGATACATGGGATACTTATATGGGTGCCCCTTATACTCATGGAACACCCTTTCGTAGAGCTAGAGAAGAAAATTTATTTTTAGATGATGCATCAATGCACGTTGGCATAAGAGGACCACTCTACAGCAGAGATGATCTTAAAAACGATGAAAGTTTTGGATTTAAAACAATTCATTGCGATGAATTTCAAAGTGAGGGAGTTGATAAAATTGTTCAGAGAATTAAAAAGAGAGTAGGTGATAATCCGTTATATTTATCAATAGATATTGATGTACTAGATCCAGCTTACGCACCAGGTACCGGAACACCAGAAATAGCCGGCATGACAACTAGAGAAATGGTCAATGTTATTAGAGGATTATCAGGTATGAAATTAATTTCTGCAGATGTTGTTGAGGTTGCGCCGGCCTATGATCATGCTGAGGTAACATCATTAGCCGCAGCAACTATAATTTACGAACTTACTAATTTATTTGCAAAAGTTTAGAGAATAGCTAATTTCTTATCATGCTAAACAAAAAAAATTTTTATATAAACGGTAAATGGGTCAAACCTGATAGCGAAAAAGAAATCAAAGTAATTAACCCTGCTAATGAAGATGTTTGTACTTTGATTACTTTAGGAAACAAAAAAGATATTGATACTGCTGTTTCCGCAGCAAAAGAAGCATTTAAATTATGGGGATATTCTCCAAAGGAAGAAAGGATTGATTATTTAGAAAAATTATACACTTTATATAAACAAAGGTGGGATGATTTTACTAATGCAATCGTCTTAGAGATGGGAGCTCCTAAAGAATTTGCATCGAAACTACAGGTAGGTGCTGGAGCAGCTCATATTAAATCATTCATAAAATATTTAAAAGAATTTAATTTTGATAAGCCTCTAAATGATCATTTAGCCAATCAAAGAATTATTTATGAGCCTAAAGGTGTATGTGCACTTATAACTCCATGGAACTGGCCAATGAATCAAGTTTGTTTAAAGGTTATTCCTGCACTTGCATCAGGTTGTACCATGGTTTTAAAACCATCAGAGATAGCTCCATTATCCTCAATGATATTAGCTGAAATAATTGATGAAGTACGATTTCCTAAGGGTGTTTTCAATTTAGTAAATGGAGATGGAGCAACAACTGGAGAAGCACTAAGTAGACATTCAGATATTGATATGATTTCTTTTACTGGGTCAACAAGGGCAGGTGCGTTAATTTCACAAAATGCTGCTAAGGATTTTAAAAGAATTAGCCTTGAATTAGGTGGTAAAGGAGCAAATATAATTTTTAAAGACGCTAAACCCGATGCTGTTGAAAAAGGAGCATCAAGATGTTTTAAAAATTCAGGACAGTCATGCAATGCTCCTACAAGAATGCTGGTTGAAAAAACAATTTATAACGAGACCATTGAAAGAGTAAAAAAATTTACATTGAACTTAAAAGTTGATCATCCTTCAAAAGAGGGAAATCATATTGGACCTGTAGTTTCAGATCAACAATTTAAAAAAGTTCAAATACTTATTCAAAAAGGATTAGATGAGGGCGCTAAATTAATCGCTGGTGGCACTGGTAAACCCGAAGGTTTCCAAAAAGGTTATTATGTAAAACCAACAGTATTCGCAGATGTAAATAATAAAATGGAGATTGCAAGAACAGAAATATTTGGACCAGTTTTATCAATAATACCTTTTGAAGATGAAGAAGAAGCTATAGAAATTGCCAATGATTCAGATTACGGATTAGCTAATTATATCCAAACTCAGGATAAGGAAAAAGCAAATAGAATTGCAAGAAAATTGAGATCTGGAATGGTTGACATTAATGGAGCTGGTCTCGCTGTTGATTCTCCTTTTGGGGGCTTCAAACATTCTGGTATTGGTCGCGAAGCCGGAAAAGAAGGTTTATTAGAATTTTTAGAAGTAAAATCAGTAGGTGGTTGGGCTAATTAGATTTTGATTTTTCTTTAACCCCGTCCAAAAATTTAAGACATTTTTTTAGTTCTTCTAATTCAATAAATTCATCTACTTTATGTGCCTGTTCAATTGATCCAGGACCACAAACGACAGTACTAATTCCAATTTCCTGAAAAAGACCTGCCTCTGTTCCAAAGGAAACGACTTCACGAGAATTGTCACCAGTAATACTTGAAACTAGTTCACATGCCTCAGAATTTTTTTCTCTATTAAATCCTATTATTTCTCCAATTATTTCTTTCTCAATTTTAGATTTTGGATAAATTTTTTGCATTTCTGGAAGCAATTCTTTTTTGATAAATTCATCAGTTTCATTATTAATAAATATTCCATCTTCTTTTACAACAGGTCTTAATTCCCAATCAACTTTACATCTGTCTGCAATTACGTTTCTTGCAATTCCTCCTGAAATACCACCAATTTGTAGGGTGGTATATGGCGGGTTAAATACAGAATTTTCAGGTTTTCTTTTTTTTAAAACATCTCTTAATTGCATAAGTTTTTGAATAAATTTCGAAGCATATTCTACTGCATTAACTCCTTTGTCAGGCTGTGAACCATGGCCAGCAAGACCATGAAAATGTGTTGTGTATTCATAACAACCCTTGTGAGCATCAATAATTTTCATATTAGTTGGCTCTCCAACAATACACAAAGAGTCTTTTATATTTCTTTTTTTTAATTCATCTATTAAAAGGGGCGCTCCTTGACATGCTGTCTCTTCATCAAAGGTAAAAGAAAAATGGATATCTCGATCTAGCTTTTCAGAAGAAAAAACTGGTGCATAGGCCAACACACAAGCCAAAAAACCCTTCATATCACACGACCCTCTTCCAAATAGCTTCCCATCTTTTATCGTTGCTTTGAAGGGATCTGTTGACCAACTTTTTGTTACAGGTACCACATCAGTATGACCCGAAAAAATTATAGATTTTTTTCCATTCCTTTTTTTTGATTTTAAAGTTGAAAATAGGTTCACTCTTTTTTTATCATTATCAAATACTTTAAATGATGATGCTCCGATATCACTTAAAATTTTTTCACAATAATTTATAATTGAGTTATTATCTTCACCTGAAATAGTTTTAAATCCTATCAAATCAGAGAGGATTTTAATTGAATCGTTATATAATTTATCTGAATTATTTTCTGTACTCATTCGTAAAAAGAATTATATATTAATTCCATGAAAGAACAAATATCCTATGATCAATTTGACAAGATAGATTTAAGAATCGGGACTGTAATTTCAGTCAAAAAAAATGAAAAAGCACGAAAACCTTCACTAGTTGTAAAGGTTGATTTTGGAAAAGAAATAGGCATTAAACAATCTTCTGCCCAAATTACACATTACTATAATGAGGAAAATTTGAAGAATAAACAGGTTATCGGTGTCTGTAATTTTGCAGAAAAAAATATTGCTGGAGTTATTTCCCAAGTTTTAATACTTGGAGCAATAGATCAAGAAGGAAAAGTAGTATTACTTCACCCTTCTCAGAAAACTGAAGACGGGTTACCGATAGCTTAATTTTGCTAGTAAATTTGCGACAAATGATAAATTTATTTAATTATTTTATTATGTTATGTCAGCTTACTTTTTACTCAAAAATAATTTGATATGAAACCAGGAAATAAAAACTCTTATAAATCACTTACCTCGATTAACATTAATGGCAAAGAATATACTTATTTTTCTTTAAAAATTGCAGAAAAGAATGGTTTAAAAGGTACAGAAAAATTACCAAAATCATTAAAAGTTTTATTAGAAAATCTATTGAGGTATGAAGATGGTAAGACAGTCACTAAAGATCAAATTCTCGCTTTGCAAAAATGGCTAAAAGATAAAAAGTCTGATACAGAAATTGCATATAGACCTGCTAGGGTACTTTTGCAAGACTATACAGGAATACCAGCAGTTGCAGATTTAGCTGCTATGCGGGAGGCTGTTAAAGAAAAAAATAAGGATCCACAAATAATTAATCCATTGTCTTCTGTTGACTTGGTAATCGACCATTCAGTACAAGTTGATAAGTTTTCAACGCCAGATTCATTAAAAAAAAATGTTGAAATTGAGTTTCAAAGAAATGCAGAGAGATATTCTTTTTTAAAATGGGGGCAACAAGCTTTTGATAACTTTAGAATAGTTCCGCCAGGGACTGGAATATGCCATCAAGTTAATCTTGAGTATCTTTCTAAAGTAGTATGGAAAGAAAAATTTGAAAATAAAGATTACATTTTTCCAGATACATTAGTAGGTACCGATAGCCATACAACTATGGTAAATGGTTTGTCTGTTCTTGGATGGGGAGTAGGAGGTATAGAGGCCGAAGCTGGTATGCTGGGGCAACCTATTTCTATGTTAATACCTGAAGTAATTGGTTTTGAAATAACAAATAAACTTCCAGAAGGAACAACAGCTACTGACTTAGTTTTGACAGTTGTTAAAATGTTAAGGGATAAAGGTGTTGTTGGAAAGTTTGTTGAGTTTTATGGAGAGGGTCTTAAAAATCTTACTTTAGCTGACAGAGCAACTATAGCTAATATGGCTCCAGAGTATGGAGCAACCTGTGGTTTTTTTCCAATCGATGATGAAACTTTAAGATATTTAGAATTCTCTGGTAGAGATAAAAATCAAGTAGAAATAGTTAAAAGATATGCACAAGAGCAAGGGCTATGGGTAAGCGATGATATAGTTTTTACTGACACACTTAAATTAGATATGTCTACAGTTGTTCCAACGATCTCTGGGCCTAAAAGACCTCAAGATAAAGTTTTATTAACAGAGGCTTCTAAAAATTTTGATCTTAATTTTAAAAATATTACAAAAAGGGAAAATTTTTCTTCTTCAAAAGTTGATGGTACAGACTATGAAATTAAAGACGGTTCTATTTTAATAGCTGCAATAACCTCATGCACGAATACATCAAATCCCAATGTATTAATTGGGGCCGGTTTACTAGCTAAGAAAGCTTGTGATCTTGGGTTAACAACAAAGCCGTGGGTAAAAACTTCTCTTGCACCAGGGTCTCAAGTTGTTACTGATTATTTAGCAAAGGCTGGTTTAAACGTTTATTTAGATAAGCTTGGTTTTAATCTCGTTGGTTATGGTTGCACAACTTGTATTGGTAACTCTGGTCCTTTACCAGAAAATATATCCTCTGCTGTTCAAAAAAATAATATTTATGCCGTTTCAGTATTATCTGGTAATAGAAATTTTGAGGGAAGAATCTCTCCGTTGATTAAAGCTAATTATTTGGCATCACCACCTTTAGTAGTAGCTTATGCATTAGTTGGACACATGAAATTTGATTTTTATAAAGATGCATTAGGGAAATCAAAAGATGGAAAAGATATTTTCTTAAAAGATATTTGGCCATCTAATAAAGAAATTGAAGATACATTAAGCGATTCTCTCAATGCAGAAATGTTTATTAACAGATATTCAAATGTATCCAAAGGACCATCTCAATGGCAAAATATTAAAACAAAAGAAAGCAGCATCTATGAATGGGATGAAAATTCAACTTATGTGAAAAAACCTCCATTCTTTAACAATCTTAAAGATAGCCCAGATGGATTTAAAGATATTATAAATGCAAGACCCTTATTAATCCTAGGAGACATGGTTACAACAGATCATATTTCACCAGCTGGCTCAATTCAAAAAGAGAGTCCTACAGGCGATTATTTTATGAAAAATCAAGTTTTACAAAAAGATTTTAACTCCTACGGGTCGAGGAGAGGCAATCATGAGGTAATGATGAGAGGAACTTTTGCAAATATAAGAATTAGAAACGAGATGGCACCAGGAACTGAGGGAGGTTTTACTAAATTGTATCCTGAGGAAAAAATAATGCCAGTTTTTGAAGCAGTAGAGGAGTACAAAAAAAGAAAAACTGATTTAATAGTCATTGGTGGTAAAGAATATGGAACAGGCTCTTCAAGAGATTGGGCAGCTAAGGGTACAAAGCTTTTAGGAGTAAAATCTGTATTTGCTGAAAGTTTTGAAAGAATACATAGATCGAATTTAATTGGGATGGGAATATTGCCATTACAATTCATAGATGGCATGGACAGAAAAAAATTAAAACTTACAGGTTCAGAAATAATTACAGTCAACGGAATAGAGAAAGGACTTAATCCCGGGGATAAATTATCTGTCGAATTTAAATATCAAAATGGAGAAATAAAAAAGATTCAAATGCTCTGCAGAATAGATACTAATAATGAGTTAGAATATTATAAACACGGTGGGATTCTTCAATACGTTTTAAGAAATACAATTTAACAATGTCTGAAGATATAGAAATCATTAATCAAAACACAAGAATTGAAAAAATTAAAAATTTTTTTTCAAATAACTTTTTAAAATTAATAGGTTCATTAGTACTAATATTGCTAGTACTATTTTCATATTTTGGTTACCAAGAATATAAAAAAAGAGCAAAACTAGAGGTTGCAGAGATTTATAATCAAATTACTCTTAAAACAATAACAATTGAAAACACCAATGATATTGAACAATTGGTAAAAATTATAAAAGAAAAAGATCCAATTTATTCGGCTTTGTCATTATATTTTATCATAGAAAATAATTTAGTGAATGACCAACAAGAAATTAACAATTTTTTTGATCTAGTAATAAAATCTCAAGAGGAAAAAGAAATTAAAAACTTAATCATTTATAAAAAAGCTATGTACAATTCAGAGATAGTCTCAGAAAATGAGATACTTGACATATTGAGTCCTATACTCAAATCAGAAAGCGTGTGGAAATCACACGCATTACTTCTTATGGCAGACTATTTTGAACATAAAAATAACTTGATAAAGTCCAAAGACTTTTTGGAAGAAATAGTAAATTCTGAATTGGTTATCAATGAAATCAGAATTGAAGCCGAAAGACGTTTGAAGAGGAAGTTCGGTGATTAAAAGATATTTTTATTTATTCATATTTTTATTTCTTCTTAATTGTTCATTAAATCCTAATTCGAAATTTTGGACAAAAGAAAAAAAGATTTTGGTCGATAAAAACTCAACTACCGTTTTATTAAAAACAGAAAAAAAATCCTTAAGTGAATTTAATCATAATTTTAAAATTTCTCTCCCCAAAAATTTGAAGGTAAATATCAATAAGAATTTAAATAATGACGGCTTCATAAATTTTGATGCAAATCTTGAAAGGATGTCTAAATATAATTTTAGTAAGATAAAATCATTCTCAAATTTTGAGCCTGAAATATTGATAGATAAAAATCACCTGTTTTACTTTGACAACAAAGGATCAATAATTAAATTCGATAATAACTCAAACATAGTCTGGAAACAAAATCACTACTCGAAACAAGATAAGAAACTACAACCAATTTTATTTTTTGGCAAAAGTGGAGAAAATTTACTTGTTGTGGATAGCATAGCAAATTATTACGTAATTAATAAAATTACAGGAAAACTAAAATGGAAGAAAAAACATTCTTCGTCATTTAATTCTCAAATAAAAACTTTTGAGGATAAAGCTTTGGTAATTGATATGGAGAATAAGTTAAGATGTTTTTCTTTGGAGACCGGAGATCTTTTATGGTCAGTAAAAACCCAACAATCACTCTTGAGATCTCAAAAAAAACAATCACTTATTTTAAATAACGGTAAAGTTGTTTTTAGTAATTCTATCGGAGATGTTACTGCAGTAGATATTTATAGTGGAAAAATAATTTGGCAGACACCAACTCAATCAAATTTAACTTTTGGGAATACTTATTTTTTGAAACTCTCGGACATTGTCTCGGATAAATCTTCAATATTTGTTTCAGACAACAATGACCAATTTTTATCTATTGATTTATTATCGGGTGCTATTAATTGGAGACAAGATTTTAGCTCTGAACTTAGACCAACAATAATTGGCAATTATTTGATTACAATTTCAGATAATGGTTTGCTTGTAGTGATGAACAAAGAGACGGGTCAGATTCTAAGAATTAATGATTTATTTAAAAATGTTAAGGAGAAAAGAAAAAAAGATTACCAACCCATAGGTTTTTTAGTCGGAAAGTTTTATCTTTATGTCTCAACGAATAATGGAAGAATTTTGGTTGTAAATTTTAAAGAAGGTAAAATTGAAAAAACATTAAAATTAGATAACAATAAGCTTCAAAGACCTGTTTATTTCAATAAAAGTTTATATATTGCAAAAGACAATTCGATCATTAGACTAAATTAATGCTTCTAAAAATTCTTGAAAAATTAGGTAGAAAAAAAATTGTTTTAGATAGGGGGCCTTCCCATCCTCAATATGAAAAGGCTAAACCTTGGATGAACAGATATTATCTAATTTTTAGAAATAGGCCCAAGTGGTTTCCTTTTAATATTTTAATACATGAAATGTTAGATGATGATCATGGGGAAGGTGTTCATAATCATCCATTCCCTTTTATGACAATAATTCTTAGGGATGGATATTTTGAAACTCTAAAAAGTGGAAGATACTGGAGACCAGCAGGATATATTGGTTTTAGATCAGCAAATACACATCATAGAATTGATATTAAGCCAGGAACGAAACCTCTTACCGTGTTTATAGCAGGACCTTATGGATTGAGAAAAGGACCAAGATCAGAGTATGGAATTGATTTTAAAACTAAAAAATGAAGCAAAAGTTTTTTGAATTAGAAATAAAAACAAACGGACAAAAATTATATAATTTTACTGATCAAACCATAAACTGGATTAAGAAAAATTCTTTTAATGATGGAATTTTAAATTTAAGCATTCAACACACAAGCGCCTCTTTAATCGTTCAAGAAAACGCTGATCCAGACGTTCAAGCGGATTTAATTAACTATTTTGATAAATTAGTTCCTATGGATGAAAAATCCTACATTCATAAATCCGAGGGAAAGGATGATATGCCAGCGCATATTAAATCCGCTCTAACAAATAATCAAATTTCTCTGAGTATAAAAAAAATGGAATTATTGTTAGGTACATGGCAAGGAATTTATTTATTTGAACACAGAATTGAAAGACAAGTGAGAAAAATTATTCACCATTTCATAGGCGACTAAATGTGAGGATCGTATGCCCACTGTAAAATAGCTTGTCTCTGTCTTCTTCTACAAGTTAAATTTCCTTTTTCACAATTTTTTTCTATAGCAGTCACATGTCTTCTGAAATTCTTCCACCTTTTAATTTGAGTTATATCTACCTTTGGTATTCTTCTACCCATTGAGAATCTACAATACCACTGGAACCAACCCAATGGATCTTCTTTAAATATCCATCCTTTCTCAATCCAGTGTTCTCTAGAAAGCCCAGCTTTCACTTTAAATCTATTTATATTTACATCAAATGTCTTACTCAGTTTAGCTTTTACAAACCAACTTTTTGGATACTCTTTAATGTTATTTCCAAAATAAGATCCACCAAAAACTCCCAACTCAAGCATTTTTTTTGGGGAAAGTTCTGGTTTAAATAATCTATAAATCTCTGCGTCGCTTAATTTTTTCATACAATTAAATCAATTTTTTTCCCTCACTTAATAACTTCTGGTAAAGATCTGTATCTGTAGATCCTTCACAACCAATTAATAATATATTTGAATTTTTATCTATTTCTAGGTTACTCTTTATTTCTTTGTTATTACAACATGAAATTAAACTTGTGATCCCAGGTGTTGAACATTCACCTCCTTCTATTGAAATATCACTTAATACTTTATCTGCTAACATTGCCACGGTCTGTGAGACGAATTTATCTGAAACAGATATACAATTATTTACAGAATTTTTTAATATTTGCCATGGGACTAATGACACTTCTCCACAAGACATGCCACCCATAATACTTTCATTCCTAATGTTTACACTAGTAGGAGTATTATTTTCAATACTCTGCATTACACAATTTGCATTTTCAGGCTCAACAATAATAATTTTTGGTACCTTTTTGAAGTAATTAGCTACACCAGCAACTAAACCTGCCGCCATACCTCCGACACCTGCTTGTAAAAAAATATGTGTGATATATTCGTTGGTTTGAACAGAAATTTCTTTTATTATTGTCGAATATCCAGCCATTGTAAGTTTTGGAACAAATTCATAATCTGGCCATGATACATCTTGAATAATTTCCCAATTATTTTTTTTTGACTCTTCCTTACAAAAATTTAGGGAATCTTCATAATTTCCTTTAACTCTGATTACTTCAGCATTCAAATTCCTCATTTCTTCAGCTCTTGTTTCGCTCACATTCTCACCAATAAAAATTTTACAACTTAATCCTAAATTTTTTGCTCCCCAAGCGACTGATTTGCCATGATTCCCTGCAGTTGCCGTTGAAACTATAATATCTTTTCTCCCTTTAGTTATTCTCTCTACAGCATAGGCGCCACCAAGCGCCTTAAAAGATTTGAGACCAAATCTCTTAGATTCATCTTTGTAAAATATATTTTTTAACCCTAATTCTTTACAAAGTTTACTTAAACTTTCTAACGGAGTAGGTTGATATTTTCGCCATTTAGAAATTGTTTTATGGGCGTCTTCTAATAAATCGCTATTTAAGATTTTTAATATTTTTGATCGATCAAATTCAAAATTTTCATTATTAATAAACTTTGTAAATTTTTGATTCAGGTATAGATTTTTCTGCATTTGTTTAAATAGTAAGAAATTATAAGGTAACTCTTAGGCTGGACTAAATCAAATAATTAGTGCATAGAGATTATCATATATGACTAAAATTATTATAATTGGCGCTGGTGCAATGGGCTCGGCTTTCACGATCCCTTGCATTGAAAATGGCAATGATGTTACCTTAATCGGTACACACCTCGAAAATAATTTAATTGATGAAATTTCCAAATCAGTTCATCCTGTATTGAAAGTAGCTTTACCCAAAAAACTTAAACTTGCAAAATTTGAAAAAATTAAGGATTATTCAGATGCTGATTTAATTGTATGTGCGGTAAGCTCTATAGGAGTTGATTGGTTTATTGACCAAATTTCTCAAATGGGAAATAAAAAACTTAATATAGTTTTATTAACCAAGGGTTTGAGTATCGAGGCAGGAAAATTAATAACCATTTCTTACAAGATTAAAAATGAACTAAAAAAAAGTGGTTTTGATGATGTGATTGTATCAGCAATAAAAGGACCTTGTCTTGCAGCTGGGTTAGCAAATAAGATGAGAACAGGAACAGTAATTGCTAGTGAAAACAAAGATACTGCAAAAATAATACAGAAAACAATAACAACTGAATATTATTCGACAGAGACATCAGAAGACGTAAAAGGAGTAGAATTTTGTGGTGCAATTAAAAATATCTATTCTATGTTAATTGGTGCCTCTGAAGGTTTAAGTAACCCAAGCGCACCTGAAAGTATTAAATCAAAATACTTTTTGAATACCTCAGCATCTTTAATTCATCGCTCAATTTCTGAGATGGTAAAATTTACCAAATACTTTGGTGGGAATGAAACAACAGTTTATGGACTTGCTGGTTTGGGAGATCTATATGTAAGTGCAATAGGCGGGAGAAATAGTCAAATGGGGAAATATTTAGGACAAGGAACTTTATATAAAGAAGCTAAAGAAAAATTTATGAATGATATTACTGTTGAAGGTGCACAGTTAGCACTTGAAATTGGTCCAATTCTTTTAAAGGAACTTAAAAAAAATGAATTTCCTTTAATGTTCAACATACTTGAGACTATCTGCAATAATAAGAAATTAAGTATTAATTGGTAAACTAAAACAGTCCCTCAACTTCACCTTTTTTGTTAAGCTTAATATTATTTGCAGCAGGAACTTTGGGTAGACCAGGCATAGTCATAATTGATCCACAAACAACTACAATAAACTCAGCTCCTGACGACAATCTTACCTCTCTAATTGGGATTTCATGATTTGATGGAGCTCCTTTCAACTTTGGATCTGTTGAAAAACTATATTGGGTTTTAGCTATGCAAACAGGTAAGTTTTTGTAGCCGTTATCCTCAAACACTTTAAGTTTTTCTTTTACATCTTCATTTGCAACGACTCTATCACCTCTGTAAATTTCTTTTACAATTTTTTCAATTTTATCCCAAAGATTTAAACTATCCTCGTACAAAAGTTTGAAATTACTTTTTTTTGAGTCTTTACAAGTTTTAACAACTTTTTTAGCTAGGTCGGTTGTACCCCTACCTCCTATCGCCCAGTGATTACATTCACTAACCTGAATATTCATATCTTTACAAAAATTAAGAACAACATTTATTTCTTTTTTTGTATCTAAAGCAAAATGGTTTATTGCTACAATTGGTTCTAATCCAAATTTTTTAATATTTAATATGTGTCTTTCTAAATTGACTAAACCTTTTTTTAAAGACTCGATGTCCTCTTTTTTAAGATTCTCTTTTTCTACACCTCCGTGCATTTTTAATGCTCTTATAGTTGCAACAATTACAACACAGCTAGGTTTTAATCCTGCCTTTCTACATTTAATATCCAAAAATTTTTCAGCACCAAGGTCTGCACCAAACCCTGCTTCTGTAACAACGTAGTCTGATAGCTTAAGAGCTGTTGTTGTAGCAATAACAGAATTACATCCATGAGCAATATTAGCGAATGGACCTCCATGAATAATAGCTGGGTTATGCTCTAAGCTTTGGGTAACATTAGGTCTTATTGCCTCTTTTAAAAGAACAGTCATTGGTCCGTGGGCATTTAAATCTTTTGCAAAGATTGTCTGACCCTCTTTATTGTAAGCTATAGTTATATTTCCAATTTTTTTTTCTAAATCATTTAAATCTTTAGCCAAACAAAAAATGGCCATGACCTCAGAAGCAACAGTTATATCAAAACCATCTACTCTTTTAAAATCTTTTGCAATACCACTGGTATTGATATCAATAAATCTCAGAGCGCGGTCGTTCATATCCATCACTCTTTTCCAAACTATTTTTTTTTCATCAATATTAAGTTTGTTTCCCCAGTAAATATGATTATCAATCATTGCAGATAACAAATTATGTGCTGATGTAATCGCATGAAAGTCTCCAGTGAAATGAAGGTTTATCTGCTCCATAGGAACAACTTGAGCATATCCACCACCAGCAGCTCCTCCTTTCATACCAAACGAGGGTCCAAGACTTGGCTCTCTTAAACAAACAATAGATTTTTTTCCAATTTTATTCAAACCATCATTTAGACCAACAGAAGTAGTTGTTTTACCTTCCCCCGCCGGTGTTGGAGTAATAGCTGTCACAAGGATAAGATGACCGTCTTTTTTCTTTTTAAGTTTATTTAAAAACGTAAAATTTATTTTTGCTATATGTCTTCCCATGGGGCTGAAAGCACTTGGGTTATCAGGAACGTTTATTTTTTTTAAAATTTTTGAAATTGGTTTGAGTTTACTATTTCTAGCTATTTCTATATCGGATTTAAATTTTTTCATTTATGTCGTTTTTTAGGGTGTTTATACTTTATTTGTTCACTTTAAAAGAACTAAATTACAATGGACATTTAATTATTAAATACATATCTTGAAGCATGAAAAAAAATTTCAGATTTTTTGATAATAGACAAAAATATCTTCTATTTGTAACCACAACTAATGAAAAAAATAAAATCGCTGATGCTTTAAAACCAATTGTTCAAAATTTAAAACCAAAAAACCCTGCACTAAAGGTTTTCGACGCTGGAATGGGGGACGGCTCTTTATTAATGAGCGTGATGAGGCAATGTCATCAAAAAATGCCTAATATACCTCTGTTGGTCTCTACAAAAGAAATAAGCATGGAAGATGTGAGGTTAGGTTTAGAGAAACTCCCTGATAGATTTGCTGAGCATAAAAATACTGTTTTTGTTATTTCAAATTTGAATTATGTAGAATCGACTTCTTTAAAATCAAAAAATGTTAAAAAACAAAAAAAGATGAATTGGAAAGTTGTAAAATTAAAGGGAAATTCCTCTTTAGACTTTTCAAATCAATTAAGGAGACTTAACCAAGAATTTTTAGCTAAAAAGTGGCAAGTTGAAACTAATCCAAAAACAGGAACATCAACTTATAAAGAACCATGCGTGATTGTTATCTATAGAAAAGATCAAGAATTCGTTCTTAAGGATGTAATACCAAAAAAAAATAATGGAAAAACTGATTATAATTTAATTATTGCCTCTCAACCTTATAGATCAAGAGTAACTGCAGAAAAAAAGGTAAAATATGTAATTGAACCAATGATAAAGTCTTTAGCAAAAAGGGGAAAGCTAGTTGTGGTTCATGCTTGTGGTGAAGATCCAGCAAATAAAATAATTAAAAAGGTATGGCCTAAAGAAAATCCATTTCCATATTTGTATTCATCGATTGAAAAATACATTAAGTCAAATACAGATAAATCTTTCTTAAAAACATTAAAATTCCATAAAGTAAAAAAAATTAGTTATGTTTTGAGAGCACTGCCAAACGAAATTAGTGGTGGAATAGCTACATCATTAATTTTTTCTGCATGGAATGCCGCAGTCTATGTGAACCAAATATCGGATGAGCAAATAATGAAAGCAGAAAAACATAAGAATTACCAAAAAATTGTACAAAACATCGTAAATAAATATAAAGGATTACACTTTAAAAACGAATTATTCATAATAGAAAAAAAATAATAAATATTTTTCAACCATTATTTGTAATTAAATTTTTTTTTTATCCTCAAATTGATCACCAATTTTCATTTTAAATTGTTGTAAAAAATCTTCACAAATTGTAACAGAGGCAATGTTTAATAAAACACTTATTCCAATTGCCTTTTTTTTAATACTAACTAGTTGTTACCAGTCCACCACTTCATTAATTGCCCCAACAGTTACATTAGGAACTTCTGGAAACACAACAAAATCCGCATTTTCATACTATGTAAATAAATCAGTAAAAAAAGCCACTGGAAAATATCCTGCTGAACACATAAAAAAAAGATTTAAAAAATAAAAATTAAACTTTTATTTTCATATAGCAAGAATTTGGATCATCCCTATAATGACCAAAAGAACCACACTTTTCAAAGCCACAAGATTTGAATAATTTTCTTGCTGGCTCAAAAAAATTACCTGACCCAGTTTCTATAAAAATATTCTTTAATCCAATATCTCTAGACTTTGATAATAAAATAGAAATAATTTTTTTACCAAAACCTTTTTCTCTAAATTTATCATGAACTCTTATAGATTTAAACTCACCATGATTTTGACTGAGGACCTTTATTGCTCCACATCCAATTAGGTCTTCATTATCCCAGATGCTCCAGAATTTTATTGTTTTATCTTTAAGTCCATTTATATCGAGGACATGAGTACTACCCGCTGAAGAGACAGATCTTAATTCAATAAAGTGTTTTATTAAAAGTTCATTTACTTTCAAATCATCAAAATTATTTTCAATGGCTTTCATTGTAATCTATAAAATGTCATCTAAATTTTTGAATTCACCGATTTTAAAAATAATTGCTTCATCATTTTTAAAACCATATTTTTTTGCATTGTCCAAAAATCTTTTTGGAGGCTCCATTATAGGCTCTAATGATAATACAAAAGTTCCCCAATGCATTCCAATAACCGTTTTGCTATTTAAGTCTTTAGCTATTTGCAATGCCTCTTCTGGATTGGTATGGTAAATAGATTTATCAAACATGGGTTTAAAGTTATAGGCGCCAATGTTTATAATGGTGAGATCAATTGGACCAAATTTTTTTCCAATCTCCTTATAAATTTCTCCGTATCCAGTATCACAAGCAAACAAAATTTTTTTTCTTTTATATTCAATTAAATAACTTCCCCAAAGAGTTTTATTAGTATCCGTTAGACTTCTTTTTGACCAATGAACTGCAGGTAGCATCGTTATTTTTAAGTCATTTTTTTCTATTGATTGATACCAATCAAGTTCACTTACATTTTGAAAATTATTTTTCGTGAAATATTTACCAAGTTTAAGAGGAACAATTACATTTGCATCTTTATAGGGAAATTTTCTAATTGTACCCATATCTTGATGATCATAATGATTATGCGTCAGTAAAAATAAATCAATTTTTGGAATTTCATTTAAGTTTAAAGCTGGTTCAACATATCTCTTAGGTCCAAAAATTAATGGCCCTGCATTTTTTGAGAAAACTGGATCTGTTATAATAGTTGTTTCCCCAAGTTTTATTAAAAATGTAGCATGACCAATCCAGCCAATATAATCTCCATTTTGTTTTATGGCTAAATTTTTTAAAACATCCTCTTTTTCTAAAACATGATCTTCTGGTACTGTCATGTCCAATTTTTTTTTCTCTTTGTTAAAAGTAGAGTAAGACCACTTAATTTTGTCATCTCTCTCAGGAGATCCCTCTGGGTTTCTAAAGGTATTATCAGGTAAATGATGATACGGTTTATTATTCATAGAATTTAAATTTGAAAAAATAGAAAAACAGAAAACTAAAACAATAAGCTTCTTAATCATTAATCTTATTGATTTCTGTAAAATGTCCCATTTTTCTTTTTTCTTTAATTTCCTTTTTTAAATAATCAAAAAAAAATTCGTTATCTTGAAATTTTTTTCCTTTATAATTAATTATTTCATTACCTAGAATATTTGTCATTTCCGCATTGTAAAGTTTTAATGTTTTTACCTTTTTGAGACCACAAACTGCACGAATATGGTTTTCAAATTGACTAATATTGTGTGAATTAATTGTCATGTGACCAGAGTTATGTACCCTGGGCGCAATTTCATTTACTAGCAAATTGTTTTTATCGTCTATAAAAAATTCAACACACAAAGTACCTATATAATTTAATTTTTCACTTATTTTTTTTGCATATTCAGTTGATTTAGAAAAATGTTCTTTATTAATATCAGCTGGAATTTTTGAAAACCTTAATATTTGATCTTCATGTTTGTTTTCAAATGGCTCATAAATTTCATATTCATCTTTTTTAAATCTTGTGATTATCACAGAGATTTCTTTTTTTAAATTCACCATTTTTTCTAATACGTATTCAGTGTCTTTAGTAAGGCTAACATTTTTACAATCCTCAAGATTGTTTAATTTAAATTGTCCTTTTCCATCATAACCAAGAGTAGCTGTCTTCAACATAGCAGGCAAAAGGTAAGCATTTGATATCAAATCATCTTTATTATTAATCTTTTTGTATTTTGTAGTTTTAATATTTTGATCATTTACAAAATCCTTCTCTAAAATTCTATTTTGAATAATTTTATTTACTTTAGGTTTAGGCAAAACTTCTTTTATCGAATTAAGTTTATCCAAAATATCAAATGGGATATTCTCAAATTCAAAAGTAATTTTGTCTACCTTTTTAGTAAAGTAATTAAATTTTTCATTATCACTATAATTTGAAAAAATAAATTCATCTGAAAATTCTTTTGCAGGAGATGTTGGGTCATCACTCCATACTATTGTATAGATACCCAATTTTTTGGCAGCCATACAAAGCATACTTCCCAACTGACCGCCACCCAAAATACCAAGATAAATTTTATTCATTAATTATTTTGGTTTTATTTTCACTGATTTTGTTTGCTTAACTCTTAATCTAAGCAAGGAATTTTTTATTTTTTTGTCAGTTATCCCAAGAATAGACGCAGCATATAATGCAGCATTTATTGCACCATCTTTTCCTATTGAAACAGTTCCAACAGGAATACCTTTTGGCATTTGAACTATTGATAATACACTATCAAGACCTTTTAACTTTTTACTTTCAACTGGGACCCCAATAACTGGGACAGTCGTTAAAGAGGCAATCATGCCAGGCAAATGGGCAGATCCGCCAGCGCCAGCAATTATAACTGAGTAACTTTTCTCTGATTCTTTTGCAAATTCATAAAGCCTTTTTGGTGTTCTATGTGCTGATACAATTTTTAAATCAAAACTAATTTTTAAACTCCTTAAGATTTTGACACAATCTTTCATTGTGGAATAGTCAGATTGACTACCCATAACTATCGCTATTTTATGATACTTTTTAAGTTTCATTTACGTATTTATTATCAGAAATATAATAAGTATTATATAACTAAACTTATGAATTTCAAAATTGACAACCTACAAAACTATTAATGATTGAGAACAAAAATGATGTAGAATACCTTGATGATTTTTGTGAGGAATGTGGGTCCGAGGATGAAAGTGTTTCACAAAATTTGTTGATGTTTGGATATAAAATTTGTGCCTCTTGTAAAATCTCTAAAACTATATTTCCTATTTAAGTTATATTACTGATAGGTAAACTATTTAATCTACTCATCACAAAAGAAACAGATAAAATTGCTAAAATTAAAAATGATAAAAAGACTATTCCAAAAGCTTTAATATTTGATTTAAAATTTAATACCTCTTTAGTTGAAATTATTAATGAGGCAAATATCCAAAATTGAGTTAAAAAAATTATCGGCATTACCAAGTCAGGTGTCAATGCAATAAATCTTAGTAATCCAGGGGCATGAGCGATACCTACTGCAATTAAGATTTTTTTAAAAGTTACCTTAGTATCTTTATCAGGAAAAATTTTTGCGCCGATTGTAAATATCAAGACCGCCCAAAAAAACCATGTTAATATTGCAGTTAATGCTGAGAGACTTAATGAAGTTTTGTAAAAATTATTAGTAGCAATTGCTCCTGCAACGCCATCTAGTATCATTATAATAGCAGCAAAGTAAATTGAAACTTCGGAGTAAGTCTTTACTTCCTTATAAAGTTTTTTGTCAAGTTTTATTGATCTAAAAACTAATTCTAAAAAAAATCCAAACATTTATTTTTTATTTTTTTTTTGAGCATAATAGGAAATTAATAA
The DNA here is from genome assembly GCA_902535745.1 of uncultured Pelagibacteraceae bacterium. Lineage (GTDB taxonomy): Bacteria > Pseudomonadota > Alphaproteobacteria > Pelagibacterales > Pelagibacteraceae > Pelagibacter. The sequence continues at coordinate 128,182 of CACAUR010000002.1, forward strand.
AGGAAAAATGATTAAAATAATACCTATAATAGTACATATCATTAATAAAAAATATTTCGACATTAAACTAATTTAATAAGACAGAAAAGGGAGTATCAGCTCTCTTTTATAATTTATTTAGCTTCTCTTGTATTAGGATTGTACGATTCTGTGAAAGGTATATCAACGATCACAGCATCAACTGGTTCATTTCCTTTTTCACAATATTTCTTTGGAAGATGAATTTTAAATTTTCTACCAACTTTACCAATTGGAAATCCATTTTTATTCAAAGTTCCATCGAATGGCACGTACCCCATTGCAATATTAGTTCTTTTTTCAGGATGGTACCAAGGTGATGTTACAAATCCCACTGGATTTTTTCCATCCTCTGAAATTAACCAAAAATCTGGTGCATATTCTTCAATTGGTTTTCCTCCTAGTTCCATTCCTACTAGTTGAAGTTTGTAAGGTTTTCCTCCAGAAGATATTTCACTTTTCATTTTTTCCAAGGCTTCTTTACCAACATAGTCTCCTTGTTTCTCCCAAACACCTTTTCCTGATAATGAAACTTGATAACCCAAGTTACATTGAAATGGATTATGCTCATTATCCATGTCTTGACCCCAAGATAAAATACCTGCTTGTATTCTTCTATGATGAGCGGGAGCAATGACCATAAGATTGTGTTTTTTTCCAGCCTTTAAAACTGCATTCCACATATCCTCTGCATATAAAGTTGCATTTCTTAAATAAATTTCATATCCAGCTTCACCTGAAAAACCTGATTGTGAAATCACACAACTTCTCCCACCAACTTTTGCTTCAGCTAATCCATAAAAAGGCATGTTGTCTAAATCAACTTGATTTCCTATTAAATCATTCATCAAAGCCTTAGATTTAGGACCTTGAATTTGAACTGGACATGCATCTATCTCATCTATTTCCACATTAAATCTTTTGTCAGCGTTAACACCTTGTAAATAAAGACCAATATCACTATCCGATAAACTAAACCAAAATTCATCCTCAGATATTCTTAATAATATAGGATCATTTAAGACGCCACCTTTGTAATTACATAAAATTACATATCTTGCGCGCATTGGAGAAATTTTTGATGCATCTCTCGTAATAACATAGTCAGTAAATTTTTCAGCATCTGGACCCTTTACTCTTATTTGTCTTTCAACTGCTACATTCCACATTGTTACGTGTTTTTTAATGGCTTCATATTCAACCATTGCCCCACCTTTTTCAGGTCTTACATAACCACGTGGATGATAAATTCTGTTGTAAACAGTTGCTCTCCAACATCCAGCTTTCATAGATAAATGCCAGTAAGGAGATTTTCTAACTCTTGTAGAAATCAACATTTCAACTTGAGTTGGACCACTTTGTCTTAAGTTGTACGGAACATGTCTATCAGATTGATCAACAGCAGTAGAGTGAGAAACTTTTGAATAATCCACTTTCTCAATTATTCTACCTTTTGACTTTGGCTTACTTACTTTTTTTGATTTTATTTTAGCAACTTTTTTTGACCTTCTTTTTTTTGAATTTAGTTTCTTTCTTTTCTTTTTTTTAGGCATAGTTATTATCCTTTAACCATTTGTTTGTTTCCTTAAGTCCTCCAAATGTATAAATATGAAAGTGTTCTGTATGATCTTTTAATTTATAAATTAGATCATTTGGGTCTTTAGGTTTCAATAAATCTAAAGCCTTACTAAAATTAGATTTAAGAAAATTTATGGAATTTTTTGCACCTACAATATTAGCAAATTTTATTAAGCTCGATATTTTAAGAGGCCCAGTAATTCCAACATGCACTGGCACTGTTTGTTTAGAAATAAAATCCACGATTGGCTGAGGATCAAGTAACCACTGAGTTACTATATAATCAGCATAAGGCTTTTTGTCTTTCATAGCTTTTTCCAAATCTGAATCGGATATATCAGGACTCCCCTCAGGATGTCCAGCAATTCCTATCTTCATCTTCTCAAAATAACCAGTCTCTAAAAGTTGAAATGAGCTATCAAATTTACCAGCTGGTTCACGACCCCCTCCAATTATTAAGGCCTGTTTTACGCCACCGCCTTTACATATGTTCACATACTCTTTTAACTGGTTTTCACTCTCTATTGATCTAGCGGGAAAATGGGGAATAGGATTGAAGCCTTTATTGACTAGCTGAACTGCTTGATTTGCTGTCTCTTTAAAATCCCCACCTGGCAACATTGTTATATATACATCTTTTAGTTCTGGTAAAGTTGCTAAGTCTGTTTTAGGCCCAATTTCTATAGAAAAATTCATCTATAGAATTATTATCTATTTTTAATTTGTGTGTCTATAAAATATAATTAACAAGATTAGATTTATTAATTTAAAAATGGCCCAAAAAGACATCGGAAATAAAGTACCTTTACATACTCTAAAGAAAGTTGAGGATGTAGCCGCTTATTATGATGAGTGGGCACTAAATAATAAGTATGACAAAGATATGGAAGCTTGGAATTATACTGGACCGAAAGAAACTTCCGAAACATTCAATAAACATCAAAAAAGTAAAAATATTGAAATATTCGATGCCGGTTGTGGAACTGGTTTAGTTGCAGTTGAGCTTAAAAAAATGGGTTACCAAAATTTTTATGGCGCCGATATATCACAAAAATTGTTAAATTTAGTACCGCGAGGTCTTTACAAATCTTTAGAAAGGATCGATTTAAACGAAAAATTGACGTATGAGGATGATAAATTTGATTCAGTATTTTGCGTTGGGACATTTACATTTGGGCATGTGAAACCTGATGCTTTAGATGAATTTATAAGAATTACAAAAAATAACGGTTTAATTTGTTTTACAATTAATGTTGGTGTCTTTAAGGATTACGGTTTTGATAAAAAGATCAATGATTTAATTAATAATAATAAATGGGATAAACTTGAATTCTTTAAATCTAACTATTTATCCAGCAAAGATGTAAATGCTTGGCTTGGAATATATAAAGTTACAAAATAATTAATATGATTTTAAAAATAATTTTAATAATGGGTTTGCCTGGTGCAGGCAAAACAACACTTGCAGATGCACTTGCCAAAAAAATAAAAGCAAAAAGACTTAATGCTGATGAGGTAAGAAAAGAAGCAAATGATTGGGATTTTTCCGAGGAAGGTAGAAAGAGACAAGCAAAAAGAATGTCAGATTTTGCACTTAAACTAAAAAATGAAGGCAACAATGTTATTGCTGACTTTATATGCCCTACTCCTGAGGCACGTAAATTGTTTCCAGCAGACTATATAGTTTGGGTTGATACAATTAAGTTCGGAAGATTTGATGATACAAATAAAATGTTTGTTAAACCTGAAAAATTTGATTTTCATGTTACATCACAAAATGCTAAGAAATGGTCTGAGAAAATTTTAACAGATTTAATTAAAAATGTATAAGTGGAATAATAAAAAACCAACAGCCCAAATGTTAGGAAGATGGCAACCTTTTCATGACGGACATTATGCCCTGTTTGAGGAAATAATTAAAAAGACTGGTCAAGTTTGTATTCAAATACGAGATGTTCAGGGCATAGATGATAATCCATTTGATTTTGAAACAGTAAAAAAGAAAATTGAAGAAAGATTAAATCCAAAATATGAGGGAAGGTTTAAGATAGTGCTTGTCCCCAATATTACTAATATATGTTATGGAAGAGGAGTGGGTTATAAGATTGAAGAGATAGTATTAGACGAAGAAACACAAAAAATATCAGCAACTAAAATAAGAGCAAAAATGCGAGAAGATGGAGAGATTAAATAAAATGACAGTTATTGTTAAAGATAATGGTTTTGGAATTAAAAATATAATTATCGACGAACCTAAAACTTATAATTCCTTATCTTTTAAAACATTAAAAATGTTGATACATACTTTTAAAAAATTAGAGAGTGATAATAAAACTCGAGTAATAATTTTAAGTGGAAATGGTAAGGGTTTTAGCGCAGGTCACAATCTTAAAGAGGTAAAAAATTTAAAGGTGAGATCCAAATACTTAAAATTATTTAATCTTTGTTCAAAATTAATGCTTAACATTGTTGAAGGAAGAAAACCTGTAATTGCTAAAGTTCATGGTTCTGCATTTGCAGCAGGATGTCAACTTGCAGCAAGTTGCGACTTAGCTTATGCATCATCAGATGCAAAATTTGCTACCCCAGGAGTAAATATAGGTTTATTTTGTAGCACACCAATGGTGGCCGTAAGTAGAAAAATTGGAAAAAAAAGAATGATGAAAATGTTGTTAACAGGCGAACCCATTAATGCAAGATATGCAAAAGAAATTGGTTTGATAAATGACTGTCTTCCAAAAAAAAAATTAAACTCAAAAGTATTAGAAGTAGCAAAAGTAATTTCAGCAAAATCAAACTTATCAATCAAAATTGGAAAAAAAGCATTTTATAAACAATTAGAAATGCCTCTAAAAAAAGCTTACGCATACACAAGTAAAATGATGACGTTGAATATGATGTCAATGGATGCAAGAGAGGGAATTTCAGCATTTTTGGAAAAAAGGAAACCTAATTGGAAAAATAAATGACAAAATTAATTGTAGATATTTTAAAAAATTCAAAAACTATTGCTATGGTAGGTGTAAGCTCTCTTAAAAAAAAAGAGGATCCGAAAAACTTAAAAAGAAAACCATCAACCATTGTAATGAAATATATGCAGGAATTTGGTTATAGGGTAATTCCAGTAAATCCTTTTGCAGAAGGTGAAATTATCCATGGTGAAAAAGTTTTTTCAAAATTAGAAGATATAAAAATACCAATAGATATTGTTAATATTTTTAGACCTTCAAATGAAACTCCTGATTTAGCAAACGAGGCAGTAAAAATTAATGCAAAGGTATTATGGCTTCAATACGGAATTAAAAATGACGCAGCGGAAAAAATAGCCTTAGATGCAAAAATGAAATATATATCTAATCGTTGTATTAAACAGGACTATCAAAATATATTTCAAAAAGTAAATCCTGTTTTTCCAGCCTTAAAAAGCTAAACATTTTAAAATTAATGCGTAATTTTATTGTCATTCTTATTTTTATTTTTTTTGTTAATAACCAATCATATTCTCAAGAATTGAAAAAAACTTATTTTGGCGGCGGATGTTTTTGGTGTATGGAGGAGTCTTTCGATAAGGTAGAAGGTGTTACAAATGTTGTCTCTGGTTACTCAGGGGGAACGAAACCTAATCCTACTTATAAAGAGGTGACTTATGGTGATACTGGTCATATCGAAGTAGTTGAAATAACATATGATGCAAACAAGATCAATTATGACGAATTGTTAAACGTTTTTTGGAAAAATATTGATCCCTTCGATGCGGCAGGTCAATTTTGTGACAAAGGTTATAGTTATAAATCTGCCGCATTCTACATTAACGACAATCAAAAGAAGTTAATAGAAAAAAGTATTAAAGCTATAGAAAACAATTTTAATAACAAAGTTGTAACTTTTGTAAAAAAATTTGAAAAATTTTATCCAGCAGAGGATTATCACCAAAATTATTATCAAACAAATTTTATAAATTACTTACTTTATAAAAAAGGGTGTGGTAGAGAGAGTAGGTTAGAAAATATCTGGCAACAATGAAACAAATTTTTTTAATATACGGGCACTACAACGAAAAATCATTCAATGCAGCAATAAGGGATACTTTTATAAAATCTTCAGAAGATAAAGGTAATAAAGTTGATTGTGTTGATCTTTATAAAGAAAAATTTAATCCAATTTTTGCAGGAGAAGAACCAGATAGTACTGTTTTGGACCACAGAAAAAGAATTGAGAAAAGTGATGTAATTGTTCTTGTTGCTCCTATATGGAATTTTAGGATGCCGGCGATGGTCGAGGGATGGATTGATAAAGTTCTTTCTCCACCATGGGCTTTTAGTTTTAAAAAATTATTTGGTAATTATGGATATCCTATTGGAAACTTAAAAGGAAAAAAAGCAGTAGTATTTTGTACTTACGGATCACCTCAATTTGCAATTAGAACATTCTTTTTGAATATGCCAACAAAAAGATTGAGAAGAGGGGTTTTTAATATTTGTGGGATAACAGACGTTGTTTATAAAAGATTCTTTGCAGTTCCATTTGTATCGAAAGAAAAAAGAGAAAAATTTTTAGAGGAAGTAAAACGAACAGCCTCCCAAATATAATTATTTTTTTAATTTATTTGAAAAGATCAAATTATCATTTTTAAATTTTTGTGAGTTACTTTTAATAAATTCTTTCATAATTATTATTTTTTCACTCTCAAATTCTGAAACTTTTCTTTGATCTAAATCAACATAAAGAGATAAAATTTCAATAGTAGATGCCAAAAATTTTTTTTCTTTATGAATCATCTCAAGCTTGTATTGCAATCTTTTTTTGTCATGATCAAAATATAGTAAATTTACATCTACCTCGTCACCCTCTTTTACTTCTTGGTTGTAAGTAATATACGACTCAACCACCATGGTGCTTTTTTTTGTTTTCTTGGCTGACTCTTCGCCCATTTTAAATTTGTCCATTAATATTTCAGCACCAAACAAATCAAAAATTAAGACATAATAAGCTACATTCATATGACCATTATAATCAGTCCATTCTTTGATTATTTTCTTTGAATTTAAATAAAGCGACATTTTATTTGTAAAATTTATATTATAATATTGTAGAATTAAAGTTCTATTATGAACAAATTCTTATTTTTCTCTCTACTCTTTTATCTTCATGTAGCGAGTGTTTATTCTGATATTATCAAACCAAATACAAAAATTGAACCTTATAACGTAGTTGAAATTCAACTGATTAGTTTAAAAAATAATGATAAACCTGATAAAGATTTTGGTATTGAACAAACGTGGGAATTCGCTCATCCAGAAAATAAAATAAATACTGGCCCATTAAATAAATTTAAAAAGATGTTAAAAAATGAAATTTACTCAATCTTGTTAAACCATAAAGATCATAAAATTAAAGAGATCTACAATAACAAGAAGATCGCAATTTATGATGTAATTATTTTGGGATCAGATAATTTTTACTATGAGTTCAAGTGGCAAGTAGAAAGATACGATGGCAAGGGATCACTTAATAATTGTTGGTTGACTACTGCAGTTTCTAATCCAGTTTCTCTTGGAGCATCAATTTAGATTATGAAAAAACCGAAATATGAAAATCGTATTCTTATTCTTATGCTCATACTTTGCGTTCCACCTATTTTGACCACTCAGATAGTTTGGTATTATTTTGGTCAGGAGACTGGTCTCAACTGTGGAATTGTGGTAGGCATAATTAGCGTGAGTGTCGCAGCTTATTTGTTGTTTCAATTAGATTGGAGAGAACCAGACGATGACTAATAGAATTTTGTTTCGTTCGTTTTAAAAATCTTGTAGAAATCTATTAATGAAATCTAAAGCAAAAGTTGTAATAGTTGGTGGAGGTGTTGTAGGAGTAAGCGCCCTTTATCATCTTGCAAAAAAAGGCTGGTCGGATGTTGTTTTAGTTGAAAGAAAAGAACTTACGTCTGGATCAACTTGGCATGCTGCAGGTTTGTTACCACTTTTTAATATGAGTTACTCTGTTGGGCAACTCCATAAATATGCAGTCAATTTATATAAAAAATTAGAGGAAGAAACGGGTAAGAATGTCGGTTTCAGTGTTGTTTCAAATATTAGACTTGCAAACAACAAAGATAGGATGGATGAGTATTTTCAATATGCGGGAGTTGCGAAAACTATTGGTGTTGATGTAAATTTTTTGACACCTGATCAAGTAAAAGAAATTTGGCCTTTATGTAATACTACAGATTTAGTCGGTGCAATTCAACACCCAGAGGACGGATACATTCAGCCCGCTGATTTAACACAAGCTTTAGCTACAGGGGCGAGGAATAGAGGTGCAGAGATTTATAGAAACACCACAGTTGTAGGTATGAAACAAACTAAAGATGGATGGGTAGTAGAAACAGACAAAGGTTCAATTGAGTGCGAACATATAATTTCTTGTTCAGGAAATTTTGCAAGACAAACAGGAAAAATGGTTGGCCTGGACATTCCAGTTATTCCTGTAGAACATCAATATATCGTTACTGAACCACATCCTGAAATTCAAAAAAGAAAAAAAGAGGGTTTACCTGAAATGGGAGTTTTAAGAGACAGTGATAGTCGGTGGTATATGAGAGAAGAAGCTGGAGGTTTAATATTAGGTCCTTATGAGGACGGAGCTCCTGCATGTTATGTTGATGGACCTTCAAAAGATTCAGAATATGAATTATTTCAAGAGGACTTAGATAGACTTGCCCCACACATAGAGGGTGCAATTCATAGGGTGCCAGCTTTTGGTGAGGTAGGAGTTAAAAAAGTTTACAATGGTGCAATTTGTTATACTCCAGATGGAAATCCAATTGTAGGTCCAGCATGGGGACTTAAAAATTTTTGGATAAACGAAGGACATAGTTTTGGAATAACTGCAGCTGGTGGTGCTGGTTGGCAGTTAGCAGAATGGATAGTCGATGGAGAACCTACAATTGACATGCTTGGTGTTGAACCAAGAAGATATGGAGATTATTGTTCGAAAGCTTATCTTAAAGAAAAAAATGAAGAAGCATATAGCCACGTTTTTATAACGCATTTTCCAGATGAAGAGAGACCAGCAGCAAGACCACTAAGAACAGCACCATGTTATGATAGAATGAAAAAACTTGGAGCAGTTTTCGGTCAAAAATTTGGTTGGGAAAGACCAAATTTTTTTGCAACTGATGGAATGGAACAAAAAGATGATTGGTCATTTAGAAGATCAAAATGGTTTCAAGCTATTGAGAAAGAATGCAAGAATGTTAGAGAGAATGTAGGTTTATTAGACATGAGTGCATTTGCTAAATGTAGAATAAAAGGACCGAAAGCAGAAGAGTTTTTGGATAAACTAGTTGCAAACAAACTTCCGAAAAAAATTGGAAGGATAAATTTATGCCATGCCCTAAATACTAAAGGTGGTGTTCATTCAGAGTTCACAATAATGAGAGAAGCTGAGGATAGCTTTTACTTGGTATCTGCAGGTGCTTTTCAAAGACTTGATCATGATTGGATTTTAAGA
>CACAUR010000003.1 GCA_902535745.1 uncultured Pelagibacteraceae bacterium
GGTCATGCTAATATCGAAATGGCTATTAAATCTCTTAAATCTGGAGCATTTGAATTCTTAGAAAAACCTTTTGATGAAGAAAGATTAATGAATTTTGTAAAAAGAGCTGTAGAAAACTTTAAATTAAAAAATGAAAACAAAGTGCTTGAAACTAAATTATTTCACTCATTTGATTTAATAGGGAATAGTCAAAATATTGAAAAAATAAGAGAACAAATAGAAAAGCTTTCCACCTCAGAAAGTAGAATATTTATATATGGACCAACAGGCTCTGGTAAAGAATTGGTTGCTAGAAAAATTCATAAACTTTCAAAAAGAAATAAAGGTCCATTTATCATTTTAAATGGTGCATTATTAGATGTAAAAAAATATGAGTTGGAACTTTTTGGTGAAGAAAAAGAAAACAGTTCTATTACATATGGATCACTCGAAAAAGCGTCTGGTGGAACTCTTTTAATAGATGAAATTTCTGAAATACCTCTTGAGACCCAATCAAAAATATTACGGGTTTTAATTGATCAAAAATTTAGAAGGATTAATAGCAACCATGATATTAAAGTAAATGTAAGAATTATTTGTACATCTAGTAAAAATATAAATAATGAAACTCAACTTGGAAATTTTAGGGAAGATCTATTTCATCGATTAAATGTTTTTCAAATAAATATCGAGCCATTAAGCAATAGGGTAAGCGATATTCCACTTTTAATTGATTATTTTTCTAAAACTATTTCAAAAGCGTATAATCTTAAAGACCTTAATATTGACAATGAGGATACTTACCTAATAAATCATTTTTGGCCTGGAAATGTTAGGGAATTAAGAAACTTGATAGAAAGAATTGCTATTCTATCCAATAATGATCAAAACAAAATTAAGACAATCATAAAAGAGTCTATAAAACAAGGTGGTATAGAAACATTTAAAAGTAACAATCTATCGGTACCATTGAAAGAAGCTAGAGAAAACTTTGAAAAAGAATATTTGACTACTCAATTAAAAAAATTTGGTGGAAATATCTCAAAAACAGCAAAGTTTGTAGGAATGGAAAGATCTGCTCTTCATAGAAAACTTAAGGGTTTAGGAGTTAAGGACTTAAATTAAAATGAATATAATAATTTGTGGGGCAGGTAGAGTAGGCTATACTATAGCTAAACTTCTTAGTGAACAAGAGCATTCAATCACTGTTATAGATCAATCTAGCGAAGATATCCAAAAAATTAATGAAGATTTGGATGTAAAATCTATAGTAGGCAAAGCCACATATCCATCAGTACTTGAAAAGGCAAATGCCGAAGATGCTGACATGATAATTGCTGTTACTAGGAACGATGAGATTAACATGTTGATTTGTCAAATTGCCTTCTCAATTTTTAAAATTGGAAAAAAAATTGCAAGAATTAGGTCCCAAGATTACTTAAATCCTAAATTTTCATTGGTTTATAATAAAGAAAATCTTCCAATTGATGTAATAATCTCTCCAGAAGTAGAAATTGCTAAATCTATACAGAGAAAGTTGGAGGCACCAGGAGCTATTGATAACGTACCTTTTGCTGATAACAAGATACGTCTGCTTGAAATTGATGTTAATGAAAAATGCCCATTGATTAATATTGAGTTAAACAAAATAACAAAAAAATTTCCAAAACTAGAGGCTAATATTCTTGGTGTAGTTCGTGAAGAGAAATTTATAATTTTAAAAAAAAATGATGTTTTGAAACTTAATGACAAGGCCTATGTAATAATTAATTCATCTCAAATGCAATTAACACTAGATGCGTTTGGGCATAATGAAAAAATTTCTAATAAGTTTTTAATTATTGGCGGTGGAAATATAGGTTTCAATTTAGCAAAAAATCTTGAAAGATCCCGTGAGTCTGCCAGGATTAAGATAATCGAAAAAAATAAAGAAAGAGCAGAATACATAGCCAATGAACTCAACAACTCCTTGGTTATTAATGGCAATGGACTTGAAGAGGATGTTTTGAAAGAAGCAAATATAGATGACTCTGAAACTGTTTTAGCTTTAACAAATGATGATGAGGATAATTTGATGGTAAGTGTTTTGGTTGAAAAATTTTCAAAGGATAAAAGGACTATGGCCCTAATTAATAAACCAAATTACTCAATTCTCCAATCTTCGTTAAAAATAGATGACTTAATAGATCCACGAATGAATACAGTTTCAAGTATTCTTAAACATGTCCATAAAGGTACAATTGAAACAGCCTATAGTATTTCAAATGGGGATTATGAGGTAATTGAAGCAGAGATAATTGATTCATCCGAACTAATTGATAAAGAACTTAAAAACTCAAATTTACCAGATGATATAAGAATTGGAGCAATATTAAGAAAAAATGATATAATGATTCCATCTTCAAAATTCATCTTTAAAAAAAAAGATATAGTTGTTTTTTTAGCAAAAAGAGATCAGTTACCAGTTGTAGAGAACTTGTTTAGAATTAGTTCTGTTTAGATGTTAAATTTTTCACAACTTTATCTTGGTATATTTTCTCTATTTATATCTTTCTTATCCTTTTTAAACATTATTTATTGTTACTATTTTGATCTGTTTCTAGATATAGGAAGTTTTTTTTCTGTTTTCCTTATTTCTCTTTTTTTTGGATCTTTAATTTTTTTTAAAAAAAAAAATTTAAAAAAAACATCTATATTTGAAAAAATCTTAACAGTTATAACTGGTTATTTGATAATACCGATATTATTAGCAATACCTTATTATTTAATACTAAACAATTTAAGTTTATTTGATGCATACTTTGAATCTGTCTCGGGTTTTACTTCTACTGGTTTTACAGTATTTGAAAATTTGAAACATTTAAACCAAAGTTTGATTTTATGGAGATCTTCGACTCAGTGGATTGGTGGATTATATTTTTTGATTTCACTAATTTTATTAATAGATATTTTTGATACGAATTTAAAAAAATCACTTACAAATTTTATTTCGTTTAGTAGCAGTGAAACCTTAAAACAATCTTTTAAAATTAGTTTTATTTACCTTATATTAACTATTGTAATATTTTTGTTTTTATCACTTACTGGGATAAGAATATTTGACTCATTTAACCTGTCCCTAACATTAATTTCATCAGGAGGTTTTTTACCAGATAATAACCTTAATTTAATCATTGAGGATAAATTTCAACAAATAGTTTTATCAATTTTAATGCTTTTATCTTTTTTTAGTCTTTTTCTTTTATATAACTTGGTTTTTTTTAAAAGGAAAAATATAAACTTTTTATTTGAGGATTTGTACCTTTTATTTTATCTTGTATTTTTAGTTATAACTTTTTTTATTTTTTTCAACTCCGATAATAATTTTTCTTTACTTTTTCTGGCAATTTGCAGTTCTATCTCTAATATTGGTTTTACTTTAGAGGTACCCCAAAATCTTATGTTTATTTTTATAATTCTAATAATCATAGGTGGGTCATTTTTTTCAACCAGCTCTGGACTACGATTTTCAAAACTTTTTTTATTATTTAAGTTTTCTATGAATGAACTTGTATCACATGCTAAGCCAAAAAATGTTTACTCAAACAAACTGCCTTTTTTCAATATTTTTTTTAAGACAGAAGATTTACATAAATATTTTTTATCAGTTGTAGTATTTGTGCTTTCCTTAAGTATATTGTCATTATGTCTAACAATTTCAGGAATAAGTAGTGAAATATCTTTTAAATTGTCAATTTTAACTATTATGAATACTGTTAATTCTACATTAACCAATTTAGAAAATTTTAATTTCTATGATCTTAGTGTATTTTCAAAGTTTTCTCTTATTCTTTTTATGATGATCGGTAGAGTTGAATTATTATCAATTTTAATTATCTTGAAAAAATTCTTTTTTAAAAGTTGATTTAGTAATATATAATAAGAATTCTGCGCCCTTAGCTCAGCTGGATAGAGCAACGGTTTTCTAAACCGTGGGTCGGAGGTTCGAATCCTTCAGGGCGCGCCAGCATTCTACCTATGGTTGATAATAGATTCCAATAAGTCAATTAAATAAGTCAATTTGCGCACTAAGACAGTTGATCAATTTTTATTTAAGTGCTTAAATTAATTAATTCAAAAATAATTTTGAATTAATTTGTTAACAAATAAATAACTAAGAGGAAATATATGTTTAAACATTTAAAACAATTGACTTCTTTATTTGCTATGATTGCTGTTCTATTTGCGTTCACAACAGAAGCAATGGCTAAAAAGTCAAAAACTCTAAAAAACACTCAAAAAAAGGGTTTTGTTAGATGTGGTGTTTCTCAAGGTCTTCCTGGGTTTTCAAATGCTGATGCATCTGGAAATTGGACAGGTATTGACGTTGATGTATGTAGAGCGGTAGCAGCTGCTGTACTAGGTGATGCTAATAAAGTTAAGTTCACTCCTTTAAGTGCTAAAGAGAGATTTACTGCACTTACTTCAGGTGAAATTGATGTATTAGCAAGAAATACTACTTGGACACTATCTAGAGACGCTGACATTGGTCTAACTTTCGTAGGTGTAAACTTTTACGATGGTCAAGGTTTCATGGTAAGAAAAAGCTCTGGAATTACGTCAGTAGATCAGTTTAAAAATGGTATCTCAGCTTGTACAAACATTGGTACAACAACTGAGCTAAATATGAGAGACTTCTTTAATTCAAGAGGAATTTCTTATGAGCCAGTAGCATTCGAAAAAGCAGACGAAGTCGTTGCTGCTTACGATGCAGGAAGATGTGATACTTACACAACTGATAAATCAGGATTAGCTGCTCAAAGAACAAAGATGAAGAATCCAGATGAACACATTGTTCTTCCGGAAACTATTTCTAAAGAGCCTTTAGGACCAGTTGTAAGACAAGGTGATGCTGTTTGGGAAGATATCGTAAGATGGTCATTAAATACTATGATCGAAGCAGAAGAGTACGGTATTACTTCATCAAATGCAGATTCAATGAAAACTTCTGATAACCCACAAATCAAAAGACTTGTTGGTGCAGAAGGTGAAATGGGTGCTGCTTTTGGTTTAGATAATGAGTGGAACTTAAGAATTATCAAGCAAGTCGGTAACTACGGTGAAAGCTACAAAAGAAATATAGCTGACACAGGTATTTTACCAGATAGAGGTCCAAATCAATTATGGACAAAAGGCGGAATTTTATACGTTCCACCAGCAAGATAATTCATCTTAAAATACTCAAAAAGGGCTAGATTTATCTAGCCCTTTTTTTTATTATACACTCAAATGAACAATAAAATTAAAAGAATTCTTCCCCAGCTTTTAACTATTCTTTTCGTAGTTTTTGTTTTTGGTTTTTTTACAATTAATGCTCAAGTCAATATGGATAATAGAGGTATTGATTTTGGATTTGGTTTTTTATCGCAAGAGGCCTCATTCGATATGCAATTCACTTTGCTTGATTATGACGGCCAAGACTCTTATCTTTGGGCTTATGTAGTAGCTTTACTAAATACGCTACTAGTATCTTTTTTAGGTATAATATTTTGTACTATTTTAGGTGTTATAATTGGTATTGCTAGACTATCACAAAATTTCTTAATAAAAAATTCAGCAGCTTGGTATGTAGAGTTCTTTAGAAATATACCCTTATTATTACAAATATTCTTTTGGTATTACGCTGCATTAAGAGCATTACCTCTTCCTGAAAATGCTCAGCCTTGGTTCGGTGTAACTTATATGACTATAAAAGGTTATTATATTCCCTCTATGATTTGGGAAAACTTAAATGTTTTCATCTCATGTTTAATAGCCGCAATTGTCGCCATCATCTTTATAAGAATTTATGCAAAAAAAATTCAAGAAAAAGAGGGTAAACAATTACCAGTTTTATATATGTCTTTAGCTTTAATTACTATTTTACCATTACTTTCATTTTTGATGGGAGGAGTAACTCTTGATTTTGAAATACCAGTATTAAAACAATTAGCTCAAACATCTTTTATATATGAGGGTGGAGTTGCATTACCTCCTGAATTAATAGCATTAGTTTTAGCACTGTCACTCTACACATCGACTTTCGTGGCTGAATGTGTAAGAGCAGGTATTCAAGGAATAAGCAAAGGTCAAAAAGAGGCTGCTGCTTCAGTAGGGCTAACCCCTAATCAAATTTTAAAATTAGTAATTATGCCACAAGCATTAAGAATTATTATTCCACCAACAACAAATCAATATTTAAATTTAACAAAGAATTCATCTTTGGCTGCTGCAATAGCGTATCCAGATTTAGTTTTAGTTTTTGCAGGAACTGCTCTGATGCAAACAGGTAAAGCAATTGAGATCGTTGGTATCACGATGTTAACTTATTTATCAATAAGTTTAGCAATAGCTGCACTAATGAATTGGTACAACAAACGAATAGAAATTAAGGAAAAATAAAAATGAATTTAAGTTTAAATAGAATTAAAAGCCAAAACCAAATGACTAATATTTACATTGGTAGTGCTTTATTAATCTTAAGTATTCTTGATGTGTTTTTAAATTCTTTTTTTAGAATTAATATTAGTGGTTCATTACCCGGAAATTTAAGTATCTTTTTCCCTTTAATTCTTGGTTTTTTAGGTTTGTCTTATTTAAGAACAGAATATAGTGGATATAAATTTTTAGACTCTCTTAACAAAAATATTAATACAAATAACTTTAATGCATTTCTTACACTATTTATAACTTTTGCTATTTTAAAAGCTTTTCCTCCAGCACTAAGTTGGATGATATTAGACGCTAATATATCTGGCGATACAAAAGAAGCATGTACAGGCACGGGGGCTTGCTGGACGTATATAAAAGTTTGGTTAAAGAGATTTATGTATGGAATGTACCCTAATGAACTTCATTGGAGAATAAATTCTGCATTTTTATTAGTTATAGGACTTGGTTTTGTTGGTTATTTTTTTAAAGAAAATTTAAAAAAATACTTAGCTTTGTATTATGTAGTAATCTATCCAATTATTGCTTTCTTAATAATCTATTATTTGATTTCAGGCGGATCTTTTGGTTTAGTTTGGGTAGAAACTGGAGCTTGGGGTGGTTTATCTTTAACGTTTATTGTTTCATTTTTTTGTTTAATTTTCTGTTTTCCGCTTGGAATGATCTTGGCATTAGGAAGACGATCTAGTTTACCAGCAATAAGATATATTTCAGTTGGTTACATTGAATTTTGGAGAGGAGTTCCATTAATAACAGTATTATTTATGTCATCAGTAATGTTTCCAATGTTTTTACCCCAAGATTTCTTCATGGATAAATTAGTTAGAGTAATTATAGCTATAACTCTTTTTGAAGCAGCATATTGTGCTGAAGTTATTAGAGGTGGTTTACAAGCTTTACCTAGAGGTCAATACGATGCAGCAAAATCTTTAGGAATGGGATACTGGAAAATGCACATTTTTGTAATATTACCACAGGCTTTAAAATTAGTAATACCTGGAATTGCAAACACATTTTTAGCATTGGTAAAAGATACACCATTAATATTTGTAGTTGGCTTAGCTGAAATTGCAGGAATGCTTGCCTTAGCTAAAACAAATCCAAAATGGCTTGGTTTTGCTATGGAAGGATATATTTTTGCAGCTATAATTTTCTGGATAATATGCTATGCAATGAGCAAATATAGTTATAATCTTGAAGAAAAATATAAAACCGAAAGATAATGTCTACCTCTATAATAAATATTGAAAATGTTAATAAATGGTTTGGTGATTTCCAAGTTCTAAAAGATATTAACTTAGAAGTTCAAGCAAAACAAAAGATTGTAGTCTGTGGACCATCAGGATCTGGTAAATCAACTTTAATTAGATGTATTAATAGACTAGAGGAGCATCAAGAAGGAAAAATTATAGTTGATGGAACAGAACTTAGTGAAAATACAAAAAATATTGAACAAATCAGGGCTGAAGTAGGTATGGTTTTTCAGCAATTTAACTTATTTCCACACTTATCTATTTTAGATAACTGCACTTTAGCGCCTATTTGGGTAAAAAAGATGCCCAAAAAACAAGCAGAGGAACTTGCAATGAAACAATTAGAGCAAGTTCAAATAGCTGACCAAGCATATAAGTTTCCAGGTCAATTATCTGGAGGTCAACAACAAAGATCGGCAATTGCAAGAGCCTTATGTATGCAGCCTAAAATAATGTTATTTGATGAACCAACTTCTGCACTTGATCCTGAAATGATTAAAGAGGTTTTAGATGCTATGGTTAACCTTGCAAAAGGTGGTATGACGATGATTGTTGTAACTCATGAAATGGGATTTGCAAAAGAAGTAGCTGACGAGGTTATTTTTATGGATGAAGGTATGATAGTTGAAAAAAATACTACGAAAGAATTTTTTGCTAACCCAAAAAGTGACAGAACAAAACTTTTCTTAAGTCAAATATTATAAATTAAGCATGCCTGACATGCAAAAAATGTTGTATTTTCCTATATTTCTTAAAAGTAATTTAGAGCTTTTCTAATATGTCAAGCCTCAAAATCACTTAAAAAAAATTTTTTTTCCACTTGCATAAACCCCCAGGATAGAGTTCAATCTTTCTTTTTAAGAGGGGTCTTAATGGAAGATAATTTTAATAAACACTTAGGTAACAAACTTAAGTTAAGAAGACTAGCACTAGGTCTTACACAAACAAAGGTAGCAAAAGCAATTAACGTCACATTCCAACAAATTCAAAAATACGAAAAAGGCACAAATGGAGTAAGTTCTATAAGATTACTTCAATTATCGAACTATTTAAAAGTTCCAATAAATTATTTTTTTGAAGATTATTCAGAATACCTTATAAACGCTGATAAAATTAAAGAAGGTCACATGAACGTAAACTATAATTTTTTAGTTAAGGTATATTCTGAACTCACTAACGATCAGAAAATAAAATTTAGCAAAAATTTACAATCACTTAACGT
Source organism: uncultured Pelagibacteraceae bacterium (assembly GCA_902535745.1). Taxonomy (GTDB): domain Bacteria; phylum Pseudomonadota; class Alphaproteobacteria; order Pelagibacterales; family Pelagibacteraceae; genus Pelagibacter. The sequence continues at coordinate 8,923 of CACAUR010000003.1, forward strand.
TGGAATACAAAAGACTGGTTAATTTGGCTCCTCGGGCAGGACTCGAACCTGCGACCAATTGATTAACAGTCAACTGCTCTACCAACTGAGCTACCGAGGAATGTAAAAATCAAAACTTACTTTTTTTTTACTTGAAAACAACTCTTTTTTTTGGAGGTAACGCCCGGAATCGAACCGGGATACAAGGATTTGCAATCCTCTGCGTAACCATTCCGCCACGTTACCGTTAAATCTGATTATAAACAATTTATAAGATGTTTATATATGAAATATTCCATCAAATTCAATCAGAATTTGTTTATTGTTAAATACGTTTATTGAATTATAAACTATAAACACCAATGAGTTCAGAAAAATATACACATTCTAAAGTAGAAAATAAGATTTACTCTTATTGGGAAAAAAAAGGTCTCTTTAAACCCAAAAAAAATAAAAAAAAGTATTCTATTGTAATTCCACCACCAAATGTCACTGGAAGTCTTCATATGGGTCATGCATTAAACAATACAATTCAGGATTTACTTATAAGATTTCACAGAATGAATAATTTTGAAACTTTATGGCAACCGGGAACAGATCATGCTGGAATTGCAACGCAAGCTTTAGTCGAAAGAAAACTTGAAAGTGAAAATATTGATAAACAATCAATTGGTAGAGAGGCTTTTATTAAAAAAGTTTGGGATTGGAAAAAGGAGTATGGCGATATCATCATCAATCAGCTTAAAAAATTAGGATGTTCATGTGATTGGTCCAGGAATGCATTCACAATGGATAAGAATTTGTCTGCATCAGTTATTAAAGTTTTCATAGATCTTTATAACAAAGGTCTTATTTATAAATCTAAAAAATTAGTTAACTGGGATACAGTATTAAAAACAGCTATATCTGATCTTGAGGTCGATCAAAGAGAAGTAAATTCAAAACTTTATTATATCAATTATCAAATTGAAAATAGTTCAGAATTTATAACTATTGCAACAACAAGACCAGAAACAATGCTAGGAGACACAGCAGTTGCTGTTAATCCTAAAGATGAAAGATATACAAATTTAGTAGGTAAAAATGTAGTTTTACCAATAACAGGGAGAAAAATAAAAATTATTCAAGATGATTATGCTGATCCAGAGCAAGGCTCTGGTGCAGTTAAAATTACTCCAGCACATGATTTTAATGATTATGATGTGGGTAAAAGAAATAAATTAGAGATAATAAATATATTCACAGAGGACGGGAAGATTAACAAAAATGCACCTAGTGATTATGTTGGTTTAGATCGGTTTGAAGCAAGGAAAAAAATATTAAATGAACTTGGTGACAAGCTTATTAAAGAAGAAAATATTAAGAATAAAGTTCCTTATGGAGATAGATCTAACTCTGTTATTGAACCTTATCTTACAGAGCAATGGTTTGCAGATGCAAAAAAACTATCAGTAAAAGCAAAGAAGATTGTAAAGAACAAAAAAACAAAATTTTTTCCCCCTAATTGGTCAAAGACTTATTTTCAATGGATGAATAATATTGAACCTTGGTGTATATCAAGACAACTTTGGTGGGGTCATCAAATACCAGCTTGGTATGGACCTGATAAAAAAATCTTTGTGGCATCAAATTATAAAGAGGCAAAAAAACTAGCCAAAAAAAAATATAAGAAAGATGTAGAATTAGTAAGAGATGAAGATGTTTTAGATACATGGTTCTCATCAGGATTATGGGCTTTTGCTACTCTTGGCTGGCCAAACAAAAATGAATATCTAAAGAAGTTTTACCCAACATCAGTTTTAGTAACAGGTTTTGATATTATCTTTTTTTGGGTAGCCAGAATGATGATGTTTGGAATGGAGTTTTTAAATAAACAACCATTTAAAGAAATTTATGTTCATGCATTGGTAAGAGATGAAAAAGGACAAAAAATGTCTAAGTCAAAAGGTAACGTAATTGATCCTTTGATATTAATAGATAAATATAGTGCAGATGCATTAAGATTTACTTTGCTATCAATGGCATCACCAGGAAGAGATGTAAAACTATCTGAAGATAGAGTTAAAGGTTATAGAAATTTTCTAAATAAGCTTTGGAATGCAAACAACTTTTTGGCAATGAATAAGTGTGATTTTTCAAAGTCTAAAAAGGAGCCAAAAGTAAAATTAAATATAAATAAATGGATTATTTCAGAGTTAAACACAGTAACTAAGCTTATTGAAAAGAATATTAATGACTATAGATTTGATGAAGCAGCAAGAAACATTTACCAATTTGTTTGGCATTCATATTGTGATTGGTATGTAGAACTATCTAAAACTATCTTGAATTCTAAAGAAAAGTCATCAATTTTAGAGGTAAAACAGACATTAAGTTATGTTTTTAAACAAATTTTAATTCTTCTACATCCATTCATTCCATTTATTACAGAGGAATTATGGTTAAAAAATAAGCTAGATAAACCAAAAAATTATCTAATGTTTGCTAATTGGTCGAATAAAAAAGCAAATAAAGATAAACAAATTAAGGAAGTAGAGAATATAATTAATTTGATTAGCCAACTTAGGGCATTTAAAAATGAATTAAATGTAAGTCCAGGATCTTTTGTAGATATGTCTATTTCGACCCTATCTAAAAATGATCAGTCGTTTATCAAAAAAAATCAAACTGTTTTAAAAAAACTTGGTAGGATAAATAGCTTCCTAGATACTGATAAAGATAAGGCATCAGCAAACTTAGTCATCAAAGGGGATATTTTTAAGATATATTTTGATCAATCAATCGATCTCTCTTTGATCAAAGAAAACCTTCTAAAAAGGCAGCAAAAATACCAAAGTGAGTTAGATGGGATATCAAAAAGACTTTCTAACAAAAGTTTTGTAGAAAGAGCGCCAAAAAATATTGTTGATCAGGAAAAAAATAACTATAGTAATCTAAAAAAAGATATTGATAAAATATCAATCACTATAAAAGGTTTATAATGAAGAAATTTAATAAGAAGAAATTACCAAGTAGACACACATCTTTAGGACCCGATAAGGCTCCACAAAGGTCTTTTTATTACGCAATGGATTTGACCGAAAAAGATGTAGCAAAACCTTTTGTTGGTGTTGTTTCAACATGGAACGAGGCAGCTCCTTGTAATATTGCTTTAATGAGACAAGCACAATCAGTTAAAAAAGGAGTTCATCAAGCAGGCGGCACACCAAGAGAATTTTGTACGATTACGGTTACAGATGGAATAGCAATGGGTCACGAAGGAATGAAATCTTCATTGATTTCACGAGATGTAATTGCAGACTCAACTGAATTAACTGTTAGAGGACATTGTTATGACGCTTTAGTTGGCGTTGCAGGATGTGATAAATCTTTACCAGGCTTAATGATGGCAATGGTTAGATTAAATGTACCAAGTGTCTTTATCTATGGTGGTTCAATATTACCGGGTAGATTTAACGGAAAAGATGTAACAGTTGTTGATGTATTTGAAGGAGTTGGAAAATTTTCTTCAGGAAAAATGTCAGCACATGCATTGAGAAAACTAGAACTTAAGGCTTGCCCAAGTGCTGGAGCTTGTGGAGGACAATTTACAGCAAATACTATGGCATGTGTATCTGAGGCAATAGGATTAGCATTACCATATTCAGCTGGAACACCAGCGCCATACACACAAAGAGATTCTTATGCTTTAAAAAGTGGTAAAGCGGTAATGAATTTATTAGCAAAAAATATAAGACCAAGAGACATTGTTACAAAAAAATCTTTAGAAAATGCTGCAACAATTGTTGCTGCAACAGGTGGTTCAACTAATGCTGCTTTACATTTACCTGCACTTGCAAATGAAGCAGGAATTAAATTTGATTTAATGGATGTAGCTAGGATATTTAAGAAAACACCTTATCTTGCAGACTTAAAACCTGGTGGAAAATATGTTGCAAAAGATATGTGGAAAGCTGGTGGAGTTCCAATGCTTTTAAAAACTTTATTAGATGGTGGTTATATACACGGTGATTGTATGACAGTTACAGGTAAAACAATGAGACAAAATTTAAAAAATGTTAAGTTTAATAAAAATCAAAAAGTAATGAGAACACACAACCAACCATTATCTCCTGATGGAGGTGTCGTTGGTTTAAAAGGAAATTTAGCACCCGATGGAGCAATTGTTAAAGTTGCTGGATTAAAGAAATTACAATTCACAGGTAAAGCAAGGTGCTTTGATACAGAAGAGGCTGCTTATAAGGCAGTTAAAAATAAAAAATACAAAGACGGTGACATTATAATTATTAGATATGAAGGGCCAAAAGGTGGACCAGGCATGAGAGAAATGCTTCAAACAACTGGAGCAATTTATGGACAAGGTAAAGGTGAAAAAGTTGCACTTATAACTGATGGAAGATTTTCAGGTGCAACGAGAGGATTTTGTATAGGTCATGTAGGACCTGAAGCATCAGTTGGAGGACCAATAGCCCTACTTAAGAATGGAGACATCATAGATTTAGATGCTAAGAAGGGTACAATTAATGTTCGTTTATCTAGAAAAGAATTAGCGAAAAGAAGAAAGAAATGGAAACCAAAGAAAATTAATTTTGGTAATGGAACACTTTGGAAGTATGCTCAAACAGTTGGTCCAGCTTACCTAGGTGCACCTACGCACCCTGGAGCAAAAGAAGAGGTTAGAACATACGCTGATATTTAATGAAAATTAGACCAGTTATTCTATGCGGAGGAGCAGGTACTAGACTGTGGCCTAAAAAATCTAAACATCAAGCAAAACAGTTCATAGATTTTGGCGGTTGGACTTTAATTAACAAAACTTTTGAAAGAGTTAAAAGTAAAGTTTTTGACTATCCAATTATAAGCACTAATTCAAAATATCTTAGTGATGTAAAAAAGGCTTTAAAGAAAAGTAAAATTAAAAAATATAAGATTATTTTAGAGCCAGCAAAAAAGAATACTGCTCCAGCAATTTTAGCATCAGCACTGATTAAAGATGTGCCGTATAATCAGCCTTTAATGTATTTTGCTGCAGATCATTTAATTGAAAAACCAAATAAACTAATAACAGCTATTAATAAAAATAAGTCAAATTTAGACGAAAAAAATGTATTTATTTTTGGAATAAAACCAACGAGCCCTTCTAGTGAATATGGATATTTCATTACCAAGAAAAAAAAGAACATTAATAAAGTCACTAGATTTATTGAAAAACCAAAAGTCTCTAAGGCAAAACAAGTAATTAAACAAAAGGGATATTGGAATTCTGGAATGTTTTTTTTGAGAAAAGACTCAATTATTAATAATTTTAAGAAATATCAGCCTAATATTTTTCGAAACTGTAACAAAGCTGTAATAAAAGCTAAATATAAAAGCAATGTGTATTATTTAAACAAACAATTATTTTCTAAAGCTACAGCAAAATCGTTTGATTATGCGATACTAGAGAAAACTAAAAATATCAATGCGATCAAGCTTGATATTCCATGGTCAGATCTAGGGAGCTGGAAAGAAATATGCAAAATGTACGGAAAGATTAAAAATAGATATTTTAAAAAGAAAAACGTATTTCATAGACCATGGGGCAGCTACACAAACTTATTTAAAGGCAAAGAATTCTTAATTAAAGAATTGTATGTGAAATCTAAAGGTATTTTAAGTCTTCAAAAACATTTCCATAGAGCAGAACACTGGGTAGTTACTCATGGAATTCCAAGAATTACTCTAAATAAAAGCAAATTCTTAAAGAAACCTGGTGAAACTATTTATATTCCATTAGGAGCTGTTCATAGAATTGAAAATCCATTTAAAAAACCGGTAAAAATTATAGAAGCACAAATAGGCTCAATCCTTAAAGAAACAGATATTGTTAGATATCAAGACATTTATGGCCGTGTTAAATAATTAACACGACCATAAAAATATATTTAAAACCAATTATTTGGAATTATCACGTAATGAATTGCAAGAACTATGCCTACTGAAACGGTTAGGCCAAATACCATTTTAAGAAAATCTTTTCCAATTAATGGAAAGACATATCCTAATTTATAGTCCCTATTCATTGTAGCGATTGCAAGCTCTCTTCCACATAATAAACCAACAAAGACCCATGTTGTCGACATTGGAAGGTCGTTAAGTTCTTTAAAGTAAAATAAGACTGCAGCATATATAACGTTAATTATTGTTGCTGACCGAGCGTATCTAGTACCAGTTTTTTCTAAAACTACTGTTTGAATACGTCCTCCTTGAATATAAAAGATGTAAAATAACAATATCGTGAAATAAGCCATCACAATAATTAATAACTCAATACTTAATTGTCTTGGCAAATACACAGCTATATTAGCTACATCATGTGATAACCAGACCCACCATAACCAGCCTGATGTTACCCATACAGAATTTCTCCAAAAAGAAATCCAAAAATCACCTTTTACTTCATCAAATTTTTCGTTAATAAATCTGGAAACCACTATCCAACAAACATAAGCAACCATTGCAGCTAATCCATAACCCACAACACTTTTCATGAGCATTTTCTCCAAAACTACAGTCGAAGCAAAAGCTGAAAGCACTAAAAAAGTTGTTGATACCGGAATACCCACTCTTGTAAGAACTAAAAGTATTGCTGGTGCAACAGCATGATACCATTGGATTTCTTGATAAGGAATTCGAGTTAGTCTTCCATAAGATATGTCTCCATTGTAGCTATACCAACCCCATGCTAAAGCAAGTATCATTACAAAAGATGCTGCAGAGGCTAAAACATACCATTTAAACCATTTCTGTTTAGATGCTATGAAAGTTCCCAATGTTTGAATTGAGTCGTTTCCTATTACACTGTATCCAGCAAGGCCAAAGCCAATTACTGTATAAATCAAAGTCATTTCCATTTTTTTTCTCCCTTTATATTATTGTTTTCGGTTCCATCGATTCATGACTTGAGTATTGTTTAAACTATGAAATTTTATTTACTACAGTGAAAATTTATTTATTTGGGAATCAATACGGGGATTGGTCTTAAATAGACTATCTATAAAAGATGTCTAGAAAATCTTTAAAATACAACTGAATAAATGCCAATTAAAAATAGTGGTATTTGTAAGCCGAAATTTGTCATTATAGCTTTGTCTTTCGCTAAAAATCCAGCAACTGTCCAGCCTACAACTCCTAATCCATGAAAATATATATTAAGTGGATATATATTTAGATTAGTTAAAAGAATGCCAACTAAAACTAGAAATGTGCTTATCCATTTAAGGTATTTTTTTACAAACATATTTTCCTCCTTAATTTGCAATATATAGATTTTTTGATTATTTCTTAATATTTACTTACACTTTTTGCACAGACCAAAAAATTCAAGATTATATTTTTTGTATTTCATGCCTATTTTATCTGCAAAACTACTTAAGTATTTTGATATTTTTGAATTATCAATTTCTGTTACTTCCTCACAGCTTTCGCAGATTGAAAATGCTGCAGCTTTTGAAACTTTACAATTTGAATTTTGACAGGCAACGAAAGCATTTTTGCTCTCAATCTTATGTATTTTTCCCATCTCTATCAATTTATCTAAAGCTCTATAAACTTGCGGAGGAGCCTTGATACCTTTTTTTTGGACATTAGATAGAATTGTGTAAGCCTTTAAAGGTTCTGATGACTTGTTGATAATGTCGAAAACTATTTGCTGGTTTCTAGTAAGTGTTTGCATAAATATTATATTATCATTTTCTAATCAATTTTTCAATTTTATGGTTTGCTTAATTTTGAATAATGAAATTACAAATAATATTAAAGCAGCTGTTATAATTGAAGGACCAGAGGGAGTATTAAATTTTAAAGATGAAAATAAACCTAAAAATACTGATAATAAACCCCCTATAATTGAAAAAAGAACCATTTTTTTTGGAGTATCTGAAAGGTTTCTTGCAAAAGCGGCAGGTATAATTAACATTCCAGTTATTAATAACAAACCTATCATTTTGATTGATAATGCAATCACAGCAGCCATCAATAAAGTAAATATTGCTTTAGCAATATCTGGTTTTAGACCTTCTGCTTCAGCTAATTCATAGTTTACAGTTGAAGCAAACAATGGTTTCCAAATAAATCCTAAAGTTAATAGGATTAATATCCCTCCTATCCAAATAACCAAAAGGTCATTGGTTGTTACAGCCAAAATATCTCCAAACAACAAACCCATAACATCAAATCTTATAAAAGATAAAAAACCAATTGCCACCAGTCCAATTCCTAAAGATGAATGAGCCAAAAGTCCTAAGAGAGCGTCTCCAGGTAAGTTAGTCTTTTTCTGAAGTTGTATTAAGAATAAAGCAATAACTGATGCTGTTATAAAAACTGATAAAGCTATATTAAATTCTAAGGAAAGGGCAATCGTTACGCCAAGTAAAGCAGAATGAGCTAGTGTATCTCCAAAATAAGATAATCTTCTCCAAACAACAAAACAACCAAGCGGTCCAGTAATAAAGGCAACTCCTATTCCTGCAACTAAAGCTCTTATGAAAAAATCATCAAACATATTAATTTTTTTGTTTTATCTTTCCATCATCTGTGTGTTCATGATCGTGCTTATGCTCATAAATTGAGAGTGTTTGAGACGCTTGGTCACCAAACAAAGCTTTGTACTCTTTATCTTTTGCAACATCTGTTGGAGAACCAGAACAACAAACATGACCATTTAAACAAACAACATGGTCCGTAGCACTCATAACCATATGTAAGTCGTGTGATATGAGTAAAATACCGCAATTTAATTTTTCAGATATTTTTTTGATAAGCTCATATAAAGCTATTTCTCCTGTAAAATCCACGCCTTGGACAGGTTCATCAAGAACTAATAAATCTGGTTTTTTGGAAATTGCTCTTGCAAGTAAAACTCGTTGAAATTCGCCACCAGATAAATTGCCTAAATTTTTATTTACAAGGTGATTTACTCCTGTCAATGATAGCGCTTCTTCAATTTCATCAGCGCTAAGGTTTTCAGTTAAAACCATAAAATCTGCAACTCTTAATGGTAAAGTCCAATCAATAGAAATCTTTTGAGGAACGTATCCAATTTTATTAGTAAACTTTTCTACCGAGCCTTCGTAATTTTTATAAATACCAAGAGCTATTTTAGCTGTCGTACTCTTACCAGAACCATTAGGACCAATTAAAGTTATTATTTTTCCTCTGTTTACTTCTAAAGAGACACCTTTAACAAGCCATTTTTCGTCTTGTTTTATTCCCGCATCTTTTAATCTTACTAGTGTGTTTTTATCTAAGCTCACTTTAATTTCCCTATTGACTTTATGTTACTTTATTACATAATGTTATTTTATAACAATAAACTTAAACTTATAAACTAACAATAATCCCTTTAAAATATGACAAATCTAAAAAAATTACCAATCATACTATTCATACTTTCTTTTTTTACTTTCTTTTCTTCAGTAAATGCTGAAATAAAAGTTGTAGCATCAATTAAACCCATACATTCATTAGCTTCTTATTTAATGGATGGGGTAGGCAAACCAAAATTAATCGTTGATGGCTATGCTTCTCCTCATGGATTTTCATTAAAACCATCCCATGCAAAAATGTTACAAGAAGCAGATATTGTATTTTGGGTTGGTGAAGACATAGAAAATTTTTTAGAAAAGCCATTAGGTTCAATAGCAAAGAATGCTGAAAAAATTGAACTATTAGATATCAAAGGATTGAAAAAGTTAAAGTTTAGAGAAAGAAATGTATTTGAAGGTCATGACGACCACGGCCACAAAGAAGATGACCATGATGATCATGCCAAAAAAGAAGATGATCATGATGACGAACATAAAGATGAACACGGCCATGATGATGATCACAAAAAAGATGGTCATGACGAACACGGTCATGAGGGCCATGCTCATGGAGAGTTTGACCCACACATTTGGTTAGATCCTCTAAATGCTAAAGTAATTTTAAAGGAAATGACTAAACATTTAATAGAGAACGATCAGAAGAATGCTTCTGTTTATAAAGATAATTTAAAAAAGGCTAATAAGGATTTAGATAAGTTAGTAAAACAAGTAAAATCAGAATTAAATAAAGATTTTAAATCTATAGTTTTCCATGATGCTTACCAGTATTTTGAAAAAAGGTTTAAAGTAAACGTTTTAGGTGCATTCACAGTAAATACAGATGTCCTACCTGGAGCAGAACAATTAAAAGAAATTAGAGAAATAATTGAACATGATAAAGTTACATGTGTATTCTCTGAACCTCAATTTAATCCAGACATTATTAATGCAGTAGCAAAAGATATGAATATAAGTACTGGTGTACTTGATCCATTAGGCGCTACTTTAACTCCAGGTAAAAACTTGTACTTTGATTTGATAAAGAATATGTCTAAATCATTCAAGGGTTGTTAGATTTAAAGTTACCTAAAGAGTAATAACTTGGTCTGGAGGATTTGATCCAAGAGCAGTATATAATTGAGGAAAACATCCTGCTACTACTCCATCAACTAATCCTTTTGCTTTAACTTCTCCACTACCACATTGTTCAAATGTACCATCTGCTAAACCTCTTCTAACAGCACACTGGTCACAGACCATTAAAAGCATACCCTTTTCTTTAGCAATTTTTGCTAATCTTTCACCTATTGGGTTTCCTTTTTGAAGACAAAAAAGATTGTCATCAAAGAAAAACATTCCCAAAACATTAACAAGGTGTTTGTTATCTTCTAATTGAGGCAGTATCATCGTACTTAATTGATAAGTACTTGCCATATTGTTTCTAAAAACATACGCAACTTTCATAAATATCTCCTTTAGATTTTTATTTGTAGTTATTGATTAAATTAATATCATAGTGTTATATTATAACACTGTCAATATTTAAGCTAATTCAATTTCGATAGGGGTATGATCGGAAGGTTTCTCTCTTCCTCTAGGGTCTTTATTAATATTAATTTTTTTAACATTATCTATTATAGAACTTGAAACTAAAAAATGATCAATTCTCATACCATTATTTTTTTGCCAAGCACCTCTCATATAATCCCAAAAAGTATAGCCTTCTTTTGTTTCATTAAAATGTCTGTAGACATCACTGAAACCTAAGCTTAACATCTCTCTAAATTTTTTTCTTATTTCAAGTCTATATAATGCGTCATCCTCAAAACTTTTAGGATTATAAACGTCTTCTGCAGCTGGAATTATATTAAAATCTCCTGTTAGAATTATATTTTTATTGGTTTTAGATATAGATTTTAATTTTTTAATCAAATCATCTAACCATTTTTTTTTGTATTCGTATTTTGGTGTATCAACCGGGTTTCCATTAGGTGTATAAATATTGATTAATTTTATCTTTTTTTTCTTATGTTCAACTTCTGCAGATATAATTCTAGATTGTTTTAATTTATCTTTAATTATATCAGTTTCGACATTACCTAACTTTTTTTTGGAAATAATTGCAACACCATTATAACTTTTTTGACCATGGACGTGGCTTTCGTAATCAAGAGATGAGAACACATCAAAAGGAAAATTAAACTCTTCAGTCTTAATCTCCTGCATTACCAATATATCTGGCTTGTATTTAACTAAATAACTTTTAATATTATCAATTCTTGCTCTTACCGAATTAACATTCCATGATGAAATTAACATTAAAGGGAAAAAGATACACCACAACCACAAGATGACTTGCTCTGGGGATTGTTTATTGTGAATTGCTGCCCAATAAGCTCCTTAGAAAAATCAACTTCTGAACCCTTCAACATATCTGCTGATGTTTTGTCGATCAAAATATTATTAAACACTAGATCATCCTCATTCTTAGCTTTATCGAATGAAAAATCATACTGAAAACCTGAACATCCTCCTCCTTTAATAGCGATTCTAAAAAAAGAACCTTTTTCTTTTTTATCAAGAAGGTAATTGATTTGTTTTATAGCATTATCTGTAAATATAATTTCTTTATTCATAATCAAACTAAGTTATTACTAATATAATTATATATTTTCTTTTTTAAAGTATGAATAATTACAAAAAATTAGGTGTTTTTAAAAGCAAAGGTAGATTTTTTAAGGACAAAATAAGCAAATACAGAAGCCCATTTCAAAGAGACAGGGACAGAATCATTCATAGTGCTTCATTTAGAAGATTAAAGCACAAAACCCAAGTTTTTGTAAATACTGATGGTGATCATTATAGAACAAGAATGACTCATTCCTTAGAAGTAGCACAAATTGCAAGATCAATATCTAAATATTTAAACTTCAATGATGATTTAGCCGAAACATTAAGTTTAGCACACGATCTTGGCCACACCCCTTTTGGTCATGCAGGTGAGGAAGTTTTAAATGATTGTATGAGTAACCATGGAGGTTTTGATCATAACTTGCAAACCCTAAGAATAGTAATGTTTATAGAAAAAAAATATATTAATTTTGATGGTTTAAATTTGTCTTTTGAAACTTTAGATGGTTTAATAAAACATAATGGACCAATCAAAGACTTATCTAAATTAGAAAATATTATTGGAATAAAATCTTTAAAAAATAAGTTTAAATTAAATAAATTTTCATGTTTAGAATCACAGATTTCAAACATTGCAGATGACATTGCTTACAACAATCATGACATACAAGACGGTCTAAAAGCAGGCTTATTCACATTAGAAGAATTATTGGAAATCAATTTCTTTAAAGATATATATAAAAAATACAAAAATAAAAAAAAGATAGAATTACAAGTTTTGATACATCAAATAATCAGAGACTCTATAGACCTAATGGTAAAAGACATAATAAATAACACTATTCAGAATATAAAAAAAAATAAGATTAAAAAGCTCAATAATGTATTTGATAATAAGGATAAGACAGTCAAATTTTCGGATAAACTTAAAGATATTGACAAGGATATAAGAAGTTTTTTAAGAAAAAATATGTATCACCATAAAGATGTTCAAAAAAGAAACGATGAAGGAAAAAAAATCGTGAATTTTTTATTTAAAAAGCTTTACAGTAATACTAATAATAATTTTTCAATACAAAATTTTGATAAGAATAAATCTAGATCAGTTGCAGACTTTATATCCGGAATGACAGATCGTTATGCAATAAATTTATATGAAGAATTAAAATAGATGAATATATTTGATTATTATCACAGTTCTTTATTAAAAGGTCTTAAAGATTTTGAAAAAAAAGGAGCAATCAAAATTCCAGAAAAAACTAATAGTATTAGTGTGGAGGTTCCACCTGATAAGTTTGATGCCGATATTTCAACAAACATTTGTATGGTTTTGTCAGGTATTAATAAAAGTAAACCAAAAGATATATATGAAAATTATGTATCAAAACTTTTGAGTAAAGACAACAATTTAGAAAACTTTGAAATTGTAAATCCTGGTTTTGTAAATTTAAAATTTAAAAAGAAATTTTGGAACTCTTTTTTAGAAAAAATTGTTCAATTAAAAAAATATGGATCAAATAAGAATGAAAAAACTAGAAAATATTTAGTTGAATTCGTATCAGCTAATCCAACCGGACCTTTACATGTAGGCCACTGTAGAGGAGCTGTATTTGGAGACGTTCTTTCAAATCTACTAAAATTTAATAATCATAATGTTACAAAAGAATATTACATAAATGATCATGGCAATCAGATTGTAAACTTTACTAATTCTGTCTTTTACAGAATTTTAGAATTAAAACACAAAAAAAAATTTCCTGATGACGAAAATCTTTATCCTGGTGAATACATAAAAGAAATTGCGCAAAATATTATATCAAATTCTAAAATTGATAAGTTTGATGAGTTGGAACCAATATTTGAAGAATTACAGAAACTTTGTATCGAAAATTCTCTATTAATTATAAAGTCTAATTTAAAGAAGATAGGTATTGTTCATGATAATTTTGTAAGTGAAAAAAGTATAATCGGAAATAAAGAAGTGGAAAAAGCTTTAAAAAAACTAAAGGAGCAAGATTTAATTTTTGAAGGAAAAATTGAGGCACCTCAAGGAGAGAAGAAAAAAGTTTCTGAAATTAGAAATCAATTATTATTTAGATCAACAGAGTTTGGTGATGATAAGGATAGAGCTTTAAAAAAAGACGATGACAGTTGGACATACTTTGCTGGAGATCTTGCATACCATGACAATAAGATTAGTAGAAATTTTGATATACTCATCAACATTCTTGGTGCCGATCATGCTGGTTACATTAAAAGAATAAGTTCTGTTGTAGATGCTTTATCAAAAAATAAGCAAAAAATAGAATGCAAAGTAACTCAATTAGTAAAACTTATTAAAGATAATAAACCATTTAAAATGTCAAAGAGGAAAGGTGATTATATCACTCTAGAAGATTTAATAAATGAAGTGGGAAAAGATGCAGCTAGATTTATTATGTTAAGTAGAGTGAGTGATGTTGAATTAGAATTTGACTTTGAAAAGGTCAAACTTAAATCTAAAGACAATCCTTTGTATTATGTTCAATATTCTTACGCTAGAATTTGTTCAATTTTTTCAAATTCAAAAACACCAATTAACAACGATTATAAAAATTTAGATAAAAATTTTGAATTTAACGATGAAGAAATTAAGATTATAAGAAAACTTTCAGAATGGCCAAAATGTATAGAAACTTCTATAAATAAATTTGAACCACACCGACTGACAACATATTTGTATCAGTTAGCATCTATATTTCATTCATACTGGAATATGGGTAGAGATAGTGAAAATTTCAGATTTTTAGATAAGGATAAGAAAATTGATACGAACAAAGCAGTTTTGTTAAATTGTATTCTATTAGTGATTAAAAATGGTATGGAAATTATCGGAGTTGATACACCGGAAAATATGTAATGATAAAAGAATTAAGATATGTGCTAATTATATTTTTAATCTTAATATTTTTTTTCCTAACAATTAAATACTATCTGTCGGATGAACATAAGAAAAAATATTATAGAACTGTCAACGAAATCAACAATAACTTAAGTATAGATGATCAAAATATACCTATACTAAAAAATGACACTCAAGATATAATTACTTACATTGATGATAAAAACGAAAAGACGAAACCTTTTTCATTCTGGAAACTTTTAAATGAATAATCTTAAATCAAGAAGAGCTTTTATAGTTGGATTAAGCTCAACTAAAATTACAAATAAAGAGAGACATTTTTTGAGAAAATTTAAACCTTGGGGTGTAATTTTATTTGCAAGAAATATCAAATCAGTTGATCAGACTAAAAAACTTACCAATGATATAAAAAAGATTTTTAAAGATCCAAAATATCCAATTTTGATAGACGAAGAGGGCGGCATGGTAACTAGAATTAGATCTATAATTGACAATAGTCATTTTCCTGCAAAATACTTTGGTGACAATTATAAAAAAGATAAAACCAAGTCTTTGCTTTATCTAAGAACTTACATCAAACAAATTAGTTATTTGTTAAGATATATGGGGATAAGTATTAACACGGTACCTGTTTTGGATATTCCTAGGCCATTTACATCAAAGGTTATTGGCACTAGAGCAATTTCGAAAGACATTAGTGTAATTAATAAAATTGGTGAAAAAACAATAGAACATTTTGAAGAAGCGCGTATTGCAACTGTAATAAAACATATTCCTGGTCATGGATTAGCAAAATCAGACAGTCACTTAAAATTACCTATTGTAGATAAGACTTACGAATATTTAATGAAGAATGATTTTAAAACTTTTAAAAATAAAAAATCATTATTTGCTATGACAGCCCATATTCTATTTAAGAAAATTGATGCAAATAATCCTGTAACCCATTCGTCAAAGATTATTGGTATTATTAAAAAAAAGTTAAAGTTTAAAAATTTAATAATTAGTGATGATATTTCGATGAAAGCATTAAAATTTAATATTACTTTAAATACTATTAAAGCATTTACTGCAGGTTGTGATTTAGTTCTTCATTGTAACGGAAAAATCAAAGAAATGATCAAAGTTGCTGAAAATTCAAAAAAAATAAATAAATTTATAATCGAAAAGACCTTAAAATATTATAGATTAGTAGATAATGATTAATCAAAGTAATGCATTTAACGTAGACTTAAATCAGTTTAGTGGTCCACTTGATTTATTGTTGGATTTAGCTAAATCTCAAAAAGTTAAAATTGAAGATATATCGATAACAAAACTAGCAGATCAATTCCTAGAATATATTTCAAAAGCAGAAAAATTAAATTTAGATATTGCCTCAGAATATCTAGTTATGGCTACATGGTTAGCTTATTTGAAATCAAAACTTTTATTACCACAAACGGAGGAAGATGAATTTAAAGTTGATGAAGTAGCAGAAAAATTAAAACTACAATTAAAAAAGTTAGAATTAATCAGACTACTTTCAGATCAAATGCTTAAGAAAAAAAGATTAGGAAGAGACATCTTTATGAGAGGTATTAAAGGTAAAATTAAATCTATATATAGCGAAAAATACTCAGTAAATTTATATGACTTACTTAAATCTTATTCGACTATTTATATGCAGAAGGATTTCCAAAAAATTAATATTCCAAAACTTCCAGTTTTTACTACAGAAGATGGAATAAACAGAATTAAAAGATTTCTTAATAACTTAAATGACTGGAAAAATATAAATGCACTATATCCAGAGAATTTTATGAAATCTAAAGATCAGAAAAAAACTGGCATAGCCGGTCTTTTTGCTGGTTCTTTAGAACTAGTAAAAGAAGGAAATCTACAGATTAAACAAGAGAAAATATTTGATGACATATTTATTAAAAAAACATGAAAAACGAAAAAAAAAATAACAATATAATAAATTTTCCAAATAGTTTAACAAATGGAGAAAGAGAAGTTGAAGCAATCCTGTTTGCAGCTTCAGAACCACTTGAAATTGAAAGTATAGAAGCAAGATTAAATAAAAAAGTTGATGTAAAAAAAATTCTAAAAAAACTAGAGAAAATTTATGAAAACCGTGGTTTCAATCTGGTTTGTATATCTAATAAATGGTCTTTTAGAACTTCATCAAATTTATCTTCATTAATGACTCAACAAAAAAAAGTTGAAAAAAAATTATCCAAAGCATCTATAGAAACTTTATCTATTATTGTTTATCACCAACCAGTAACTAGAGCAGAGATTGAAGAAATACGTGGAGTTGCTTTTGGTGTAAATACTTTAGATATTTTAATGGAATTAAATTGGGTAAAACCAATGGGTAGAAAAGATGTACCAGGCAAACCAATTCAATATGGCACAACAGATGATTTCTTAAGCCACTTCAATATAAAAAAATTGTCTGATTTGCCTACTATAGAAGAATTAAGCTCTGCAGGCCTAATCGACAGTTCTAATATTGATTCTGCGATTTTTGGAACAGGCAAATTTTATCAAGAGAAAGAAGATGAAAAGAAAGAAAATATTTATACTGAAATAGACGATATGCTAAGTAGTACGTTAGATAAAGAAAATGACGATAAGTAAATTATTACTTTTAAATGATTAATAAACGAGCTATAAATAACTTATGAGTATAGGTTTTTGGCAAATTGCAGTAGTCGTTATACTGGTAGTCTTACTGTTTGGCAGAGGTAAAATCTCAAGTCTTATGGGTGATGTTGCCAAAGGTATTAAAAGTTTTAAAAAAGGTATGGCACAAGATCCAACTGAGGATCAGACAAAAAACGTTACTGAAAATAACGATCAGACTAATAATCAAGATCCAAATAATAAAGAATAATCAATGCCACAGATTGGCTGGTTTGAATTACTGTTAATAATTGGTCTAGCAGTAGTTATAATTGGTCCAAAAGATTTTCCAATTGTTTTAAAAAAAATTGGAAGTTGGTTCGGTTCAATCAAAAGATATATCAGTGCTGTGCAATCAGAGGTTTCCAATCTTGAGGAAAATACACTTGATTATGAGAATAAAGAAAACAAAGATAAAAAGGAATATGTAAAGAAAGATGAGTCAAAATAAAGACGAAGGTTTTATTAGTCATTTGACTGAATTAAGAAAAAGATTAATTCAATCTTTTGTTTGTTTATTAGTTTTATTTATCATTTGTTATATTTTTTCTGAAGAAATATATAATTTTCTTGTAGCTCCTTATGCTGAAGCTGTAAAAAATAGTGAAATACAAAGAAGGTTAATCTTTACAGCATTACAAGAAACTTTTTTAACCTACATTAAAGTATCTTTTTTTACTGCATTCTTTTTTACTAGTCCTTTTATATTAATTCAAATTTGGAAATTTATTGCTCCAGGTTTATATGAACATGAAAAGTCAGCAATCATGCCTTATTTGGTTGTAACTCCAATCTTATTTCTTTTAGGTGGAATGCTAGTTTATTATTTAATTATGCCTTTAGCGATTAAATTTTTCTTATCATTTGAAAGTACTGGTATAACCACATCATTGCCAATACAACTTGAAGCTAAAGTGAATGAATACCTATCACTTGTTATGAAATTAATTTTTGCTTTTGGATTAAGTTTTCAATTACCTGTTGTGTTGTCATTGTTAGCAAGGGTTGGTTTTGTAGACTCTGAGTTCCTTAAAACAAGAAGAAAGTATGTTGTAATTATTATTTTTACAGCTGCCGCAATACTTACTCCACCTGATCCAATTACACAAATTGGTTTGGCGATTCCATTATTAATTTTATATGAATTATCTATAATTTCGGTAAGAATGATTGAAAAAAAAGTAGAAGAAAATGCATGACATAAAAGAAATTAGAGAAAATTTAAAAAAATTTTCAGATCAAATAAAAAAAAGAAATGTCGATGTAAAGTTTGATGAAATTTTAGATTTAGACAAACAAAATAGGTCTTTAATTCAAGAAAAAGAGAAATTAGAATCTGAAAAAAAATCTATTTCAAAAAGTAAGGATAAATCTTTATTTAAAAAATCTAAAGAACTTACTGACAAAATAAGCACTCTTCAAACAAAGCAACTGTCAATAAGCCAAAAATTAAATGAATTATTATCATCAATACCTAACACACCTTTATCAAGTGTACCAGAGGGTAAGGACGAAACCTCAAATAAAGAAGTTGAAAAAAAAGGTACTATTAAAGAAAGTATATTTAAAATTAAGTCTCACTATGAAGTAGGTGAAAATCTAAATATGCTTGATTTTGATCTTGCCACAAAGACTTCAGGATCAAGATTTGTATTTGTGAAAAACAAACTCGCTAAATTAGAAAGAGCTTTATCAAATTTTATGATTGATGTTCATACAAAAGAAAATGGTTATGAGGAGATATCTCCACCATTACTCGCTAATTTTGATACTATGTTCGGCACTGGACAACTTCCTAAATTTGAGTCTGATCAATTTGAAATTAAAATCGATGATAACAACAGAAAATTTTTAATTCCAACCGCAGAAGTTATTTTAACTAATATGGCAAGGGAAAAAACACTTGATATAAAAGAATTACCCTTAAGATATGTAGCATCTACTCCTTGCTTTAGAAAAGAAGCTGGAAGCTATGGCAAAGATACAAAAGGAATGATTAGGCAGCACCAATTTTATAAAGTTGAACTTGTAAGCTTAGTAGATCCTCAAAAATGTGAAGAGGAGTTAGATAGAATGACCAAATGTGCATCAGGAATTTTAGATAAACTGAAACTGCCTTATAGAATTGTAGAGCTATGTACAGGAGATATGGGTTTTAGTGCTCAAAAAACTTATGATATTGAAGTTTGGGTGCCTTCAGAAAAAAAATATAGAGAAATTTCTAGTTGTTCAACATGTGGAACTTTTCAAGCTAGAAGAATGAAAGCCAAATATAAAAATTCGAAAAATGAAAAAAATTTTATAGGCACATTAAATGGAAGTGGACTCGCAATTGGAAGAACGATGATTGCGATCCTGGAAAATTATCAAGACAAAGATGGATCAATTATAATACCTGACGTATTAAAACCATACATGGATAATATTGATAAAATCACATCTAATTAGGAGTTGTGTTAATTAATCTAATAGTATAAAAACCAACTTATTATTATGTCTGAATCAGGATTTGCACAATTAATACCTTTAATACTAATTTTTGTTATTTTTTATTTTTTCTTAATAAGACCACAACAAAAAAAAGTTAAAGAACATAAGTTGATGGTTGAAAACTTAAAAAGAGGTGACAAAGTTATTACCTCTGGCGGAATAATAGGTACTATCGAGAGAATTATTGACGGCGATAAAGCAGAAATTTCTATAACTGATAATGTTAAAGTTGAAGTTATCAAATCTACAGGTATTCAAGCCCTAATAAATAATACTGACCAAAAAAAATAATTTTAAGTGTTATATTTTTCAAAACTGAAGATCACTTTGATAGTATTGTTCACTTTTTTTATGGTGATTGTTTCATCATCAAATTTTTTAGATTTAGATTTAGATAAACAAAAAAAAATTAAATTAGGCTTAGATCTTCAAGGTGGTTCTTATTTATTATTAGAACTTGATAATGAACCAGTAATTAAACAAAAACTACAATCAAAATTATTAGAGATTAAAGATTATTTTAAAAAAAATAAAATAAAAATTTTAAGCTTAAAACTTGATGACAAATTAATTAAGCTTAAAGTTTCCAAAGATGATGTTGAAAAGATTAGTGAAATATTTAGTGACAAAGAAAGTACGATCAATCCTTATTATTTTCAATATAAAGCTCACCAACTTGATGTGAAGATTAATGGTGATGTTTTTAATTTGGAGCTTAGTAAATATGGAATTATCCTGATCAAAAATGCATCATTAGATCAAGCAATAGAAATTGTTCGTAAAAGAGTTGATGAGGTTGGTACTAATGAGCCAAATATTTTAAAAAGAGGTAATGATAGAATTTTACTTGAGCTCCCAGGTCTTGATAATCCAGACAGGATTAAATCTTTATTAGGTAAAACTGCAGATCTTGCATTTAGACTTGAGTCTAAGAGTTCAAACCAGTCTTTTGGAACCGAAAAAGTTAAATTAACAGAAACGGGAGAAGAATTATTATTAAGTAAAAGAGTTATTATAAGTGGAGATAATTTAGTTGATGCAAGTCCTCGAATGGATTCAATGAATAATCAAACAGTTGTAAGTTTCACACTTGATAGGGTTGGATCTAAAAGATTTGCCCAAGCAACAAAAAGAAATATAGGTACACGTCTTGCTATAGTTCTTGATGGTCAAATAATAAGTGCTCCAGTAATAAGGGACGTAATTGCGGGTGGATCAGGACAAATAAGTGGAGGTTTCACCTTTCAATCAGCAACAGACCTTGCTTTACTCTTAAGGTCTGGTGCTTTACCAGCTCCATTAAATATCATAGAAGAAAGAACAGTAGGACCTGATTTAGGCCAAGATTCTATTAATGCAGGAATACTTTCACTCATAATAGGATTTTTATTAGTTATCGGGTTTATGACATTAAAATATAGAATTTTTGGTATGATTGCAAATTTTACACTAATTATTAATTTAATTTTACTAATTAGTATTTTAACATTATTAGAAGCAACTCTTACTCTTCCTGGTATAGCTGGAATAATTTTAACTGTTGGAATGGCAGTAGATGCAAATGTCTTAATTTTTGAAAGAATAAAAGAAGAAACAAGTAAAGAAAAAAACAATCTAATAGCTTTTGATAATGGATACTCAAAATCAAAAATTACAATTTTAGATGCAAACATAACAACAATAATAGCTGCAATAATTCTGTTTATTTTCGGATCAGGTCCCGTTAAAGGATTCTCAATCACATTATGTGTTGGAATATTAACGACACTATTTTCAGTTTTTTTTATCGCGCGATTACTTACGTCTATTTATGTTAAAATTAACAAACACAAAGAAATTATTATAAAATGAAAAAGGATTATAAATTTAATCAATATTATAAGTCATTAAATGTATTTTCTATTGCACTGATATTACTTTCATTAATCTTTTTAGTATTTAAAGGTTTAAATTATGGAGTTGATTTTAAAGGCGGAACCTTAATTGAAATACGTGTTGAGAGTGAAAAACCTGATATTGAAGTTTTAAGATCTAGTTTCAACAAATTGAATTTAGGTAAGATTTCAATTAAAAATTTTGGGAGCGATAATGATTTTGTTGTTAAATTTAAAAGGGACGAACTTAATGATCCAGAGTTCATTGAAAATTTACAAAGAAATCTTTCTCAAGTATTGACTCAAGACTTTTCTTTCAGAAGAGTTGAAAATGTAGGACCTAAAGTAAGTTCAGAATTACTAAAAGCAGGAGTAACTGCTATATGCTTATCGTTAATGGCAATGCTAATCTATATTTGGATACGTTTTGAGTGGCAATTTAGTGTTGGTGCAATAGCTGCCTTATTTCATGATGTTATAATTACTCTTGGAATTTTTTCAGCATTAGGTTTAGAAATAAATTTGTCAATTGTAGCAGCTGTTTTAACTATTGTTGGTTACTCAATGAATGACACTGTTGTAATTTATGACCGTGTGAGAGAAAATCTTAAAAAATATTCTGATATTAAGATATTTGATCTTACCAACTTATCAATAAATGAGACTTTATCTCGTACAATAATTACATCCTCGACAACGTTATTAGCTTTAGTTTCTATATTTTTATTTGGTGGAGAAATATTGAAAGGTTTTTCATTAGCTATGATCCTGGGAGTTATTTTAGGTACTTATTCATCTATTTTTATTGCAAATCCACTTTTAGTTTCCTTTAAAGTTTCGCAAAAAACAGTTCTTAAGGAAGATAATTAATATAAGTTTTGAGCTGCTACCATAGAGAGTAACATTGGTAGAGATAACAAAGTATTAGTTCGTGAAAAAACCATTGCTGTTTTTGCAGCTTTAGCTTTGCTTTCTGAATCCGTTTCGACCATTCCTAAAGCTTTTTTCTGATTTGGCCATATAACAAACCAAACATTAAAAGCCATAATTAAACCTAGCCACATTCCTATTCCAATCGCTGTACTTTTGCCTCCACCTGATCCTATTCCAAGTGTCATCGCATCATGCAAATATCCGTTGAGATATGATAATATTAAACCTGATACTATGGTTGCAAAAGCTGCCCATCTAAACCAAAAAAGGGCAGATGGTGCAATTACTTTGCTAATTGCTGGTTTTTGTTCATCAGGTATTTTAGCCATGTTAGGAATTTGAACGAAATTGAAGTACCACAATAATCCAATCCACATTATACCAACAAGTACGTGGATATATCTAAATAACCAGCTCCAAAATAATAAATCAAAATCAAAACCACCATTAAGGAAAAATAAGCCTACGAACAATAATACTGATATAGCAAGAGAATAGTGAATAGTTCTCGATAGGGAGCTTAAAATACTTATCATAATATTAATTTAACAAATTTTGTTTGATTATGCAATTTTTTTAAATTTCCCGTTTAGTAAAGGCTTAAGAAACTTACCCGTGTAACTCTTTTCTGTATTGCATATATCTTCAGGTTTTCCTTCTGCGATTACTTGTCCACCTTTTACACCGCCATCTGGACCCATATCGACAACATAATCAGCGGTTTTAATAACATCTAAATTGTGCTCAATGACAACAACTGTATTTCCTGTTGCAACGAAGGTGTGTAATATTTCTAATAATTTTTTAATATCATGTTGATGTAAACCAGTTGTTGGTTCATCCAAAATATAGATTGTTCTACCTGTAGATCTTTTTGATAATTCTTTTGCTAATTTAATTCTTTGAGCCTCGCCACCGGAAAGAGTTGTAGCTTGTTGACCAATCTTTATATAGCCTAATCCAACTTTTTTTAATGTTAATAATTTTGATCTTATAGTGGCTATATTTTCAAAGAAATCACATCCTTCTTCAACGGTCATATCTAGAACTTCAGCGATACTTTTTCCTTTAAATTTTATTTCAAGCGTTTCTCTGTTGTATCTGCTTCCTTTACATTCATCACATGTCACATAAACATCAGGAAGGAAATGCATTTCATAAGTTATTACACCATCACCTTCACATGCTTCACATCTTCCACCTTTAACATTGAAAGAAAATCTTCCAGGTTTATAACCTCTACTTTTCGACTCTGGTAAATTAGTAAACCAGTCTCTAATTGGTCCAAAAGCACCTGTGTAAGTTGCCGGATTTGATCTTGGAGTTCTTCCAATAGGAGATTGATCAATATCAATTACTTTATCAATCAATTCGATACCTTTAAAACCTTTAAATGGCATTGGTATCTTTCTTGATTTATTATTGTTCAAAGATAAATTAAGAGCGTTATAAAGTGTCTGTAGCACTAAAGTAGATTTTCCACTTCCGGAAACTCCAGTAACACATGTAAAAGTTCCAAATGGAATTTTTAAATCAACATTCTTCAAATTATTGCCAGATGCTCCGTTAATTTGTAAAAATCTTCCGTTTTTTGCTAACCTTCTTTTTTTTGGAATTGGTATAAAATATTTAGAAGATAAATATTTTCCTGTAATGCTGTTATCATTTTTAATAATATCTTTAAGATTACCTTCTGCAACAACTTCACCACCTTTACTTCCTGCTTGAGGTCCAAGATCTAAGATGTGGTCTGCATTTTCAATTGTTTCGGTATCGTGTTCTACCACAATTACAGTATTTCCTAAATCTCTTAATCTTTTTAAAGCATTTATTAATTTTACATTGTCCTTTTGATGCAAACCAATAGATGGTTCATCTAATACATATAAAACTCCTGTTAGACCTGAACCAATTTGAGAAGCAAGTCTAATTCTCTGTGCTTCACCACCAGATAAAGTTCCCGACTCCCTTGATAATGTTAAATAATCAAGACCAACATTAAGAAGAAAATTTAACCTTTCATTAATTTCTTTAAGAATATGTTCTGATATTTTAAGTTTTCTTTGATCAAGTTTTTTTGATAAATTATTAAACCATTCTTTAGCATCACTTATAGATTTTTCTGTTACTTCACTTATGTGCTTTCCGTCTATTTTTACACAAAGCGCTTCATCTTTTAGTCGGTGGCCTTTGCAAATATCGCATTTTGTATCAGATTGATATTGAGAAATCTCTTCTCTTTTCCAATCACTGTCAGTCTCTAAATATCGTCTTTCCAGGTTATTTACTACTCCCTCAAAGGTTTTTTTATGGGAATATTTTTCATATCCATCATCATATGAAAATTTTATCTCTTCATCATCAGATCCATATAAAATTATATCTATTATTTTTTTTGGTAGTTTTGACCATTTTTCATCCATAGAAAATTTGTAATGTTTTGCCAGAGAAGTTAATGTTTGAGCGTAATAAAGTGTGGTTGTTTTTGCCCATGGTTGAATAGCGCCCTGTGCAATACTTTTTTTATCATCAGGTACAACTAGATTTGGATCAACGTTGAGTTTTATACCTATACCCTCACACTCCTCACAAGCACCGTAAGGACTATTGAAAGAAAATAATCTTGGTTCAATTTCTTCAATTGTAAAACCACTTTCAGGACATGCAAATTTTGAAGAAAATGTTAATTTTTCTGTCTTTCTAAATTTAGCAGGCAACGTTTCATTTTGATATTCAACAAATAAAAGGCCATTCGCTAAATTTAATGATGTTTCTATACCTTCAGCAAGTCTATTTCCCAAATCAGAATTTATTACAATTCTATCAACCAAAATATAAATATCATGCTTAAGTTTTTTATTTAAGTCTGGAGTTTTATCAATGTCATAAAGTGTGCCGTCAACTTTTACTTTTCTGAAACCTCTTTTTTTGTATGATAAAATTTCTTTTTTATATTCTCCTTTTCTACCCCTAACTATTGGAGCGAATAAGAAAATAGTTGATTTTTTTGGTAACTCTAAAATTTTATCGACAATTTGAGAAACAGTTTGAGATTTTATTTCTTTACCTGTAAAAGGTGAGTAGGGTGTTCCAATTCTTGCGTAAAGAACTCTCATATAGTCATAAATTTCTGTAACTGTTGCTACAGTAGATCTTGGATTTTTTGATGTATTTTTTTGTTCAATTGAAATGGCTGGACTTAATCCTTCAATAAAATCTACTTTAGGTTTTTTCATCTTATCTAAAAACTGTCTTGCATAAGCTGAGAGACTTTCAACGTATCTTCTTTGTCCTTCAGCATAGATGGTATCGAATGCTAATGAAGATTTTCCGGAGCCTGACAAACCTGTTATGACCACAAATTTATCTTTAGGAATCTCAACAGAGATATTCCTCAAATTGTGTTCTTTTGCGCCCTTAATAACTATCTTTTTGTTCATTTTTTTATTTGCTTTAGCTCAATAAAGTTAATAATCAAATCTTTTTTGTGATACAATTAATATAAAATAATATGGCTGGAAGTTTAAATAAAGTACTTTTAATTGGCAGATTAGGTGCAGATCCTGAGATAAAACAGATGGTTAATGGAAAAAATGTCGCTAGACTTAGTCTTGCCACTAGTCAATCTTGGAAAGATAAAAACACTGGTGAAAAAAAGGAAAAAACCGAGTGGCACCGTGTGGTTGTATTTAATGAAGGGCTTGTTAATGTTGTTCAACAGTATCTTAAAAAAGGTGCTCAGATTTATGTTGAAGGCCAATTGACTACTAGAAAATGGAAAGATGAACAGTCTGGCCAAGATAAATATTCCACAGAAATACTAATACAAGGATATAATTCATCTCTAACAATGCTTGGGGGAAATAATTCTTCTACGTCAATTGCAAATGCACCTCAAAATAAGAATGAGATGTCTCAAGCACCTGACAGTGATTTAGATGACGATATTCCTTTTTAATTAATCTTTATGGATAAGTCACAAACAGAGATAAAGAATAACATAAAACCTATCGAAATGTATGATGAGATGAGTTCATCTTATCTTTCTTACGCAATGAGCGTAATTGTAAGTCGAGCATTACCGGACATTAGAGATGGTTTGAAACCAGTTCATCGACGAATTATTTATGCAATGCATAAAGGGGGTTTTGATTGGAGTAAACAATACAGAAAATCTGCAAGAATAGTTGGTGATGTAATTGGTAAGTATCATCCTCATGGTGATCAGGCTGTTTATGATGCATTAGTTAGAATGGTTCAAGATTTTTCGATGAGCTTACCTTTGATTGATGGTCAAGGAAATTTTGGATCTGTTGATGGTGATCCTCCTGCTGCTATGAGATACACAGAAACTAGATTAGCGAAAATTTCCCAAAATTTAATAGACGACATAGATAAAGAAACTGTAGAATTTAAAAGCAATTATGATGAAACTGAAAAAGAACCAGAGGTTTTGCCTGCTCAATATCCAAATTTATTAGTAAATGGCGCCGGAGGTATTGCCGTTGGTATGGCAACTAGTATTCCGCCACATAATCTTTCAGAAGTGATAAATGCCACTTTAGCCCTAATAGAAAATAAAGATATTAAGATAAATGAATTGATGAAACACATACCCGGTCCTGATTTTCCCACTGGTGGAACAATAATTGGTAAAGATATTATTAAAACTGGATATAAAACCGGAAGAGGATCTTTTAAAGTAAGGGGAAATGTTTCAATAGAGCAGCTTAAAAATGGCAAAGAAAGAATAGTTATCAACTCAATACCATACCAAATCAACAAGTCTGTTTTAAACGAAAAAATTGTCGAGTTAATAAGAAACAAAAAAATAGACGGAATTAGCGATATAAGAGACGAGTCAAATAGAGAAGGTATAAGAGTAGCAATTGACTTAAAAAGAAATATAGAACCCGAGACAGTTAAAAGACAACTTTATAAATATACTTCTCTAGAGTCTTCATTTAGTTTTAATACTTTAGCGATAGTAGATAGAAAACCAAAAAGCTGCAATCTCAAAGATTTTCTAGAGTCTTTTCTTAAATTTAGAGAAGAAGTTGTTGTAAAAAAGACAAAGTTTAATTTAAAAAAAGCTGAAGATAGAGCCCACATATTGATTGGTTTATCAGTTTCAGTTGAAAATATAGATAAAGTAATCAAGATCATTCGATCTTCAAAAAATCCAGAACAAGCAAAAAATTCTTTATTAAATACTTCTTGGAAAATTAAATCGTCCCAAAAATTAATAAAACTAGTTGATAATAAAAAAAATAAAAATACTTATTCTTTATCTTTAAAACAAGTTGAAGCAATTTTAGAATTAAGACTTCAAAAACTTACTGCCTTAGGTATTAATGAAATAGAAGTTGAGTTAAAGAAATTAGCAAATCTAATAATTTCATTAAAAAAAATAATAAACTCTAGAAAGGAACTTTTAAAAGTTATTAGTGATGAATTAAATGAAATAAAAGAAAAATATTCAGTTGAACGAAGAACAAAAATAATAGATGCAGTACTTAACTATGACATTGAAGAAACTATACAAAAACAATCTGTATTAATAACAGTTACTTTACAGGGATATATTAAAAGGGGTGCACTTGATATTGTTAAAAAACAAAAAAGAGGTGGCAAAGGAAAATCTGGAATTAAAACTAGAGATGAAGACTCTGTAGTTCAAACTTTATCTGTGAACACTCATACATCTGTTCTTTTTTTCTCAACACAAGGTATGGTTTATAAACTTAAGGCATGGAAAATACCTGAAGGATCGGCGAGTTCAAGAGGTAAATCTTTATATAATATTCTTCCATTAAAAAATCACCAATCAATCAGTTCGATAATGCCACTACCAGAAGATAAATCTGAATTTAAATATTTAAATATTATTTTTGCAACAGCCAAAGGAAAAATAAGAAAAAATAGTTTAGAAGATTTTTTAAATATTAATACAGCTGGTAAAATTGCAATGAAACTAGATAATGATGACAAAATAATAGGTGTTAAAATTTGTAAAGAAAATCAAGATATAATGCTGAGCTCATTAAACGGAAAATGTATTAGATTTGAATCAAAAAAATTAAGATTATTTAAAGGAAGATCCTCTAAAGGTATTAAAGGAATAAATCTGGGTGAAAAAGATAAGATTGTTTCTTTATCAATAGTAGAAAAAATTGACAAAAAATCTGATAAAAATGGCAAAGTTGAGGGCAAATATATACTTTCAATAACTGAGAATGGATTTGGTAAAAGAACAAATGATAAGGAATTTCGTACTACAAATAGAGGCGGTAAAGGCATTATCGGTATAGTAAACTCATCGAGAAATGGAAATGTTGCATCTTCTTTTCCAGTTTTTGATGGTGATGAAATATTGATATCTACTAATAAAGGGAGAGTTATAAGGGTGGCAGTTAAGGAAATTAGAACCGCAGGAAGAAATACGCAAGGTGTAAGAATAATAAAGTTATCCGGCGATGAAAAAGTTGTTTCAGCAATCAAAATTGATGATAACTTAATATAATGAAAAAAGCGATTTATCCTGGAACATTTGATCCAATTACATTTGGACACATTGATCTTATTAAAAAATCTTTAAATATTTTTGATCAAGTTATTGTTGCTGTTTCGGATGGAAATACAAAAAATTATCTTTTTGATTCTAATGAAAGGGAACACCTTATAAAAAAGGCTCTATTCAGCGACTTAAAATTTAGTAAAAAAAAGATAATCGTAACTTCGTTCAAAACTTTAACAACCGATTTTTGCAAAAAGATGAAATCAAATGTTATTATACGAGGTTTACGAGCAACTTCTGATTTTGAATATGAATTTCAATTGGCAGGAATGAATAAAAAGTTAAATAGTTTAGTTGAAACCGTCTTTTTAATGTCAGACCCAGAAAATCAAATTATTTCATCTAAATTTGTAAAAGAAATAATTGAATTAAATGGTGATATACGAAAATTTACCACTAAAACGGTAATAAAATCTTTAAAAAATAAATTTTATGAATAAAATATTTTTTTTAATATTATTTTTAATATTTAATTTTAACTTAAATGCAGAGGAAAATATGATGATACTTAAATTGAAAGATGGAGATGTAAAAATAGAACTATTCGAAGACAAAGCACCAAATCATGTTAAAAGAATAAAAGAATTAGCCGACAAAGGTCTTTACGACAATGTTGTATTTCATAGAGTAATAGATGGCTTTATGGCTCAGGTAGGTGATGTTCAATTTGGCAATTCATCCTCTGATAATTTTGATTTAAATAGAGCAGGCACAGGAGGCTCTGATTTACCAAATCTAAAAGCTGAATTTAATGATATTCCCCATGTAAAAGGTGTTTTATCTATGGCAAGATCTTCTGATCCAAACAGTGCAAATAGTCAATTCTTTATATGTTTTGAAGATGCCCCGCATCTCGATAGACAATACACTGTATTTGGTAGAGTTGTTGAAGGCATGGAATTTGTAGACAAAATTAAAAGAGGTGATGGACCTAATGGCTCAGTCTCAAACCCTGATAAGATAATTAGTTTTAAATCTTTATAAATTGAGTTTAAAAAATTTTTCTTTTAAAGTAAAAAACAAAGATAAATTTTCCCGAACAGGAACAATTTTTACATCTAGAGGAAATATTGATACCCCTGTTTTTATGCCTGTTGGAACCCAAGCAACAGTAAAAGCAACTTTTATTGATGATTTAATTGAAGCCGGAAGTCAAATAATCTTATCTAATACATATCATTTAATGATAAGACCTGGCGAAGAAAGAGTGGCACTTCAAGGGGGATTACATGAATTTATGAATTGTCCGTTACCTATCTTAACTGACTCAGGTGGTTATCAAGTGATGTCTCTTTCAAAACTAAATAAAGTTGATAGAGAAAAGGGAGCTATCTTCAATTCTCATGTTGATGGAAAAAAATACACTCTTAGTCCAGAAGAAAGCATTAGAATTCAAAAAAAACTTAATTCAGATATTGTTATGGTTATGGACGAATGTCCAAAAAAAACTACAAATAGAAAAACCATTAAAGATTCTTTGGAATTATCAACTGAATGGGCGTTAAGGTCAAAAGTATCCTTTGGAAAAAATCCTCACAAAGGTCTATTTGGAATAGTTCAAGGTGGTTTATTCGATGATTTAAGAAAGAAATCCCTTGAAGATCTAATTGATATTGGGTTTGATGGATATGCTTTGGGCGGATTAGCTGTTGGAGATACACAGAGTGAAATGTTTAAAATATTAGACGGTATTAAAGAATTCTTACCTGAAGACAAACCTAGATATCTAATGGGTGTTGGAACCCCTTCTGATATTCTTGGTGCAGTAAAAAGGGGGATAGATATGTTTGATTGCGTATTGCCATCTAGATCTGGGAGAACTGGTTTAGCTTACACATGGAGTGGACCTATAAATATTAAGAATGCCAAGTACCAAAATGACACAAAACCAATTGATGAAAAATGTAAAAAGTTCAATTTGAACAAATATTCAAAAAATTACTTAAATCATTTATTCAATACCAACGAAATACTTGCGTCTATGCTTCTTACCCTCCATAATATAAACTTTTATCATGAGCTCATGGATAAAATCAGAATTAACATAAATAGAGGAACTTTTGACCATTTTCTTAATAAATACATTGGTAAGTTGTAATTATAACATATTGATTATTTGAAAAAAAAAACTATAAGAATTTTATTTTGGGCCGTTAGCTCAGTTGGTAGAGCAATTCCCTTTTAAGGAATGGGTCGTTGGTTCGAGTCCAACACGGCTCACCATTAAGTTTTTATTGGTGGATAATCTAAAATAATTTCATTCATCCAACCGTCAAGATTTTCTATTCTTTTTTGAGAAGATGGGTGAGTATTCATAAACGCTGGAGGTTCTTTACCTTTATTTTTTTCCTTCATTCGTTCCCAAAATT
Source organism: uncultured Pelagibacteraceae bacterium (assembly GCA_902535745.1). Classification (GTDB taxonomy): domain Bacteria; phylum Pseudomonadota; class Alphaproteobacteria; order Pelagibacterales; family Pelagibacteraceae; genus Pelagibacter. The sequence goes on from CACAUR010000003.1 coordinate 40,695, forward strand.
TTGTTGTTTCTCTAATATCATAACCAGATAAAGATGAAAAAATAAGACCAAGATAATCAGCCTCAGTTTCCTGTTTTCTTGTAAATGGGTTCATAACGCCGATTTGTTGTAATAAACCAACAGTATCCATACCAGTTGCTCTATTTACTTGTGAAAGTTTTCCTCCTGAAAATATATCAATGAGTTGAGTACCTGTTTGAAGTAATGCACTACGACTAGCTCTTTCAACTGAATGTTTTGCTACCGCATGAGCAATTTCATGACCCATAACAGCAGCTAATGCATTTGTATTTTTAGTTACCTCTAGCATTCCGGTATAAACAGCAATTTTGCCTCCAGGCATACACCACGCATTTGTAACTTTTTTATTATCAATTAATATATACTCCCATTGAAAATTAACAGTTGGATCTTGAATATTATTTAAATAAAAATATTCACTAATCGCATATTCCATCTTTTTTCCAATTTCTTTAATTTCTTTCAAATTACGTCCATCGGTAATTAACTTCTCCTTCTTTTTTACTTTTTCGTAAATTTGTGCTGCTTGTGCATTTAGTTTTGCCTCTGGTATTAAGTTAAGCTGTTTTCTATCTGTAATTGGCACTGATGCACAAGAATTAATAATATAACTGCAACCACAACAACCGACTATATTTAAGAATTTTCTTCTATTCATTTAAATTAAATTAAGTATTATGTTTTAATAGTTTTTTTATGAATTTAAACAATAAAATATTAGTTTTTTTATTCATAATTGCTTTATGTTTTGTAATATATTCATCTTATAATTAATGAAAAAAAAGTCATCAATAACTTCAAAACTAAGAAATGCTTTTATAGCTGGTATTGTAGTTTTAGTTCCAATTGGTTTTACTTTGTATCTTACTTTATTTTTAATAAAGATATCATCAAAATTAATTCCTAACGAAATAAATCCAAATAATTATTTACCTTTTTCCATACCGGGACTTGAAATTTTATTGTCTGTTATTTTTATTACAATTGTTGGAGGTATTTCTTTATCTTTTTTTGGAAAAAAAATTTTAAATTTAATTAATGATCTTTTTAAAAGAATTCCCATCTTAAGGACTATTTACTCTGCAATTGGCCAAATGACAGAAAGTTTCACAAGTAAATCGGATAATAAAAAAAGTGTTGTTCTAATTGAATACCCTAAAAAGGGATCATGGGCTGTTGGTTTTGCTACTAAAGAAAACAAAGGCGAAATCAGTCAAAAAACAAATAAAGAGTTAATCAATGTATTCGTTCCCACAACACCTAATCCTACAAGTGGTTTTTTATTAATGTTTCCAAAAGATGAAGTTATTTATCTTGATATGACTTTTGAGGAAGCTTCAAAATTCATTGTATCTGCTGGTACCTCAGATCCTGCTGACAATTAAACAATATCATTCAAAATATCGGCTCTGTCATAAAGTTTGAGTAAAGATTGAAACTTATTTAAATTTATATTGTCCCTTTCAATTCTTTTAGTCTCTTTCTCTGCTAATATAAAAAGATCTTCATTTAAAACAGGATCAGCAAGACGGAAACTTTGAACTCCACTTTGTTTAAAACCTAATAAGTCTCCATAACCTCTTAATTTCATATCTTCCTCTGATATTTTAAATCCATCATTATTTTCCTTCAAAATATTTATCCGTTTTCTAGCATTTTTACTTAAATTCTTTTTAAACATTAGAATACAAAATGACTCTTTGTTACCTCTACCAACTCTACCCCTAAGTTGATGGAGTTGCGATAAACCAAATTTATTTGAATTTTCTATTATGATCACGTTTGCATTTGGAAAATCAATACCAACCTCAATAACCGTTGTTGAGATCAAAATATCAATTTTTCTGTTCAGAAATTTATTTAATATCTTATCTTTATCAACTTTATCAAGTGAGCCATGTAAAAGACCAGCTCTATCTTTAAAAATTTTTTGAAGACCATTATATCTTTGCACTGCTGATTGATGATCAACTTTTTTAGATTCTTCGATTAATGGGCAAACCCAAAAAATTTGATTACCTTTCTTAATTTGTTTTTTTGTAAAATCAATTATTTCACTAAGTTTAGTATCAACCTTACTGTAAGTTTTTACTGGTTTTCGGTTTTTAGGTTTTTGTTTGATGATAGTAACATCCATATCTCCAAAAATAGTCATAATCATAGTTCTTGGTATAGGTGTTGCTGACATTACTAATACATCACAATTTTTACCGCCTTTATCAGATAGTTTCTTTCTCTGCTTAACCCCAAATTTATGTTGTTCATCAATAACGATAAGTCCAAGTTTTTTATAATTAATTTTTTCTTGAAAGACTGAATGGGTTCCAAAAAGTATTTTAATTTTATTAGTCTCTAAATTTTTAATTATCTTTTTCCTCTCTGTATAATCAGTTTTAGAAGTTAAAAAATCGATTTTAATTTTATCTTTTATTAAAGATTGTGCTAATTTGTAATGTTGATATGCTAAAATTTCTGTAGGTGCCATAAAAGCAACCTGGTAACCACTATTCACAACATTAAAACAAGAAATTAATGCTATAATAGTTTTACCACTTCCAACATCTCCTTGTAAAAGTCTGAACATTTTTTCTTCAGATTTTAAATCATTGTTTATCTCATTTAATGCGTTTGTTTGATCTGAGGTAAGCTCATAACTCAATTCTTTTTTTATATTGTTTGAAAAATCGTCATTAAATATTTTTTTTTCTTTTTTAAATTTTTTAATAGTTTTTCTTATTTTTGAATTAATTAAAAAAGTAGAGAGAATTTCATCAAAAATTAATCTTTTTAAAAAATTACCCTTCTTGTTAATATTATTGGGATCATGAAGTTCTAAAACTGCTTTTTTCCACGAAATATTATCAAATTTTTTAAGAGTTTCTTTATCCAACCATTCATCTAAATTCGGTATATTTTTTAGTACTTCTTGAATGATTTTGTTATAAAGTTTGTTATTAAGGCCTTCAGTTAAACTATAACTTTTATCAATTTTTTTAACAGAATTAGGATCCTTAGATAAATGAGTAGGGTTAGTTATTTGATATTTCTTATTATAAAAACCAATCTTACCACTGATAGTTACTTTTGCGTTTAGTGGCAGTATTTTTCTAATATATCCCTCATAACTATTAAAAAAGATGCAATCTAGCTTTCCAGTTTCATCTTCACATATTACTTTGTTAGGCAAGTTTCTGATACGTGGAAAGTTATATTTTTTTACAACAACTGTTACGGTTTGTATTTTTCCTACTTGCAATTCATTAATTGGATAAACATTTGATCTATCCACAAAATCTCTAGGCAAATTCCACAGAAGATCAAATATTGTGTTAATATTCTTTTTTCGAAATAATTTTCCTATTTTGGTTCCTATACCTTTTATGGTACTTATATCGGATAGCAAATATTCATATGAAGACATAGTTTAGTTATAATATCATGACTCTTAATAAAGAAGATCTTAAAAATAAAATTATATACAGGGCTTCCTATAGAGGAACAAAAGAAATGGATATACTGATGACAGCTTTTGTAAAATCGTTAATCAACGATTTGGATGAGAATTACCTTAAAACCCTAGACTCGTTTGTTAATATGGATGATGAAACATTAATTTCTTTAAAAAAAAAGGAATCAAAGAACGAATATAAAGATGAAAGAATGCTTTACATTATAGATAAATTTCAAAAGTTTAATTAGTGGCGGAGAGACTGGGATTCGAACCCAGGAAAGAGTTGCCCCTTTGCCGGTTTTCAAGACCGGTGCTTTCAACCGCTCAGCCATCTCTCCGTGAGCTAGTTTTTATAAGTATAATATTAAAATTCAAGAATTAAATGGGGTTATTTTATCAATAATGGAATATAAATTTCCTTTTTTATGAACTTAAAAGAATTTAATAAAGGAATTTTATTTAGTAGCTTAGGATCGTTTTGGTGGGGTGCTATTGGAGTAATTTATTTTAGCTATTTTTCTTTTATAGGCCATATAGAATTAGTCATACATAGATGTATTTGGACTGCAGTCATGCTTATTATAACTACTCAATTTTTTTCAAAATGGAATATTTTTTTCAAAATTTTAAAAAATAAAAAAAATCTTTTAGTCCTTTTTTTCTCTGGATTGTTAATATTTATTAATTGGGCAGTTTGGATCTATGCTGTATCAAATGACCAAATCATTGATGCATCATTTGGATATTTTATAATGCCAATTGTAAGTGTTTTATGTGGAAATATCTTTTTTAGAGAAAAAATAAGTTTTAAAAGTAAAATTTCTATTTTTCTTGTTTGTGTTGCTATTTTTATTCTACTAAGAAATTTTAATAATGTTCCTTGGGTTGGTCTTATAGTAGCTTTTTCGTGGGCTTTTTATAATGTTCTAAGAAAATTAATAAATGTTGATACAGATATTGGTCTATTAATAGAAAGTTTGTACATTCTTCCAATGTCCTTAATAGTTTTTTATTTTATTTTTAAAAACGGTCAAAACGATTTTTCATTAGAAAATTTAAATTTGATGTTTATGCTTTTATTAGCGGGACCAATGACAGTAATTCCTTTATTTCTTTATGTTAGAGGTGTTGAACTTTCTGGTTTAGGGCCTAGTGGAATGATATTCTATATCACCCCAACTCTTCAGTTCCTTTTGGGTTATTTCTACTATAATGAGCTTTTTTCTTACGAAAAATTCTTTAGTTTTACTATTATATGGATTGCTGTAATAATTTATTTAAAAGATTTATATGAAAAATACTAAACTAATTCTTTTATTACTAATCTCTCTTATAAATTTCAAAACTGTCATTGCAGATGAATCTTTTAATCAATGGTTGGATAGCTTCAAGATCAGAGCTGTAAAATCTGGAATAAGCAAAGAAACAGTTGATCTTGTTATGAATAAAGCAATTTTTTTACCCAAAGTTATTGAATACGATAGATATCAGCCTGAATTTTATGAAGACACCAAAACTTATGTGGGCAAGAGATCAAATAAAAAAAAGGTAGTTAAGGGTAAAAGAATATATAAAAAAAATTCTAAACTTATAGAAAAAGTCGATCAAGAATTTTTAGTAGAAAAAGAACTATTACTTGCTTTAATGGGCATTGAGACAAACTTTGGTACTTATCTTGGTAAAATGGATATCATTTCGTCTCTTGCCACTTTAAGCTATGATAAGAGAAGAAGTGAATTTTTTTCTAAAGAATTAATAACAGTATTAAGATTAATTGATAATAAAAAAATCAATAAAGAAATTTTATATGGATCATGGGCTGGTGCATTTGGAAATTTTCAGTTTATGCCGTCAACTATTTCTAACTATGCAATCGATTATAATCAAAATAGTGTAATTGAACTTAAAAATGTAGAAGACTCATTTGCATCAGCTGCAAATTATATGAAAAAAATAGGTTGGAAAAAGAACAACCATTGTTTTTATCGTGTTGAATTAAAGGATAATATTCCTTCAAAATTTTTAAATTCTTCGGCAAGAAATATTAAGCATAAAAAAAATTTCAGATTTTACAAAAAATTTATTAAGAATGATCTATCTGATATTGTAAATGATAAAGAAAAAGTTGCTATAATTACACCAGATGTAGATATTATTCCTGGAAGTCAAACTCTTAATCCAGCTTATATTGTTTTCTCTAATTATGAAAAAATTTTAAAGTGGAATAGGTCACTAAGATTTGCTTTAGCTGTTTGCACTTTGAAGGATAAATTTAAAGATGAATTATAAAAATTTATTGTTGATCTTGCTTTTTTTGACAAGTTGTACTGTTCAAAGTACTCAATATAGTGAAAATATATTTTCAAATAGAGGGTTTGTTCTACTATACGATGAATCTTTAATTGAAAAAAAATTATTAAGGAAACCCCTTGATGATAGAGGCCTTGAGATAGTTCATAATACTTTGTCAAAAGGTACAAAAGTGAGAATTATTAATCTTTTAAATAACAAAAGCACAAATGCAATAGTAAAAACAAAAAATAAAAATCTCTTTTTTTATAATTCAATCTTTTCAAAAAGAATTTTTGATGAGCTCGACATCTCACTCAAAGAACCATATGTAGAAATTAGTAAAATTAGAGAAAATAAAACATTTATTGCAAAAAAATCAAAAACTTTTGATGAAGAAAAAAAAGTTGCTAATAAGGCCCCTATTAAGTCAATAAGTATAAATGAAATTGGGACACCTAAATCAAAGGAATTAGATGATAGAAGATCTTTTAATTATTCAATTAAAATCACGGAGTTCTATTTTTTAAAAAATGCTAACGAGCTCAAAAAAAGAATCAAAAATGAGACTTCACTTAAAAAAATCAATGTAATTTCTATAAATGACACTAGGCATCAAGTATTATTGGGCCCTTATTCTAATATTAATACTCTACAATCAGCTTATAATAGTATAAATAATTTAAATTTTGAAAATATTGAATTAATTAGAAATGATTAAAAAATTTATTATAATTTTTAATTTACTTTTTGCTTTTTTAGCCGCGCCCTCTAAGGCAGCCTTTGATATAAATGCTAGAACTGCTATTTTACAAGATTTCCTATCTGGAGAAATACTTTATGAAAAAGAAGTAGATAGCGTTATTTATCCAGCCTCAATGACAAAAATTATGACATCAATTGTGGTGTTCGATTTATTAAAGAGTGGAGATCTTTCCCTTGATGATAAGGTAATGGTATCTGAGAACGCTTGGAGGCTGTCTCAATCTGGATATTCATCTATGTTTATTATGGTAGGAGACGAAGTAAGTGTGGAAGATTTATTAAAAGGAATAATTATTGCATCAGGTAACGATGCTTGTGTTGCATTAGCCGAAGGCGTTGCGGGTAGTGAAGAGGAATTTGCTATTTTAATGAATGCAAAAGCATCTGAAATTGGAATGATCAATTCAAATTTTTCAAATTCATCAGGCATTAATGATCCAGATAATTATTCTACAGTTAAGGATATTTTAATAATGTCTAATTATCTTATTAAAAATTATCCTGTTTATTATGAATATTTTAAGGAGAAAGAATTTACATGGGATAGAACGGGTGGAGATCCAATTACACAAGGTAATAGAAATCCTCTGCTTTACAAAAATTTAGGAGCCGATGGCATTAAAACTGGTTATTTAGCTGTAGAAAAATATTCTTTAGCAAGCTCAGTTCAAAGAGGAGAAAGAAGACTTATTGCTGTTGGAAGTGGTTTTGAAACTAAAAATGAAAGATCTAGACAATCGACCCGATTATTAACTTGGGGTTTGACAAATTTTGATACAGTTGAAATTGCAAAAAAAGACGAAAATTTTATAGATTTAGATGTTTGGCTTGGAAAAAAAGATATTGTTGGTGGTTATGTAAAAGAAGACATTTACAAAACTTTTCCTAAAGCCAGAAAAAAATTCTTGTCAGCAATTGTAGAATATAATGGTCCTATTAAAGCACCTGTCAAAAAAGACCAAGAAATTGGCTTATTAAAGATTTCTTATAAAGGGGATTTAATTGATGAGTACCCAGTTTATGCAGTTGAAAAAGTAAAAAAAGTCAACATTTTCTCTAGAATAATTCACTCTATAAATTATTTGATATGGGGCGATGTATAATAAAGTCATTGTTTTCGAAGGTATTGATGGATCAGGAAAAAGTTTTCATTTAAATGCTGCATCTAATTATTTAAAAAAGAAAAAAATAAAGCATATTAAACTTAGAGAACCAGGTGGATCTAAAAATTCAGAAAAATTAAGAAAATTGTTGTTATCAAATAAATCTGATTTTGAAAAAAAAACTGATTTACTTATATATTTATCTGCTAGATCTGAAAATTTTTATAAAATAATTAAACCTAATCTTAAGAAAAAAGTAATCCTGATTGATAGATTTGTTGATTCCACGATTGCATATCAACACTATGGTTTTGGCATAAATAGAAATATTATTAATTCGTTAAATAGATTTATATTAGGAAACTTTAAGGTAGATTTTACGTTTCTACATATTGTTAAAAAAAAAGATATTCTTAAAAAGATTAAGACTAAAAAAAATAGATACGACAAATTTAATAAAAATTTCTATCTTAAAGCACAAAATGGTTTTTTGAAATTATCAAATAAGAAAAAAAATTATCTAAAGATCTACTCTGATGAGACAAAAGATAGAAATAAACAAATTATACAAAAAAAATTCAATTCTTTGATTAAAATGAAATGACACCTTTAACTCAAATTAAATTACTATCTTTTAAGGACAATTTTAAAGAATTGGTTAACCTTTCATTGAGAAATAAACTACCAAATAAATTGATTTTCTCTGGTAATAAAGGGATAGGTAAATGCACTTTTGCTTTTCATTTAATAAATTACTTATTTTCACAGGATGAACAGGACAGTTATAATCTTGAGGATAATGAGATAAATATTAATAACAAGTCTTATAAGCTTGTTTCAAACAATACACATCCAAATTTACTTTTAATAGACAGTACTGATAAAAAATTTATAGAAGTTTCAAAAATAAGAGAAATATTAAATTTTTCGTCAAAAACCTCTTTTTCAAATAAAAAAAAAATTGTGCTTATTAATAATGTTGAAAAAATGAATATCAACGCCTCAAATGCTTTACTTAAGATTTTGGAGGAACCATCAACAAATTTGTTTTTTATTCTAATTCACAATTCTCATAAAAAACTAATCAGCACTATAAATTCAAGATGTATAAAGTTTAATTTTTTTATAACTGAATCTGAAATAGAAAAAATTATTAATAATGTAATAGATAATGATTTTTATGAGAGTCTATCGTCTGATTTTAAGATTAGATATCTTTCACCAAAATTTTATATTGATTTATATGATTTTATAAATAAAGAAAAAATTGAATTAAATGATTTGGATATTAACTTTTTGTTAGATTATATATTTAATAAACGAAATTATCTCAAGGATGAATTTATAATTGAAAATTTGCAAATCCTTATTGAAATATATTTCTATAATAAGATTATTTCACAGAACAATTTTGAAAATGACTATAAATCATTTAAACAAACGATGAATAAAATTAACAATATGAATAAGTTTAATTTAGATAAAGACTCATCTTTATTAGAAATTAAAAATATAATTGTAAATGAAAGATAATTTTTATATAACTACACCAATTTATTACCCTTCAGCAAAACCTCACATGGGACATGCTTATTCAAGTATAGTAGCTGATTTTTTTGCACGTTTAAAAAGAATTCAAGGCCATAAAGTCTTTTTTTTAACCGGAACTGATGAACATGGTCAAAAAATACAAAGAGCCGCTGAGAAATCTAACAAAGATCCTTTAAAGTTCTGTGATGAAATAAGTAAGACTTTTAGAAACTTATCTTCATTACTTAATTTATCTAATGATGATTTTATAAGAACTACAGAAAAAAGGCATGCGTCAGCTGTAACTAATCTTTGGAATATTTTAGAAAAAAAAAAGGAAATTTATCTCTCAAAATATTCAGGTTGGTACTCCGTTTCTGATGAAGCTTTTTATAATGAAGATGAAATTGAAGATCTAGAAGAAAAAAAAATATCCAAATCGTCTGGATCACCTGTAGAGTGGGTTGAAGAAGAATCTTACTTTTTTAAATTATCTAAATGGCAAGAACCACTTTTAAAATTTTATTCTGAAAATCCAAAATTTATATTACCGGAGAGCCGGAAAAATGAGGTAATTAGTTTTGTGAAAAGCGGATTAAAAGATTTATCTGTTAGCAGAAAATCTTTTTCTTGGGGGATTAAAGTTCCATCAAATAAAGAACATGTCATATACGTATGGCTTGATGCTTTAACAAATTATCTTTCGGCTTTAAATTATCCAAAAGAAACTGAAAAATTATATAAAGACTATTGGCCTGCTAATATTCATATTATAGGAAAAGATATTTTAAGATTTCACGCAGTGTATTGGCCAGCCTTTTTATTGGCAGCAGGTATTAAACCTCCACAGAGAGTATACGGTCACGGATGGATACTTTCAGGTGATGAAAAAATGTCAAAGTCTAAAGGTAATATTTTAGATCCTATTGAAATAATTGATATCTATGGATTAGATGCATTGAGATATTATTTACTTAAAGAAGTATCTTTTGGAAATGATGGGAATATTTCAAAGGAAAAATTAGAAAGTTGTATAAATAGTGATTTGGCGAATAATTATGGAAATTTATGTCAAAGAGTTATTTTGTTTTGTGAAAAAAATCTTGGTCTTAAAGTTCCAGGAAAATATAATTTTACGAAAGAAGATCTATCAATTCTTAATGACTTTAAAGAAAATATAAAAGATATAGAAAAACAAATTAATGATCAAAATATAAATTACTATGTTGAGTATGTTGTAAATCAATTATTTAAAGCTAATAAATACTTCAATGATCAAGCACCTTGGACTAAAAAAGACGATAGTTTAAGATTGAACACAATTGTGTTTGTATCTCTTGAATTAATTAGAAAAATTTCAATTTTACTATATCCAATTATTCCTAATACTGCTTTAAAAGTCCTAAATATTTTTTCCATGAAGGAAAATGACGTAAAATTTGACACTATTAGTAATAACGAATATTTAAAACATAAAAAAGAAATTATAAAGCTTGGTATTTTGTTTGAAAAAATAAAAAAATGATAGATTCACATTGCCATTTAGATCGAGAACCTCTTATATCTAATTTAAGTCAAGTATTGACTAGAGCAAAAGATGTAGGTCTTGAAAAATTATTAACTATTTGCACTACTAGTAGTGGATACAGTAGTATTCTTGATATTGTGTCTAAAGATCCAATGATATATGGAACTTTTGGAATTCACCCTCATGAAACAAAAAATTATTTTATCGAAAGAGATGAAATTATTAAAAAAGTAAAGATGAATAGCAAAATTATTGGAGTAGGAGAGACTGGATTAGATTTTTATTATAATAATAGTGATAAAGATACACAATTAAGGAGTTTTCAAAATCATATCGAAGCTGCAATGGATCTTAACATTCCTCTAATCATTCATTCAAGAAATGCAGAGAATGAAACTTATGATATCCTTAAAAAAAATTATCAGAAAAATCTAAAAATTCTTATGCATTGTTTTACTGGATCAACTAATTTTGCTTTAAATTTGGTTCCATTAAACGCTTATTTTTCTGCAAGCGGCATAATTACCTTTAAAAAGTCAACAGAGTTACAGGAAACTTTTAAAAAAATTCCTGAAGATAAACTTTTAATAGAAACAGACAGTCCTTTTTTATCTCCAGAGCCAAATAGAGGTAAAAAAAATGAACCTTCATTCATTAAATTTACTGCACAAAAACTTGCTAATCTTCGAAATATTGAGGTTGATAAGCTAATATTACTTACCACTAATAATTTTAATACTTTGTTTTCTAAATAATTCATGAGATTTACAATTCTAGGATGTGGAAGTTCAATGGGAGTACCAAGACCTGACGGTAACTTTGGAAATTGTAATCCTAACAATAAAAAGAATATAAGAACAAGATGTTCGGCAGTAATTCAGGGTAAGTCTTTAAATATAATTATAGACACCTCTCCAGATATGAGACAACAATTAATAAATAACAAGATCACTAATATTGATAAAGTTCTATTTTCTCATATGCATGCTGATCAAACTCATGGAATAAATGACTTAAGAGTTTTCTACTTAAAAAATAGAAAACCAGTAGACATTTATGCAGATTTACCAACACAGAAATATTTAAATAAAACTTTTTCTTATTGTTTTAAAAGTAATTCTCGTGAATATCCTGCAACTTTAAAAATGAATTCTGTTAAAAAAGACCTCTATTTCAAAGATGGTCAAAAAAAAATTCACATTAGATCTCTTAAAGTAAAACACGGAAATGTTGACTGTACTTGTTATATAATTGATAAGAAATTGGCTTACATAAGTGATGTAAGTGACATAAACGAAAAAAAATTTAAATTATTAAAAAATTTAAAATATTTAGTAATTGATTGTTTGTGGTACAGAGAACATCCATCACATTTGAATTTAGATAAATCACTAAGATTAATTAATATTCTTTCGCCTAAAAAAGCTATTTTAACTAATCTGCATTCTGATTTAGATTATAACGAATTAAAAAAGAAGCTTAAAAAAAATATTGTTCCTGCTTACGATGGAATGAAAATAAATCTATAAAAGGCTCTCAATTTTAGAAGTAATTTTTTTAGACATAGGCTTTGTAAAAGAATTATATGTTTCTTCAATCTTGCCTTCTTTATTAATCAAAATTTTGTGAAAGTTCCACTTAGGTATAGCAGATTTACCATAATTTTTTTCTGCCCATTTAAATAATTCGTGAGAATTTTCACCTTTAACTTCAGTAATAGTTGTCATTGGAAAATTTATATTAAAATTTACTTCACAAAATTTCTTTACATCAGAATCTTCTTTTTTTTCTTGATTAAATGAATTTGACGGCACACCTAAGACAACTAAACCATCGGATTTATATTTTTCCCACAATGACTGTAGATCATTGTATTGATTTGTAAATCCGCAGTAACTAGCAGTGTTTACTACTAACACTACTTTATTTTTGTAATCTTTAAGATCGATTTGTTCACCTGAGATACTATTTATTTTAAAGTCAAAAAAAATTCTTTCATAGTTGGCTAAAACTTTATCTTTTGAAAAAAAAATCATAATTAAAATTATAAATAATGTTACTTTTTTCACAACGTTACCTTTTGTCAGGTGTAAGTAATATTAAAAAATATCCTGCCAATGTCGAAAGTAAAGACCCTGTTAAAACACCAATCTTTACTCCATCCATATATTGAGCATTCTCAACGAATGCTAAATTTCCAACAAATAAACTCATAGTAAATCCAATTCCAGTCAGTATACCTACACCATAAAAATTATACCAGCTTGAGTTCCCTGGCATTTGTGCAATCTTTAATTTAATTGATACATAAGAAAAAACAAAAACTCCTAATTGTTTACCAACAAATAAACCTAATACTATTCCTAAAGGTACTTTGTCTAATAAAGATGAAAGAGATAATCCTTCTAATGAAACTCCAGCATTAGCAAAAGCAAATAATGGCATTATTCCAAATGCAACATAAGGACTGATTGCATGTTCAATCTTTATTAATAATGAGAAGTCTTTTCCTTTTTTTCTGTGTGGAATAGTCATTGCGAGCAAAACACCAGCTATAGTAGCGTGTATTCCTGAATTATGCGTAAAATCCCATAATAAAACACCAATCAGTAAATAGGGGAAGAATACTTTTATATTAAATTTGTTTATTACTAAAAGAATTATAAATGCTACTAGCATTAAAGATAAATACATTACATTTAAGTCTCCAGAATAAAATAAAGCTATAATTAATATTGCGCCTAAATCGTCTATAATTGCTAATGCTGTAAGAAAAACTTTTAATGATAAAGGAACTCTTTTACCTAAAAGAGATAAAACTCCTAATGAAAAGGCAATATCTGTTGCCGAAGGTATAGCCCAACCATTTATAGTTTCAGGATCTCCAAAATTTATTACTACATAGAATAGCGCAGGAACAACCATTCCACCTACAGCTGCTATAATTGGTAATAATGCCTGTTTGATGTTAGAAAGCTCACCTTGTAAAAATTCTCTTTTTATTTCAAGAGTTACAAAAAAAAAGAAGATTGCCATTAAGGCATCATTAATCCAATGTAAGACAGATAATTTAAGCCCAAAGTTGTTAATACCAATGAATAGATATTTATTTAATGTATCAAAATAAAGACTAGATAATTCAGAGTTACTAATTATCAATGCTAAAATAGCACTGATAAGTAGGACTAAACCACTTGCGGCTTCTAATTTAAAAAACCATTTAAATGGTGAGGAAATATATCTAAACATGCATTATTTTATCAAATTTTGGAAAAAAAGAGAAATATCTATTATAGACTGGTACAAATTGTCTAAATATTTTTCAGCAAAAGGAATGTATTCAGAAATTTGTACTAAAAAGGTTTCTACTACCAAAATAAAAGCAACAAAGGAAATAATAAAAACCAAAAGAAGCTTAAAAAAATTAACTTGTTTAGTTTTTTGTTTTTTACTAGTTTTAGGTTTTTCTAATTCAACTGCTTTATCTTCGTCAATTACATCATCATCATCATCATATTTATCTTCTATAATACCAAATGATTCTTGAGCCAACTCTTCGTCAGGTATTTCAACATTAGTTTCATTAATCGTGTTTATATTTTTTGAGTAAAACCACTCTCTGTCACATTCACCACATTGTAGTAGCCTACCTTTAGCTGGAATAAGTTCGTCTTTAACACTGAATTTTTTTTTACCGCAGGGACAATCAATAATCATGGGTCTTATATACCAGATTTTTATTAAATTTCTTTTAAATTTGCGCTCCTTTATCCTTTGAAAAAGCTAATATCTACTGTAATAGTATTCAAATTCGGGGCGTAGCGCAGCCTGGTAGCGCATCTGGTTTGGGACCAGAGGGTCGTAGGTTCAAATCCTACCGCCCCGACCATATTATGAAAAAAAAAGCTAAAATTTACAAACCAACAAAAAGCTCAATGCAATCAGGCTTAATGAAAACTAAAGAATGGGTATTGGAATATATTGTACATAACGAGCAAATAAATCCATTGATGGGATGGCAAAGCTCATCAAATACATTGTCAGAAATTAAGATGACCTTTAATTCTAAAGATGATGCAATTGATTATGCAAAAAAAAATAAGATAAATTATATAGTTGTCGAACCAAACAAAAGATCAATTGTAAAAAAATCTTATGCAGATAATTTTTTAAAATAGATGTTTAAATTTTTCACAAATAAAAAATGGTCATCTTGGAGTATTTTTGGATCTTTATTAATACTTATATCTACATGGTATCAAGTGCAGCTTGATGTAATGATTAATGAATGGTTTGGTGAATTTTATGACACTTTACAAAAAGCATTAACAACACCCAATTCTGTGACTGAAAAAGAATTCATATCATATCTCCTAACATTTGCTAAAATTGCTGGGGTATGGATGGTAATTTCTGTCGCAACTGATTACTTTACAAGTCATTGGACATTTAGATGGAGAACGGCAATGGCAGATTATTATCATGAGAACTGGTCAAAGGCTAGATTGACAGAAGGTGCTTCTCAGAGAGTTCAAGAAGATACTCTAAAGTTTGCAAGAATAATGGAAGGTCTTGGTGTTGAATTATTAAGAAGTTTGATGACCTTAATTGCTTTTTTGCCAATTTTATGGGGTCTATCAAAACAAATAACAATGCTTCCTTTTTTTGGAGAAGTTAATCATGCATTAGTTTGGGTGGCTATTATTTCTGCCTTAGGAGGAACAATATTACTTGCTGCTGTTGGCTTCAAATTACCTGGTATAGAATATGATATCCAAAGAGAGGAAGCTGCCTATCGAAAGGAATTAGTATTGGGTGAAGATAATATTAAGAGAGCTGGAATAAGTAACGTAGACTCATTGTATGGAAACGTAAGAAAAATACATTTCAAAATGTATTTTCATTATCTTTATTTTAATGCTGTTAAATGGAGTTACCTCCAAGGCATGGTTATTGTTCCTTATTTAGCTTTAGCTCCAACAATTGTTACTGGCGCAATCACTCTTGGATTTGTGCAACAAATTGCAAGGGCATTTAATAAAGTAGAAAACTCTTTACAATATTTAGTAAGAAGCTGGCCGATAATAGTTGAGTTAATATCAGTACAAAGAAGATTGTCTGAATTTGAAAGTAAATTAGAAAGAGCTACATTTGAACAAGAAAAAATTTGATGGATATTGATAAAGTTTTTCAGGATCAATTGATAAAAATTACTCAAGAAGCTGCTATTTCAGTTTATCCTCACCTAGGAAAAAACAATAAAATCATTGCTGATGAAGCAGCAACTAATTCAATGAGAACTAACTTGAATAAAATGAACATCAGAGGAAATATTGTAATAGGTGAGGGCGAAATGGACAAAGCACCTATGCTGTATATAGGAGAAAAAGTTGGCACTAAAAAAGGACCTGAATTTGATATTGCGGTCGATCCTTTAGAGGGAACAAATTTCGTGGCAAAAAATTTACCTGGAGCAATTTCAGTCATAGCAATTTCAAATAAAAATGATTTATTTAATGCGCCAGAGTCATACATGCAAAAAATTTCTTATCCGAAAAATATAGATCACAATGCAATTGATTTAGATTTTTCGCTTAAAAAAAACTTATCTAATTTAGCAGACTCAAAAAATAAAAAATTTGAAAGTTTAAGAATTTGTGTTCTTGACAGACCAAGACATCAGAAAATTATCGATGAAGCTAAATCTTTAAAAATTGAAGTCAAACTAATTTCAGATGGAGATGTTTCAGGCGCATTACTTGTAACAGAGGAAAAACATAATATTGATTTATTTCTAGGAACGGGTGGAGGACCTGAGGGCGTTTTAGCTGCTTCTGCTTTAGATACTTATGGCTGTGGTTTTCAAGGTAGATTTATATTTGATACAGATGAACTAAAGAAAAGAGCCAACAATATGGGTATAAATGATTTTGATAAGAAATATAAACTTGATGAAATTGTCAAAGGAGACAGTTTATTTTGTGCAACAGGGATTACAAAAGGCGATCTAGTAAATGGTGTAAAATTTAGAGACAATAAGATGGTTGTAAACACTTTGATAACTCACAAAAGTCAAAATATGAAAAAAATTATAACTGGAGAAATAGATATAAAAAAATGATATCTATTTCCGGTAAAGAGTGGAAAGAATACAAAACACCCAAACGTTTAATAGATAAATTATCAAGCGATTTTGATATTTCAGAAAATTTATCTAAGTTCTATTTATCACGCAATTTCAGTAAAGAAGATATTTTGATTAAAGAAATTACTGATAACAATCTAAATATTTTTTCTAAGAATAAAGACTTTTTATCAGCGTCTGAAATGATAGTTGATATTATTAAGAATAAACAAAAAACTTTAATATTTGGTGATTATGATGTGGATGGAATTTCTTCAATTACAATTCTATCAAGCTTCTTTAAATATTTGAATCATCCGTTCAAATATGTAATTCCGGATAGATTTGTAGATGGTTATGGTCCAAATATAAGATTATTAGAGCAAAATTTAGATAAAGAAGTAGATAATATAATTTTTTTAGATTGTGGATCAAATTCTCATGATGTTATTAGTTTTTTAAGGACGAAAAAAATTAAAACTATCATAGTAGATCATCATATTATAAATAATTTAGATATACCAAAATCAGATATTTTAATAAATCCTGTAAAAAATTATCAAAAAAAAAATGACAATAATGTTTGTGCTGCAACTTTAACTTTT
This sequence comes from uncultured Pelagibacteraceae bacterium, assembly GCA_902535745.1. Classification (GTDB taxonomy): domain Bacteria; phylum Pseudomonadota; class Alphaproteobacteria; order Pelagibacterales; family Pelagibacteraceae; genus Pelagibacter. Next base: position 58,111 of record CACAUR010000003.1, read on the forward strand.
TTTTTAATAGATATAATAAATAAAAAATTAGATTCTAAATTTAAATTAAACGATTATTTAATTTATTGTTTAATATCCACCATTTGCGATGTAATGCCTTTAAGGGGTTTTAATAGAAAAATGCTAGCAATTGGTTTTAGAAACTTAATAGTTAAAAATAAAGGATTAAAAAAACTAATTAGCAATAATCTAAAAAAAAGAATAACTTATCAAGATATTGGATTTAATATAGGGCCATTGATAAATTCTTCTGGAAGAATTGCTAAAGCCAATGATGTGGTTGAATTATTTCTTACTCAAAATGATGAAAAAATTGATAAGATATTAAATAAGATGAATATTCATAACCTAATAAGAAAAAGAATTGAACAAGAAAACTTGGACTTAATAGATTTTAAAAAATATTATAGTAAAAATGTAATATTTATTTACAATAAAAAATTTCATGAAGGTGTAATAGGTATACTTGCTGCAAAATTATCGAAGATATTTAACAAACCGTGTTTTGTAATGACCGAGTCTCATGACTTATTAAAATGCTCAATAAGATCAGCAAATAATGCAAAAATTAGCAAGACTATAAATAAACTTATTGATAATAAATTGATAATCTCTGGAGGTGGCCACGATGAGGCTGGAGGCTTTTCTGCCAAAAAAGGATGTCTTTCTAATATAGAAGAATTTTTAAACAATGAATATAAAACTCTTAAAACAAGAAGATATTCATATTTTGACTCTTTTGCTATTTTCCCAAAAAAGAATAGCTCTATAGTTAGTGACTTAAAATCTTTAGAGCCATTTGGAAAGGAAAATCCTGAACCTATTTTCTATTTTAAAAATATAAAATCAATTAGATCTAAAATTATTAATAACAGACACGTTCAGAATATTTTAAAAAATAAAAGTGGAAGGTCTATAAAAAGTTTAAGTTTTGACTGCGTCAATTCTGAACTAGGTAACTACTTGTTAAACTTTAAAAAAGAATTTGATTTAATTGCTTGTATAGTTGAAAATAATTGGAGTAACAAAAAATATTTGGAATTAAGAGTAATTGATATAATTCTTAAGACTTAATAACTTGATTAATTTTTTTTTTTACTCTAAAAGAGTGAAATTTGGTCCCTTCGTCTATCGGTTAGGACACATGGTTTTCATCCATGAAAGAGGGGTTCGATTCCCCTAGGGACCGCCACTAGTAACTAGATACAGCAATAGTTATTTAAATAAATTAGCCCAAAAATTCTCTCTGGGCGCCCTGTGGGCGCTCTGATATAATAAAATTATGAAAAAACTTTTAACGATTATAATGTTAGGTTTAATTGTAGGTTGTGCGCCAACTGCATATCAAACTAGAAGTGGAAAGTTTGAAATCCGAGTTGATCCTCTAGCAGGCACACCTCTAAATGAAATTAAAGCTGAAGCAAACAGGTTGTGTGCAGAAAAAAATATGATTGCAAAAAACGTGCGTAGAACTGGTGGCCATGCTTTGAATTGGTATTATTATGAATTTGATTGTAGAAAATCTGAAGCAACTTTGATTGCAGAAAAAAAAGCTGAGGAGGAGAGAAGAATTGCAGAAAAAAAGGAAAAAGAATCTGAAACTAAGAAAAAAGAGAGAGAAAATAATAGATTAGTGGCAGCAGCATCTGGAACAGGATTTTTTGTTTCAAAATCTGGTCATATTATAACAAATTATCATGTGATAGATGGATGTGATTTAAATAAACTTAATATCAATGGTAACGAATATCAGACTAATACTTTAGCAGTTGATCAAATTAATGATCTTGCGATTTTAAAAACAAATTTAAGACCTAAAAAAGTTTATCCTATCTCAACAGATGATGTAACGTTACTAGAGGATGTAATAATTGCAGGATATCCATTAGGTAAAAAAATAAGCTCAGCTATAAAAACTTCAAAAGGAAGCATAACTGCATTAGCTGGTTACAAAGATAATTTTTCTGAATTTCAAACTGATGCAGCTCTCAATCAAGGTAATAGTGGTGGTCCAATAATGAATCAAAAAGGAAATGTAGTAGGCGTAGCTGTTGCGAACTACGGAAAGAGAGAAGGTGTAGAAAGTTTTAATTTTGGAATAAAAGCATCAACTTTAATAACTTTTGCAAATTCTAACGGACTTAAATTTTTGTCACCAAATAAAAGAGATTTATCAAATAAAGACCTTGGTGAACTGATAACTAATGGAACAGTTTATTTAGAATGTTTTATGACTGTCGCAAAAATTAAACGTATGATTGCTGAGGCAGAAAACAAAAAAGCATTTTTTAGCGAATATGCAAATTAGTTCTGGGCGCCCTCTGGGCGCAATTGAAATCTATTTTTTGATTTTGAAGTCAAAAAAAGTTATAAAAAACAATGTTCATGATTCATGTAAAGGGTGTTCGATTCCCCTAGGGACCGCCATAATGAAATACTTTGTATATTTATTAGTATCAAGAAAACACGGAAAACTTTTTTCTTATGTTGGGATTACTAACGACCTAAAAAAAAGGATTATTCTACATAATTCATCTAAAGGAGCTAAATATACGAGGGGAAAAAAATGGTATTTAGCCTATAAAAAATCTTACAATTCTAAATCAAAAGCCTTAAAAGAAGAATATCGTCTCAAAAAAGACAAAAAAAAGAGGGAAAAAATTAAATTAAATTTTAATTTAAAAAATGAAAATTTCTATTCTTTTACCTTATAAGGAAAATTTTTCACCATTGTATCCTGGAGCAGTATCATTGTTTATCAACTCTATGAATAAGTTGAGTGTTTTTAAAGGGAGAATTACAGTGTATGGTTCTACAGATCTAAATGAGAAATTCTCTGAAAACTACGTAAATATAAAATTAAAAAGAAGTTTTTTAAAAAGTCAAACGCGTGATTATGTAAATAAATTTGTTCAATTACATAAAGATCAAAATACAGATATTATTGAAATACATAATAGGCCAAATTATATTGAATTTCTAAATTCCTTAAATACAAAAAAAGTTTTATACTTTCATAACGACCCTATATCGATGATAGGATCGAAAACACCTTTGGAAAGAAAAGAATTAATAAGAAATTGTGCAAAAATAATTTTTAATAGCGAGTGGTCCAAAAAACAATTTTTAAAAAAGCTCGATAAATTTTACCATAAATCAGAAAAATTAGAGGTTATACATCAGTCAATTAACAAAGAAGATGTAAATATTTCTAAAAAAGAAAAATTAATTACATTTGTTGGAAAACTTAATTCAGCAAAAGGATATGATTTGTTTGGGAAATCAATTTTAAAAATTTTAGATAAACATAAAGACTGGAATTCTGTAGTCATTGGAGATGAGCCAAGAGAAAAATTAATATTTAAACATAAAAATTTAAAAGTATTAGGTTTTCAAAACCATTCTAAAGTTTTAAATGTTTTTAAAAAAACAAGTATCGCAGTTGCTTGTTCAAGGTGGGAAGAACCTTTTGGTAGAACAAGTTTAGAGGCATCAAGTCGAGGATGTGCGGTTATTGTATCAAATAGAGGAGGTCTTCCAGAAACAATTACAAACGGCATTATCGTAAGAAATTTATCTGTTAATAATTTATATAATTCTATTGATAAACTTATAAAAAATAAAAAACAAAGACTTAATCTGCAACAATTATCTCTTCAAAACTTTTATCTAACAGATGAATATATTTGTAAAAAAATAGACAATTACAGAAAAAAAATTGTAAAATTTAATTTAAACCTTAATGGATCTTTGAGTATTAAAAAATTAAAGATTTTGCATGTTACAAACTTTAATGAACGACACAATGGAAGATTATTTTATAATACAGGAAAAAGAATTAATAATGGACTTATTAGATTAAATCATAGTGTTTTAGAATTTAGTGACAGAGATATAGTTAGCTATTATAGAAGTTTAAATGATATAAATGGGTCAAAAAGATTAAATAGTAAATTAATTGAGGTAATAAGTAACTATGTCCCTGATATTATTATCCTCGGTCATGCCGACTTAATTAAAAAAGAAACTCTAAGTTTTATTAAAAAAAATTATCCAAAGATCAAAATATCTCAATGGTTCTTAGATAGGATGGATACTCAGTGGCTGAGTAATAAAAAAAGATTTTTAGATAAGATAGATATGATGGATGCAAGTTTCTGTACAACAGAACCTAAATCACTCAACATACCCTCTAAGTATAAAGTACATTATATACCAAATCCTGTAGATGAATCTTTTGAAAAATTAGAAAATTATAGAAATAAAAATTTTAATAATGATGTTTTTTTTGCAATGAGTCATGGTGTTCACAGAGGAGTTCTCAAAAAAGGTAAGTTTGACCAAAGAGAAAATTTTATTAATAAATTAATCTCGGTTACTCCAAATGTAAGATTTGATTTATATGGAATGAATGGTGTTCAGCCAGTCTGGGCTGATAACTATCTTTTAGCTATTTCTCAATCCAAAATAGGACTTAATTTGAGCCAAGGAAAACCAGCAGAACTTTATTCTAGTGATAGATTTGCTCAATTAATTGGTAATGGATTGCTTGTAATGGTAGATGAAAAAACTAAAATTGGAAATTTTTTCAATAAAGACGAAATTGTGCTTTATAAAAACATTAAAGATTTATCATCAAAAATTATCAAATTTAGTAACGATAACAAGTTACGATGCAAAATTGCAAAAAAAGGGAGAGATAAATATTTTAAATACTTTAATTCAACTGTTGTAGCTGATTTTATTATAAATAAAACTTTTTGTACTAAAAAGAAATTTTATTGGGAAAACGTTTAAATGTTTTCAATTATTATTCCAACATTAAATAATTTAAAATATTTAAGATTATGTATTAAAAGTTTAAGAAATAATTCAAATTATGAACATCAAATCATTCCCCATGTTAATATAGGTGAAGATGGTACTGTTAATTTTTTGGAAAATGAAAATATAGAATATACGTTTACAAAATATAATGCTGGAATTTGTGAGGGAATGAATATGGCTTCAAAAAAAGCAAAAAATGATTTTATCTTATATTCGCATGATGATTTTTATTTTTGTCCTGAATGGGACATTATATTGAAAAATGAAATTGATAGAATTGGTCATAATAAGTTTTATTTATCAGGAATAATGATGAATAATGGACCACTTAAATTTGATTGTGGAAACTCTTTAGAAAATTTTAATGAAAGCAAATTATTAGAAAATTATCAAAATATTAATCATTATGACTTTCAAGGCTCTACTTGGGCTCCTCATTTAATACATAAAACTTTATGGAATAAAATTGGTGGTTTTAGTGAAGAGTATTATCCAGGCACAGGTTCTGATCCAGATTTAAACATGAAACTATGGAAAGAGGGTGTTAGAATATTTAAAGGTGTTAACAATTGCAAAGTTTATCATTTTGGATCTATTGTAACTAGAAATTATAAAAATCACCCTACAATTAAAACAGAGTCAGGAAGCAAAGGTGGAAAAATTTTTATTTTAAAATGGGGAATATCAATTAATTTTTTCAAGAGATTTTACTTAAAATCTGACACAAAATACTCAGGGGAACTTGACAGTCCTAAAATAGGAATAGCATATCTGATTAATTTATTTTTATGTAAATTGAATTATATTTATGTAAAGTTTATCTATAATAAATTTAACAAAATTAAATCTTGAAAAAAATGATATATATTTCACATAGAGGCTATATAAATGGTGTTGACGACAAACTTGAAAACAATCCAGATAATATTATTAAACTTTTAAAGAATAATGTGCATGTTGAAATTGATGTAAGATATCACAACGATAATTTTTACTTGGGACACGATGAGCCAAAATATAAAATCAGTAATGATTTTTTGAAACACAAAAATTTGTGGTGCCATGCAAAAGATTCTAAAACATTAGATCAAATTAGAAACGTGGATTGTCATTACTTTTGGCATCAAGAAGACGATTATACTCTAACAAGCAAAGGTTTTATTTGGGTATATCCAGGCAAACCATTAATTAAAAACTGTATTGCTGTACTCCCAGAAAAATTTAAACAAGGTTTATCTATATGTCATGGAGTTTGTACAGATAATATTAAAAAATATTATAAAGATTTATGAAAATAAAAGGACTTATTTTTGATTTAGATGGTGTTTTAGTCGATACAAAAAAAATACATTTTGATGCATTAAATATTGCTCTCAAATCAATAAAATTTGAACCAATTTCATTTAAAGATCATATTAATATTTATGATGGTTTACCTACCTTGGAAAAACTTAAGATTCTAAAAAGAAGACACGGTTTAAACAAAAAATTTTTTCAAAAAATTCAAAAAATAAAACAAATCGAGACACAAAATCTTTTGGGAAAAAATCTTAAATATAACCCAAAAATTTTTAAATTATTCTCAAAATTATCAAAAAAATATAAAATATGTATAGCTACTAACGCAGTTAATAAAACTCTTCAAGTATGTTTAAAAAAATTAAGAATAAAAAAATTTATTTTTTCATCATTTTCTAACCAAGATGTGGTTAATAACAAGCCCCATCCTGAAATCTATTTAAAGTGTCTTATTGATATTGGTTGTAAACCTAATGAAACTCTAATTTTCGAAGACTCGTCACACGGTGTTATGGCTGCCCAGGATTCAGGTTGCCACTTATTTACTGTAAAAAATTTATCAGATATAAGTTATAATAATATTCTAAATTTTATGAAAAATCTGGAGAAAGATAAAAAACAAACTAGTAACTCAAATTATTGGTCTGATCCAAATTTAAATATCTTAATACCAATGGCAGGCGCCGGAAGTCGATTTAAAGAAGCCGGTTATATTTTTCCAAAGCCTCTTATTGAAATAGATAATAAACCAATGATACAATGGGTTATTGAAAGTCTTAATTTAGAGGGTAATTTTATTTTTATAGTGCAAAAAGAGCATCAAGAAAAATATAACATTAATAGTGTTTTAAAAATATTAAAACCTAATTGTAAAATAATAGAATTGGATCATATTACCGAAGGCGCAGCGTGCACAACATTACTTGCAAAAGAATTTATTAATACTAGTAATCCGCTGATTATAGCTAACTCAGACCAATATATAAAATGGGATAGTATTAAGTCTATGTATAATTATAATCAAAAAAAAATTGATGGTAGCATTCTTACATTTGAAGCAATCCACCCTAAATGGTCTTATGCAAAAACCGATGATAATAATTTTGTAACAGAAGTTGCGGAGAAAAAAGTAATTTCTAAAAATGCTACTGTAGGTGTGTATTATTGGAAAAAAGGGAGTGACTATGTAAACTCTGCCGAGAATATGATTCAAAAAAATATACGAGTAAATAACGAATTTTATGTATGCCCAGTTTACAATGAAGCTATAGGCGAGGGAAAAAAAATAGTGATTGATAAGGTTTCAGAGATGCATGGATTAGGAACACCTGACGATTTAAAAAACTTTATTACTAAAAAAAATTTAGTTAATTAATTCCATGAATTCAAAAAAGTTATTTGTAATAGCATGCTATTATGATGGGTCTAATAGGTCTATTTTTGAATGTGTAAGCTCTATTCAAAAATATTATAAATCGCCACAAATTGCCGTAATTGATAGTAATTCACCTGATAAATCCTATTTTAAAAAATTAAAGGAAAAAGGAGTAATTGTTTATAACGCAAAAAATAAAAATTATGATACTGGAGCCTATTGGTATGCATACAATAAGTTTGAAAAAGCAAATTTTTTTTATTTTCTTCAAGACTCTGTCATATTTAAAAAAAACCTATCTAAATATGAAAAAAACGATCTTACTACTTTTAGATACTTTATATCTTTAAATAGAGTAGGCGGACGAAAACTTGAAAAAACGAGAAAGAATATTCAAAACAAAATTCATGATTTATTCAGTAGAAAAAAAAAATACAAAAATCATGATATTTATGGATTTGATTTTGAAAAACAGATTGAATGGTGCAGACTAAAATTAAACAAAACAGATTATTTTATGCCTAAAGTTTGGCTTAGTGTCTTTGGTCCAATATTTATGTGTAAGAAAATAGTTATGAAAAAGTTGTATAAAAAAAAATTTAATAAGATTCTACCAACAAATAAACTTGAACAAATGTGTATGGAAAGGTTATTTGGTATTGCTTTTCAACAAGAAGGATACGATGCTTCAAATTCAATTCAAGGAGAACATTTTACTACTCCTTTTGAAACCTTGAATTTTCAAAAAAAGTTCTTCAAAAGAAAGTAATTTCATGGTCTCTTGATAGACTTTAAGCCTTTGATTGCTGATAATAAAGCGTTTAACCTTATTTTATAATGTTCTTCTCTTGCTATATCTTTTAATATTTTATAATAGAATAATTTAATTATTATTCTTATCATAATTGGCACAAAAACAATTAGACTATAAAGGTAACCTCTGTTTTTTTTAGCAAAATAAAATTTTGACCAAATGAAATGCCATGCATATAAGTTTTTAAGTTTATTAATCTCTTCCTTACTTGTTGTTTCTACCGATGTACCAATCTCATGATATACCTTTTGAGAGTTTACTTGGTAAATTTTAAAGTTATTCTTATTTGATCTATAGCAATAATCAGTTTCTTCAAAATAAAGAAAGAAATTTTCATCAAATCCTTTATTTTTGTCAAATACTTCAGTACAAAAGAACATAGCAGATCCACTTATTGATTCTATCTGCCCAAATTTTTCGTTTATATTTGACTGCTTATGTGATTTCTCACTTACATTTTCAAATCTAGGCCCTAATGCTCCAAAATTATTATTTAATTCTTTTGCTGATTCATAAAAAACATTTATTAAATTATCATCAATTTTTTTCATATCGGGATTCAAAACAAAAAAGTATTTTGTAGTAACATGTGTTCTTGCTAAATTGATTGCACTTCCATAACCATTATTTTCAGAAAATATAATTTTTATATTTTTATAATCATTAGAAAGTTCATTTCCTATTGATCTATCGTAGGAATTTTCAACTATTATTATCTTAAAATTGTTTGATATTTTTTTTATTAAATTTATAACTTTTTTTTTACTTCTATGAGATATTATAATAACTGTAACTTCTTTATATGAATTATTCATTTAAAATATTTTTTTATATCTTAATTTTGTTCAGTGCATTATTCTTAAATATGTTAGCTTCTCTGATATATCTTCTAACCATTTGTGTTGTTTTATGTCCTGTCATGGCCATTATACTTCTTTCATCAGCACCAGACTCTGCTGCTACAGTAGCAAATCCCGCCCTTAAACTGTGACCTGCAAAGTTTTTATTTTCTATACCAGCTAAGTTCAAATATTCTTTCATTAACAATACTACTGATTGATCTGTTAATCTCTTTTCTGTTAATGACGAGCCTTTAGAAAATCTTCTAAAAATAGGTCCAGACTTAATCTTTGAAACTTCTAACCATTTCTTAAGACTAGTAACTGGACAATAAATTTCATTTGAGAAATAGGGTAGGCCTTTTATCATTCCCTCTCCAAATTGATCTGTTTTTGATCTTTTGATAGTTATTTTAAGGCCTTCAGGCACAAACTCTAAGTCCTCATGGTCTATGGAAATTAGCTCGGTTCTTCTAAAACCACCACCAAACCCAATAAGTATTATTGATCTATCTCTTAACTTTTTGATTTTCTCGTACTTTTGCTCATCTATTACATTAACTATAGATTTTAAATGATTGATTAATATAGGTTTTTTACCTCTTTGAATACTTCCTTTCACCCTTTTAATACCTAACAAGTTCTCTGTAATAATTGGATGTTTTGTATCTAGGTAGTGACCTTTTAGCTTATGAACCATGCTAATTGATACCAATCTTCGTCTTATAGTGCTTATTTTAGAATTTTTTGATAAATGGGTAAGGTAGATAGACACTATTTTTGGCTCTGATGGCAATGAGTTCAGTCCATGTTTGGCACAAAAAGCCCCAAAGTCTTTAAAATCTGATTTATAAGCCCTTAATGTATTATTTGCTTTTGAACTTTTTAGATTATTTAAAGTTGCCTCATGAAGCGATTTAAGATCTGTTGTTAATTTATTCATAATTACTATTGATAACAATTAATTATCATTAGTAATAATATAAGTCATTTAAGATGTCAAGCAAATAAGTTAGTTTGTTTTTATGTTAAAATATATAATTTTAGCTTTATCTTTTATTGGATTAGTTTTTTTTGTGCTGTTTAAATTTGAAAAATTGGATAAGCCTGAGAAAAAGAAATCTATATACATTTTGATAGCAATAGCAATTTTAAGTTTAGCTGGAGTCCTTTCATTGTTGTACTTTTAGAGTTATTAACGTTATTCACACCTATTCTGTTTAATCACTTAAAAAGTGATACATTCAACCTAAGTAGTTTGTTATTGTAAAATGAATTAAGGGGCAACCCTTAACTGGCCGACTGGGGAAAGGCCGAGAGGACCAAGCCCAGGGGGCAGAAAGTCTTACGGAGTAGCGCTAAAATCGTAGGGCGGAAGGCATGGCGGTAGCGCATACAACGACGTGCCAAAACTACTGTTCTTTGCACCGTTAAAAGTGCAAGGAAACAGGGGTTTTTCTTCATGAAAGGTACTAAATTTCAATTAAAAGTCTGGAATTATCTTAAAAAAATACCTAGGGGATCCGTAAAAACATATAAAGAAGTAGCTATAGCAATAAATAAGCCAAAATCAGCTCGTGCGGTTGCTAATGCCTGTGCTAAGAACCCTTTTGCTCCAAACATACCCTGTCATAGGGTTATTAGGTCTGATGGAGGGCTAGGAGGTTATTCTGGAAGAGGTGGAGTTGATAAAAAATTGAAATTGCTGATGTCAGAAAAGGTTGATATTTAAGGCTTTTTTTCACTTAAAAAACCAATAAAATCAACGTTTTTTTTGTATTCAAGCTATAAATTGATATTATTTATAGATTCAACGATCAGTTGCAGCATTCTGAGGGTAATTCTTAAAATTGACCCCTCTATGGCCGTTTAAATAGTATATTCGTTATATGCATTGGTCTGTAATTATAAAATAACAATAGTTTTAGACACCCTTTTTTTTGATTTTTTTAGTATTTGAGCTGCTAATAATTGCTATTTAAAGTTTTTTTTATTATTTTTTCGTTAATTTGCGAGTTTTTTGTAGTTTTTTTAACAGAAATATTCTTTTTTACTATTTATAATATTGTATAATATCAATAGTTTACATTAATATATTAAAGTATTACCTAAGTTATTAGTAAACATTTGAGACCTATTTATTTAAGCTTTTTAACTATGTTCTCTCTTCTTGATATATAGATACCACTTAGAATAATAATAAATAAACCAAGAAAAGTCCATTTATCAGGGAAATCATTGAAGAAGTAATATCCTATTATGATATTTGTAACTATCTCAAAGTAACTAAATGGAGCTAGTTTCGAGGCATCTGCGTACTTAAGAGACAATATAATAAATAAATGACCTATGCATGCGAATATTCCAATAGCAGCCATCATCGACCATTGATTTAAGGTAGGTTTAATCCATACGAAAGGCATAACAAATGAGATTATTATGGCCCCTACTACACCAGTTAATAATAAAGTTAATAAAGGATTATCAGATGAACTTAGTTTTCGTGTAATTATTAAATAAAAACCATACATAACTCCAGTTCCTAAAGCTGCTAAACTTGCTAAGTTTATTTCTACAAATCCTGGTCTAATTACTACCATGGATCCAATAAAACCAATTATAACTGCAGACCATCTTCTAAAACCAACTTTCTCACCTAAAAAAATTGGAGAAAATGCTGTAACAATTAAAGGGGCAATGAAAGCCAATGTAAGAGCTTTTGCCAAAGAAATTATTGAAATTGAATAAAAAAAACAAACATTTGCAGTTAATAAGATTAAACCTCTAATAAGTTGTAGTTTAGGTTTATCGGTCCAAACAAGGTTTTTTCTAAAAAAGAAAAACATTACAGGCAACGTAAATGCCACTGTGAAGAAGTATCTTGCCCAGGTTATTTGTAAAACTGGAAGATCAGAACTGAGATATTTAGCAAAACCATCCATTATGGGCAGCATTACCCACGCTAATAGGTTAAAAGTTATAGCTTTCATTATATTATATCTAATTGAAATATCTTAAAGCAAAGAATACCACAATAGGAATAGTTATAAATGACATTAAAGTTGATGTAACAATTGTACTTGCAATACTATCAACAATTTTTTTAGGAGAATACATGCTACCAACTAAATAGTTTAATATAGCACTTGGCATGGCACTTTGTATTAAAAGTACTCCTGCAGGAAATCCTGAAAGATCAAAATAATAAATAACAGCAAAGCCTATAATGGGGCCTATTATAACTCTTAAAAACGAGAATATAATTGAGTCTCGAAAAGAAAATTTAAACCTCGTCAATGCAATACCCAAAGACATTAATACCAAAAAAATAGTTGCGTAAGTGAGAAGAAAAGTTGTGTTTTCAAGAAATAAAGGTGTTTTTATATCGAAATACAGAAAAAAAACAGAGACTATAATTGCGTATACAGGTGGACTTTTAATAAGAATATCAAATGAAAATTTTTTTTTTGCTAAAAAAACACCTAAAGTAAAATGAAATAGAATAATTACAGAAGCAACGGCCGAAGCTACTCCTAAACCTTGAATTCCATATGCAAATAAGCAAATTGGAACACCCATATTCCCAGTATTTGGAAGAATTAACGGTGGGAGCTCCATACTAAGATCTTTTTTAAGAAGGAAAAGTATTATAAGTCCAACTATTGCAAAACCACAAATCATTAGAATGGCATACACAAAGTAATGAATAAAAATACTTAGAGTTATGCCTGTTGTTGTAACAGTATAAAAAATCATTGCTGGAGTACCAATATTTCCAGCAAAATTTGTTATAAAATTAGTGTCAAATTTTGGATTTTTTTTACCTAAGTAATAGCCAATACCTATGACAAAAAAAACTGGAAAAATAACTTCAAATATCTTTACGTATATTTCCATTACTAAAAAAGCCTTAATAAAACAGGCTTTTTAAGCACATTTTTGTTTTTTTGTAATGATCTTAGACATTTATCTGAATTAATTTGTTTAGTTGCATGTGTAATAATAACAATTGAAGCTGTTTTGTTTTTATTATTCGGTATTTGTATTAGTCTTTGAACAGAAATTTTATTATTAGCTAAGTTTTTTGTGATTTGAGATAATACACCTTGTTTGTCTTTTACTTCAAATCGAATATAAAGAGAATTTTCATAATTATTAAGATCATAACTTTTAATTTTATTCCGTTTTACATTTGGAATACCAAAAGGATATTTAATATTCCCTCTCAAAATTGACATTAAATCTGACATTAGTGCCGATGATGTGGGTTCAGGCCCTGCCCCTTCACCTTGTAAAACACTCTCACCAACTGGTTTTCCTTCTAATATAACTGCATTCATTACGCCGCCTACATTACCAATATATGTATTCTTTTTGACCAAACACGGGTGAACCCTTTCAAAAAGCTTATTATTGATGATTTCTGTAATACCTAATAATTTTATTCTAAGATTTAATTGATCTGCTATTTCAAAATCTTTTGGTTCGACATTTTCTATTCCTTCCATCAAAGAAACTGAGTTCGACAAACGTTTGTTAAATGCTAAAGCGGACAAAATTTTAACCTTAGCAAGGGCGTCATACCCATTTAAATCCAATTTTGGATTACCTGGTTCCGCATAACCTAATTTTTGAGCTTTTGTTAGTACATTTTTAAAATTATCTTTTGTTTTTTCCATCTCAGATAATATGTAATTACATGTTCCGTTCAATATTCCATAAACTTTTGTAATGTGATTGGTAGCAAGACTATCTTTAATTGTTCTAAGAATTGGAATACCACCCCCTACTGATGCTTCAAACTCCAAATTCACTCTTTTACTTTCAGCAATGGAAGAAAGTTTGTCACCATGTTTTGATATTAAAGCTTTGTTGGGTGTTATTACATGAATTTTCCTATTTAAAGCAAACTCAACACATCTCTTTGACATTCCATCTGACAATCCAATACATTCAAATAAAATATCAACTTGTTTACTCTTAAGCATTTTGATCGGATCTTTAAAAAAGATTTTTTTATTTATCGGGTATCTTCTTTTTTTATTCTTATTTCTTGCTGATAAACCAACAATTTTTATTTTTTTTCCTGTTAAAAGCTGAATAGTTTTTTGGTTTCTTTTAAGTTCATTATAAAGAAAAATTCCTATTTGTCCTAAACCTATAATTGCTATATTAAATTCTTTTTTCATTAGTCTATATTTGGGTAATCTTTAATGTTTCCATTATTTTCAATCAAAACTCTAAACTCTTCAAAAGTCATTTTTTTATTAATGTCGATAACTTCTGTATTAAGGTCGTGTTTATTACATGAGATTAGAAAAATGAATATTATTGTTAAAAAGTATCTCATTTTAAACCTTCGTTTAGTTTAAAATTAAAGATAAGATTTAAATTTTGAACAGCTTGCCCTGCTCCACCTTTTATCAAATTGTCTATACTGCTAAGAATAATTAATTTTCTTTTATCTTTAGATTTACAAACCGATATCTGACAATTATTTGTATTAATAACATCATTTGTGCTTAGAGCTTTATTCTTCAATATCTTTATAAATTTATGATTCATATAAAATCTTCTTAATTCATTGTATATCTTATTCAAATTTGCTTTGCTTTTATAATTTAAATAAATAGTTGACAAAATCCCACGGAACATAGGTAGTATATGAGGTGTAAAAGTAAATTCTATGTTCTTTTTAATATAGCTTAATTCTTGCTGAATTTCTGCATTATGTCTATGAGCACCTATTCCATAAGCGCTTGTTGAGCCATAAAGATTTTTATTCTTGAATTTCTTATGCACGCCGCGACCAGCTCCAGAAAAACCTGATTTTGAGTCAATAATAATATCTTTAAAATCTATTAAATTTTTTTTTATTAAAGGAAGTAATGGTAAAAGTATAGAAGTTGGATAACAACCTGGACAAGCTATAACTTTTGCTTTTGATAAATTTCTCTTTTTTATTTCAGGTAATCCATAAACACTTTTTCTTAAATTATTTAAAGATATATGTTTAATCCCATAATATTTGTTATATATTTTTGCATTCTTTAATCTAAAGTCAGCTGATAGATCAATCATAATATTCTTTTTTAATAGTTTGTTAGCAATTTTTTGAGACTCACCATTAGGTAAGGATGTAAATATAACATCTACATCTTTAAATAGTTTATAATTAATCTTGATTATTTTTGGCAACTTATATTTTTTTAAACTTTTATCGTAATAAGAAATATTTTTACCAACAGATGTATTGCCACAAAGATATTTAATTTCAACATTTTTATGTTTACATAGGAGTTTCACCAACTGAGTTCCAATATAACCCGTTGAGCCCGCAATTAATACATTTAGTTTGTTCATAAATTATTATAACAGTTGATTGTAAAAAAGTAATTATCTTTTAGAAAACTGAAAGCTTCTTCTTGCTTTTCTATGACCGTATTTTTTACGTTCAACAGAACGAGAGTCTCTTGTGGTAAGTTTCTCTTTTTTTAAAGAAGCTTTGAAGGAAGAATCAAATAACAATAAAGCTTTAGAAATACCATGAATCATGGCTCCAACTTGGCCGCTCTGTCCACCACCCTTCACAGAACATCTTACATCGTAAGATGTCGATTGTTCAATAAGTTCAAAAGGACGTAATAATTGACTCACATGATTTGATCTTTTAAAATATTCATCATATTTTTTTCCATTAACAAAAATGTTTCCACTTCCCTTTTTAAGCCAAACTTTAGCAATTGACTTTTTTCTTCTTCCAGTAGCATATTTGCTGTCTGTAAAATTACCCATAATTTGTATACTTTCTGTAGCCATAATTAATTTCTGACAATATTTTTATTATTTAATTTTGAGACATCAATTAACACTGGGTTTTGAGACTCGTGAGGGTGCTTTTCACCAGCATAAACTTTTAGTTTTGATAGTTGTTTTTTTCCTAAAGGTCCACCTGGTAACATTCTTTTAACAGCCAATTTTAAAACTTCTTCTGGTTTTTTTTGATGCAATCTCTCTGGAGTTGTTTCTTTAATACCACCTGGATAACCCGTATGACGATAATACTTTTTATTTTCAAATTTATTTCCCGTAAATTTTATGTGTTCTATATTTTTTACTACTACAAAATCACCATGATCCATATGAGGTGAGTATTTAGGGCTATTTTTACCTCTAATTATTTTTGTAATTATAGTAGCTAATCTACCTACAACAGCATTTTTGGCATCAATTTCATACCACTTACAGTTTATTTCACTTTTTTTGATGAATTTTGTCATGTTTGCGGGGATTAATACTTAGAAATAGCTTATTGTCAAATTATTATATTTAGCTTGTTTTTTCCAATTATCTTATGATAGCCTAAATAATTATATGAAAGTAGTGCATAATTCACAATTTCTACTGATCAAAAAACACAAATCATCAACGAAGGGAGAAAAAAATGAGTAAATCTAAGAATCCAGAGACTATTGCTCTACATGGTGGTGAATATAGAAGTGATCCAGCAACAACTGCGGTTGCTGTGCCAATTTATAGAACAACATCATATCAATTTAATAATACTGGACATGCGGCAAACCTCTTTGCGCTTAAGGAGTTTGGAAATATCTATACAAGGATTATGAATCCAACAAATGACGTTCTAGAAAAAAGAGTTGCATCAATTGAAAACGGACTAGCTTGTGTGACTGTTGGTTCAGGTCAAGCAGCCTCTACTTTTGCAATTCTAAACGTATGTCAATCAGGTGATAACTTTGTTAGTTCAACAGATCTATATGGTGGAACAGTAAATTTATTTACACATACTTTAAAAAAACTTGGTATTGAAGTAAGGTACGCTGATCCTTCTGATCCAAAGAATTTTGAAAAAGCAATTGATGACAGAACTAGATGTTTCTATGCAGAAACATTGCCTAATCCTGCTTTAAGGGTTTTTCCAATCAAAGAAGTTTCAGATATTGGAAGAAAGCATAATATACCTCTAATAATGGATAATACTGCAGCACCAGTTATATGTAAACCATTAGACCATGGTGCAGCTGTTGTTGTTCATTCTTTAACCAAATTCATTGGAGGTCATGGCACAGTAATTGGTGGATGTTTAGTTGATGGAGGAAATTTTGACTGGACAGCTGATCCAAAAAGACAGCCATTGTTTAATGAACCAGACATGAGTTATGGTGGAGCAAAATGGGGTGAAGTTGTACCTCAATTGACTGGAGCCAATGTATCTTTTGCCGTAAGAGCAAGAGTATGTTTGTTAAGGGATTTAGGAGCACCTTTAGCACCTGACAACGCATGGGGTATTATACAAGGGTTAGAGACAGCGCCTTTAAGAATGAAACAACACTGTTCAAATGCAGAAAAAGCTGTTGATTTTTTAACTAAGCACAAAAATGTTGAGAGAGTTATATATCCAACACTTCACAAAGGAGCAGTTGGCGATAGAACTAAGAAATATTTTTCTGGAGGTAACGGTGCTCTAGTAGGTATTGAAGTTAAAGGTGGTGTAGAAGCTGGTAAAAAGTTTATTGAGGCTTTAAAAATGTTTTATCATGTAGCAAACATTGGAGATGCTAGAAGTTTAGCTATCCACCCTGCTACAACTACACATAGTCAGCTTACTGAGGAAGAATTATTAGCAGCTGGTGTTACACCTGGATACATTAGACTATCAATAGGTATTGAGCATCCAGATGATATTATTGCAGACTTGAAACAGGCACTTGATGCTTCAGGTAAACCGAGTTTGAAGGCTGTAAGTTAATCTTTCTTAGTGTTTATAAATAAAAAATAAACACTAAAACTTACAAGTAAAATTGAACTAATTTGGTGCATAGATGCAATAAACATTTGTGCACCACTAGTTACTGTCAAAATTCCTAACACTATTTGAAGCAATAATATTAAACCTAAAACTATAACTGTTTTATTAAACTTTATTAATTTATTTGAAATTACCAAATAGAGAGCAATCAAATATACAGATATTATAACGTAGGCAAGATTTCGATGCATAAATTGAACAAGAGATGGTTCGCTAAAAGCTGAAATCTTAAACAAGTTGTAGAGATTATTATCATTTGGAAAAAATGTTGATCCCATTAATGGCCATGAATTATAAATTTTTCCAGCATCCATACCTGAAACAAAAGCACCAACAATTATTTGTAAAAAAATTAAGAAAATGAAGATCTCAGGTAATTTGAATTTTATATACCCATATGCAGTGTTTAATTTTATTTTAAGATTGAAAATTTGCCAAAGTATGAGCGTTAAGATAATAAAGGCAGTTGTTAGGTGAAGAGATAATCTAAAGTGGCTTACATCAACTTTATTAACTAATCCGCTCATAACCATATACCAACCTATAAAGCCTTGAGCACATATTAGTACAAATATAAATATATATGACTTAGTTCTTTTGAAACCTAGTTTGAAAATAAAATATATTAATGGTATTAAAAAAAATAAACCTATTATTCTACCCAAAAATCTATGAGCCCACTCCCACCAGAAAATTATTTTAAATTCATCTAGTGACATGTTGAAGTTTTGTAATTTATATTCAGGTATTTCCTTATATAAATTAAAATAAGTAACCCATTCAGTATTTGAAAAAGGTGGTAAAAAACCTTTAAATAATTCCCATTCAGTAATTGATAGACCGGAGTCAGTTAATCTTGTAAGTCCACCAACAACTATTATTGATGAAACTAAGACAAACATAATAATTAACCAAAAAGACAGTAAATTTTCGATACTTTTATTTATGTACATATATGAATAAATATAATAATTATATTCAAATCCAAAAGATTAAATGTCGCCTAATAACAAAAAAAAATTAATTGTTTTAAGAAAAAAACTAGATTTACTTGATAATCAACTAATCAAAATATTAAAAAAGAGATTTAATGTTGTTCAAAACGTCTTAAATCTTAAAGAAAAAAAGAGTGAAATAATTGATAGAAAAAGAATTAATGTAATTTTAAGTAATATTAAGAAAAAATCTAAAAAGAATAAAATAGATACCAGGATTACTTTAAAAGTATGGAAAAGTATGATTAACGCTTTTATTCAATACGAATTTAGAAATTTTAAGAAAAGAAAATAAGTTATTATTTACTATGTGGTGGCAGTTTTTTTTCGACAAAAACTTCATGCTTTCTTGTAGAAGGATTATACTTTTTTGCTTTTAGCTTGATCTTAGCCTTTTCACCACCAGCTGGTTTTTTCACATAATAAAAAAATGGACTATCAGGTTTAGCCTCTGGAACTAATCTTACTTTAACGTGTGTCTTTTTTGCCATTTGGGGTTTTTAATTCTTTTATTAATTTATTTATTTTGTTTAGCTTATATTTTAAATCTAAAGCATTTATAGTTTTATTTTCATTAGCGTCAATATCAAAAAAATCTTCATTTAATTGTTTTTTAACACCAGAAATAGTCATTCCTTTATCCTTAAGTAAGAACTTAATTTTCTTCAGAAGATCTATATTTTTATCGTCATAATGTCTTCTTTTATTAATTATAATTGGTTTTATTTGTTTAAACTCACTTTCCCAATACCGAATTGTATGAGTATTTTTTTTATTTCCAATAGTATCTAATTCTAATAATTCAGCAACCTCACCAATTGTTTTATAGGCTTTTAAGCTTTTTTTCATTTTTATTGTTTATAAAATTTTTAAAATCCTTAGAAGATTTGAATAATACTACATTTCTTTCTTTGATAATTTTTTTTTCCTTTGTCTTGGGATTTCTCCCAATACGACTTTTTTTAAAACGAATATGAAAAGTACCAAAATTAGATATTTTTACAACTTTGTATTTTTTTAAATTTTTTACAATTTCAGATAAAATATCTTCGAGGATACTTTCTGACATTTTTTTTGAAAAACCTATTTGCATATATACTGAATTTATAATCTCTTTTTTTGTAAGGTTTATTCGCATCAAATAATTATATTATCTTTAATTTTCTCTATTAAATTTCCATTAACTATTTTTTCACAAACTTTTAATGAGTTAGAAAAACCAATATAATCTGTGGAACCATGACTTTTAACCACAGGAGAATTTAGACCAATAAGAATAGCTCCATTATAAAATCTGGGGTCTAATTTATCCTTTACTTTTTTTAAATTTTTTATGTTTAAAAATGATAAGAGTTTTCCATATAAGTTAGATGTCATTGAGTCCTTGATTTCTTTCATAATAAAATTAGCAGTTCCCTCGGCTGTTTTAAGAGCAATGTTTCCTGTAAAACCGTCAGTTACAATAACATTTACATCGCCAGACATAATATTATTTCCTTCAATATAACCTGCAAAATTGAATTCATTATTCTTTTTTTCATTTAAAATTTTATAAGCATTTTTTATTGTTTCGTTACCTTTTGAATCTTCAGAGCCGATATTTAATAAAGCAACTTTAGCTTGATTCTTTGGAAAAAGAGCTTTGAACAACGATGAACCCATTATTGCAAAATCAGTTAGATTTTTTTCACTACATTCTATGTTGGCTCCAAGATCAAGCACAACATTCATCCCCAATTTGTTTGGCCATAAAGCAGATAGTGCCGGCTTATCAATATTTTCTATCATTTCTAAATTCATTTTTGCAATAACAAATAATGCACCTGTATTTCCCGCCGATATTATTATATCTGACTGTTCAAATTTAACACTTTCTATTGCTTTCCACATACTTGAATTTTTTCCTTTTCTAGCGGCGGTTAATGGAGAGTCTGTATCAAGTATCTTATCTTTCGTATCAAAAATCTTAAAAGAGTTGTTTCTTAAATCTTTTAACAATTCTTTAATTTCTTTTTCGTCACCAAATATATTATAATTTATATTTTTTGTTGATTTGGAATGATGAATTATTCCATCTATAGCTTTTTTTGGTGAACCTTCCCCACCCATTGCATCCACTGCAATATTTAAGATTTTGGTCATATAGAAAATTTATTCCTTGGGATCTAGTACCTGTCTACCTTTATAAGTGCCGGTTTTTAAATCTAAATGATGTGAAAGACGATACTCACCTGATTTTTTATCTTCAATAACATTTTTTGTATTGAATTGAATATGAGATCTTCTTTTTCCAGCTCTTGATTTAGTTGTTTTACGTTTTGGTACAGCCATAATTTAAAATTTATGATTTATTACACCCTTTGTAAATGATTTTAAAGATGTTTTTGATAAATATATCTTGAAGTTATCAAAATAATTAACAATTTCTATACGATTATTATTCAACTTGTAATAAAAAGCCAAAATCTCGCCTTTTTTTTCATCTTCTAATTTCGTCCAATCCTGAGTTTTATCTAAAATCGAATAAAAAATATTTATATAGTCTTTCATTTTTTTATTAATTGAAACATCTCCATAGCCAATTTCTCTTAAATTAAGCTCAATTTGTCTAAAAAAATAATCAAAAAATTTTTGTAAGTATTCTTTGTCAGTGCTAGTTTTGTACTCTTGCAAAAAAAATGCAAAATGAAACAGTAATATAAGCATTCTATCCGAAAAGGTATCTTTATTAGTAAAAATAGAAAAAAGACTTTTATTTCTAGAGAGATTCACTAAATTATTATATAAATTTATAAATTCATTAATCATGAAAAATATATTTCTTATATCCTTATTCTTAATTTTATCAAATTGTTCTTTAAATCTTGTGGATGACCATCATGGTGTTTATTTTATAGAAAAAAAAATGAAAAAAATACAAGTTAATTCAACAAATAAAAATGATCTAATCAAAATTTTTGGAGAACCTTCTACAAGAAGTTCATTTGATAATGATGTGTGGATATATATAGAGAGAAAAATAACTAATACACATTTTTTTGGAAAAAGAGAATTAATTGTAAATAATGTACTTGTTCTTGAGATTGACGATAGGGGTTTATTAGCTAAAGTTGATTTCTTCGACAAAGAAGATATGAAAAAAATTAATTTTGATAAAGATAAAACAGATATTATTTATGGTAAAAGGAGTTTTGTTTATGACTTTTTAGCAAGTATGAGGCAAAAAATTAATGACCCACTTGGTGTTCGAAAAAAAAGAAAAGAAGGAGGCCAATAATTTAATTATCCTGCAATAACTGCTAATAATAATAAAGCAACTATGTTTGTAATCTTTATCATTGGATTCACTGCTGGACCAGCTGTATCTTTATAAGGATCTCCGACTGTATCGCCAGTGACTGCTGCTTTGTGCGCCTCTGAACCTTTACCACCATGATTACCATCTTCAATATATTTTTTTGCGTTATCCCAGGCACCACCACCAGCTGTCATAGAAATTGCAACAAATAGACCAGTTATTATAACTCCAAGTAACATTGCACCCACAGATGATAATGCAGCTACCTGACCACCAATTTGATAAATTATTAGATACAAAACTATTGGAGATAAAACAGGTAAGAGAGAAGGTATAATCATTTCCTTTATTGCAGCTTTAGTTAATAAATCAACTAATTTTCCATAATCTGGCTTAGCTTTTCTTTTCATTATACCAGGTATCTTTTTAAATTGTCTTCTTACCTCAATTACTACTGCACCCCCTGCTCTTCCAACAGCTTGCATACCCATAGATCCAAAGAGATAGGGTAACATACCACCAACCAAAAGACCCACAACTACAAATGGGTTTGAAAGATCAAAGCTTACAACAACATTTTCTAATTTAGATCCTGGAAGATTAGAGAAAAATTTAATATCTTCTGTATATGCTGCAAATAAAACTAAAGCTCCTAATCCAGCTGAGCCAATTGCATATCCTTTAGTTACAGCTTTTGTAGTATTACCGACAGCGTCCAAAGCATCAGTAGTCTTTCTTACATTTTTAGGTAAGTTTGACATTTCAGCTATTCCACCAGCGTTGTCTGTTACCGGACCATAAGCATCTAATGCTACTACCATTCCTGCAAGAGCTAACATTGCAGTAACGGCGATAGCTATTCCATATAATCCAGCAATATAATTTGTTAATAAAATTCCACCAACAATAATTAGCGCTGGGATTGCTGTTGCTTCCATAGAAACAGCAAGTCCTTGGATTACATTTGTACCATGACCAGTGGTAGATGAAGATGCAACACTTTTTACTGGTCTATAATTTGTACCAGTATAATATTCTGTTACCCATATAAGTAGACCTGTAATAACTAATCCAATTACACTGCAGTAATAAAGACTTAAACCAGAAAATTGCTTGTCACCTATCTCATATACTTTATCTAAACCTAAAACATAATCAGTAAGGGGATATAAAACTAGTAAAGATGTAATTGCAGTAACAATAAATCCTTTATAAAGAGCAAGCATAATATTTTTTGACGACCCTAATCTTACAAAAAAAGTACCGAGAATTGAGGTAACTATACAAGCGCCTCCAATTGTAAGAGGATAAACCATCATCATTAAATCATTTTGGAAAAAAATTGATGATAAAACCATTGTAGCAACAATGGTTACTGCATAGGTTTCAAATAAATCAGCAGCCATACCTGCACAGTCACCAACGTTGTCACCAACGTTGTCTGCTATTACTGCTGGGTTTCTTGGGTCATCTTCTGGAATTCCTGCTTCTACTTTTCCAACTAAATCTGCGCCAACATCAGCTCCTTTTGTAAAAATTCCACCACCTAGTCGTGCAAATATAGAAATAAGTGAAGCGCCAAATCCTAATGCAATAAGTGCATTGATTAATTCTCTTTTATCAACATTAAATTTTAAAAGTAAATAATAATAAACTGCTATTGATAATAAAGCTAATCCAGCTACCAACATTCCAGTAACTGCACCAGACTTAAATGCAATTGATAAACCTTTTGACAAACCTTTTCTAGATGCTTCTGCAGTTCTAACATTAGCTTGAACTGAAACTAACATTCCTACATAACCAGCAATACCAGATAATGCTGCACCAATTAAGTAACCTAGACCAACTAAAAAACTAAAAGAGAAACTAATAATAACAAGAACAACTAAACCAACTATTGCAATAGTTTTGTATTGTCTGTTTAAATACGCTTTTGCTCCAATTTGAATTGCAGATGCAATTTCTTGCATCTTGGAGTTTCCTGTACTTGCAGCTAAAATATTTTTTCCTGTAAAATATCCGTAAACTATTGATAATATACCAGCTAAAATTGTGTAAATTAAGATTGTTTCAACATTATAGTTCATAAATTCCTTATGTATTAAAAGTTTCTATTTAAAAAAAATGGACATTACAAAAATAAGTATAAAAGGCAATATAATATTAGTTAAAATTGATGAGTATAACCAAGGTTTTTATTTATCTTAAACTTCTTATTTCCTTTCAAAATACAAGAATCTTGGTGTTTTTTTAAGATTTTGCCGATTCTTTGAATTTTAAGTTTTTTATTTTTAGCGTACTTATCGATTAAAGATCGGTTTTTTTTATGAGAAGTAAAAATAATTTCATAATCGTCACCATTAAAAACTATATTTTCAACTTTATATCTTTTATTACTACTTAAAACTTTTTTGAGTTGATTTGATAATTTAATATCATCCAATTTAATTGAAAAACCATGTTTCTGTTGTCTTATCATTTTTTTCAAGTCAATCAACAAACCATCGGATATATCAATAGAAGTATTTGCAAATTTTTGTAAGAAATTTACCATCTTCAAATTTATGGATGGCATATAAAATTTAGAAATGAAGTAATTTTTCAATAATTTTGGTATTGAAATTTTTTTTTTCAAAATTTGAAGACCTATGAAACTATCGCCTAAGTGACCAGTAATGTATATATCATCTCCAATCATTGAGTTATGTCTTTTTACAATCTTATTGGAAAATCCAATAACACAACATGTAAAAGAATTGGTATTAGAATAAACGGTATCACCACCAGATAATTCAATACCAAATTTTTTCTGTTCTAAGGATAAAGAGTTTGAAATCTTTTTTAAATTTTTGTTTGAGAAAGATTTTGAGTTGCCACTAGCTGATATAAAATAATATTTTGGTTTAACACCCTTACAAATTAAATCCGATAGTGATGATCTTAAAATTTTTTTAATTACAAGATCAGGTGCTTTAAAATTAGGAAAGTGTACTTTTTCAACATAAGTATCAATTGATACTGCTAATTGATTGGATTTATCAAAAAAAATATCATCGTTTAGACCTTGAGATGAATTTTTTTTTTTGGTTAATCTTTTAAGAAATTTGTCAATTAATTGAACTTCGTTCATTTAAGCTCTAATTTTATTTGATATTTTATCTAATAATGCATTGAGATATTTCGTTTGTGATAAATCTATAAAATAATTAGATGCATTTAGATATTCTTTGATAATTATTTTTGAAGAAACATTTGGTTTATATAAAAATTCAAAAATAGCACTTTTAATTATTATTATGAAAATTTTATCAAGTTTTTTTAGTTTAATGTCATTTTCTAAATGTATTTGAATTTCATTATCAATTACCTCGTTTCGCTCAATTGTACCCTTTACAACATCCTTTATAAATTTTTTAAATCTGTGTTTAGGAAATGTTAATTCCTCTTCTTTGTTAAAAAATTTTCCATATAATTTTTGAATTATAATTACTCTTGGATTGTTTTTTGGACTGTATTGTGGCTGCATCTTTCTAGTTATCGCTAATCAAAAGTTCAATTGCTGCATTTGCAGCCTCTTTACCTTTGTTTTTATTTAATTTATTAGCACGTTCAATTGCTTGGTCTCTATTTAAACAAGTTAAAATTCCATTTCCAATAGGTTTTTTACTTTCAATGGATAATTTCATTATTGCATCTATTGAAGATTTACTGATAAAATCAAAATGAGGTGTTTCACCTTTGATGACACATCCCAAGGCTATAAAAGCATCATATTTTTTTAAATTTTTTGATATCGCATATGGTATTTCGAAAACACCTGGAACATAAATAATCTTTATTTTAATTTTTTTTTTATGATTGTTTAGAACATCATTTGCACCACTAACTAGCATATTGATGATATCTTCATAATATTTTGATGCGACTATACAAATTTTTTTCATTTTATAATTTCTTGTTTAGTAATTCTAATTCCAAAACCTTCTAAGCCAACAACTTTTTTCGGCGATCTGGTTACTAATATCATATTTTTAACTCTTAAAGCTTTAATTATTTGTGCACCAATACCATAGTTTCTAATTAGTTTATCAGTGCCTATCTTATTTTTCTTATCAGATTTAAAGTCTCTTAAAGTAGAAGATACAGATTTTAAATTAGAGTCTCTTATAAAAACTAATATACAATTATTATAATCTTTAAAATAATCTAATGTATTATTAAATGAATTAGGTAATCTTTTTCCTAGTAAATAACTTTCAACCAAATTAGAGGATATAACTCGTACTCTAGTATTTTTACTTGGGCTAATTTTACCTTTTATTAATGCAAAATGTTCAGAACCATCAAGTTGATTTTCAAAAATTTTAATTTGATATTTTTTATTTTTAATTACAATTTTATCAGTTTTTCTTAGCTTAACTAATTTTTCATTCTTTAATCTATAAGAAATTAAATCTTCTATTTTTGCTATAGCCAATTTATGTTTAGTAGCAAATTCAAAAAGCTCTTTGCCTTTTGCCATTACTCCTTTATCGTTCATTATTTCACATATAACCGCGGAAGGGTTTTTTTTGGCTAGTTTTGATATATCAACCGATGCCTCTGTATGGCCTGCTCTTACTAAAACTCCACCGTCTTTAGAGATGATTGGAAATATATGTCCTGGTGAAACTATATCTTTTTTTTTAACATTTGTTTTTATTGCTGTTTTAATTGTTAAAGATCTGTCTTTTGCAGAAATACCAGTTGTGACCCCCCTTCTTGCTTCTATTGATACTGTAAAAGCTGTTTGGTTTCTTGATTTATTTATTGGAGACATGAGAGAAAGATTCAATCTTTTAGCTTGCTTGTTAGTTAACGCTAAACAAATTAATCCTCTTCCATATTTAGCCATAAAATTAATTTTTTTTGGAGAAACATTTGAGGCAGGTATTACTAAATCTCCTTCATTTTCTCTATTTTCATCATCTACAAGGATATACATTTCACCTTTTTTGGCTTTACGAATAATGTTTTCTACAGAGCTAAACTTTTTTGTTTTCATAAAATTTTTTTACATATTTTGAAAGAATATCTATTTCAATATTAACAATATCATTAACCTTTAAACTTGATAAATTAGTAAGTTTTAAGGTATGCGGAATGCACCAAATTTGAAAGTTACTACCTTTTATTTTTGATATTGTAAGCGAAACACCGTTTATAAGTATTGAAGCTTTAGGTATTAAATATTTTGAAAATTTATTTTCAATTTTAAATTCTAGCACAATTGATTTACCTACTTTTTTAATTTTTTTTAATAAAGAAGTACAATCAACATGGCCTTGACATATATGACCTGAAATATCTTGACCATATTTTAATGGCAGTTCAAGATTAATCTTTTGACCAATTTTAAGATGCTTAAATTTTGATTTGTTGATACTTTCTTTGGATAGATAAAATTCTAATAAGTCTTTTCTTTTTGAAATCAATGTAAGACAAACACCATCACATGCAATGGATGAACCAATATCTTTTTTGTCTAATTTAAGCTTGCTCTTTATAAATATTTTTGTCCCTGAATTTAATTTCGAAAATTTTGATACAGTTCCCTGTTGATATATAATTCCGTTAAACATTTTTTAAATAAATCTTGTAATTCTGTTTTTATCAAAATACTGATTGATATTTCTCTTAATTCTAAATTTTTTTGATAATTTATAAACTATTTTTTTAATGTTTAATTTACCAGATTGTCTCAATTTATTATCTGTTTTTATTAAATAAAATTCATTAAATAAATTTTTATCCAACATTTTGTTTGTAAACTGATTTCCACCCTCAACTAATAAAAAACGAATATTGTTTTGATATAAAATTGACATAACTTTTTTTAAGTTAAATTCACCATTTTTTTCGAGTTTAACATTGATTAGTTTTACTTTTTTACTCTTAAGAAACTTTATCTTTTTTTTATCACCTGAGTTATAAAAAATAATTATTTTAGTATTCTTTAATTTGAAAATATTTGCATTTTTTTTTACTTTTAAATTCTTATCTACAATAACTTTTGTTGGTGAATACTCATTTAAACCAGATAATCTACAATCCAATAATGGATTGTCTTCGTTAATCGTCTTGTAAGTGACTAATATAGCTTGATTTTTATACCTTAGATGATGAGAAAAAGATTGAGTATATGTATTTGAAACATATTTTGATTTAGAACTTTTAATAAAAAAATCTTTTGAGCATGCTATTTTTCCTACTACATAAGGTTGTTTATATTTTCTTTGAAAAATATAAGGTTTATAAAATTCACTTATCTTAGGTACATTAATATTTTTAACTTTAATTTTTTTTGATTTTAGAATTTGCTTGGCTCTTTTTGAGGATCTTTCATCAATGTCATGAGCAGCAAAAACAAGCCTGGAAATCTTTTTATCTATTATAATATTAGTGCAAGGTGGTGTTTTTCCATAATGACTACAAGGTTCTAAAGTTACATAAAGAGATGAGCCCTTAGTTATTTTTTTGTCAATTTTATTTAATAAACTAAACTCAGAATGAGGTGTTCCATTATAACCTGTGGAAGCTAACGAAATAACCTCATCATTCTTAACAAGAACACTTCCAACAGAAGGATTTGTTCCTGTTAAACCCTCCATATTTTTTGCTAAATTTAAAGCTAAATTTAAATAGAGCTTATCTTTTTTTGAAGACATCTATTTTGTCTACAAATTGTACAAAGTCTTTTTCTTCTCTAAAATTTCTATAAACAGACGCAAATCTTACGTAAGCTACTGGGTCTAAATTTTTTAAACCATCCATAACCATTTTTCCAATTGCATTGGACGAAATTTCATTTTGCCCTAACTCTTCAAGTGATCTTGAAATATTAGTAATAAATTTTTCGACAGTTTCAGTATCAATGGGTCTTTTTTTTAGAGCAATGTAAATTGACTTTGATAATTTATCTCTATCAAATGGTGATTTTCTTCCACTCTTTTTAACAACCATTAATTCTCTAAATTGAATTCTTTCAAAAGTAGTAAATCTTTCTCCACATGTGCAAAGTCTCCTTCTTCTTATTGCAGTACCATCTTCGGTTGGACGTGAATCCACAACCGATGTTTCACCTTTTTTTTCACATGGACAAATCATTTACTATTTTAAATTTTTATAAATCGGAAATTTTGAGCACAGTGAAATTACTTCTTCTCTTACTTCTGCTTCAACTTTCGCATTATCGTCTGGATTTGCTGATAAACCTTTTATTGTTTTAGTTATTAGTTCTCCTACTTTTTTAAATTCATCTAAACCAAAACCCCTTGTAGTTGCAGCTTGTGTTCCTAATCTTATTCCAGATGTTATCATTGGACTTTCTGTATCATATGGAATCCCATTTTTATTACATGTTATGTTAGCTCTACACAAACTATCAGCTGCAATATTTCCTTTTACATTAAATGGTCTTAAGTCTACCAACATTAAATGAGTATCAGTTCCGCCTGAATATATTTTAAAACCATTGTTTTTTAATGTCTCAGCTAAAATTTTTGCATTAGCCATTACATTTGAAATATAATTTCTAAATTCAGGTTTTAACGCTTCAAGGAACCCAACTGCTTTTGCAGCAATTATGTGCATCAAAGGTCCACCTTGATAACCTGGGAAAACTGCAGAATTAAATTTTTTAGATAAAGATTCATTATTGGTTAAAATAATTCCGCCACGTGCACTTCTGAAAACTTTATGAGTTGTTGAAGTAACAACGTCAGCATACTCTACTGGATTTGGATAACCTTTACCTGCAACTAAACCCGAAAAGTGCGCCATATCAACCATAAAATATGCTCCCACTTTATCTGCAATCGCTCTAAATTTTTTAAAATCAATCTGTCTAGAGTAAGCGCTTCCACCTGCAATTATAAGTTTTGGTTTATTCTCAACAGCAAGTTTCTCTATTGATTCATAATCTAGTAATTCTGTTTTTTTATCTACATCATAGGCAATTGCGTTAAACCATTTTCCTGAAACAGATGCTTTTGACCCGTGAGTAAGGTGACCGCCGGAATTTAAACTCATTCCCATTATAGTATCACCTGGTTTTAGTAATGCTAAGAAGACTGCTCCATTAGCTTGAGCTCCGGAATGAGGTTGGCTATTAGCAAATTTACAATTAAATAATTTTTTTAGTCTTTCGTTAGCTAAGTTTTCAGCTACATCAACATGATCGCATCCGTTATAATATCTTTTTCCTGGATAACCTTCGGCATACTTATTAGTTAATACAGATCCTTGAGCTTCAAGAAGAGCGTTTGAAACGATATTCTCTGATGCAATTAGTTCAATATGTTTTTGTTGCCTAGCTAATTCATCATTAATAGCTTTATATATTTCCGGATCAGTATCCGATAAGTTTTTTTCAAAAAAGTTTTGATACTCTATATTTGTGTATTTACCTTCACTAGACATAATTTATTTTATTTTTTTAACCCTTCTCAAGTGTCTACCACTTTCGAATCTAGTTTTCAAAAAAATATTAACACATTTTAAAGCTAATTTTGAACTAATAAGTCTCGATCCTAGGGCGATTATATTGGCATCATTATGTAATCTCGATAATTTAGTATTTTCAATGCTATAACACAATGCGGCCCTTATATTTTTAACCTTGTTTGCGACTATTGACATTCCAACACCTGAGCCACAAACTAAAATCCCACGATTTTTTTTGCTTTTTGCTACACTTTTTGCTAATTTTTTTGCAAAATCTGGATAATCTACAGAATTATCATTTCTGGGTCCTAAGTCGTAAATTTCTAATTTTTTCTTTTTTAATGAATATTTTATTTTTTCTTTTAGTTTAAATCCAGCGTGGTCTGAAGATATATAAATTTTATTCAAATTAATTAAATTTGTAATCAAGTACACAAGCAACAAGATGAATTCTATTTTCTTCACCACCATTAAATGCATTGTGATACTTTTTATTATTCGTAATCCAAACTGATCCATCAGCTGGCATGTGCTTAGCTACATTATCTATTACCATTATACATCCAGGGTTTGTAATAATTGGAATATGTAGTCTAGGCTCTGGATCACGATGCCAACTTAAAGTAGATCTTGGTTCCTTCAATAATAATCTTACTCTGCCTAATTTATATTTTTTTGACAATTCTTCATAAACAGTTTTAAAATAAGTATCTTTATATTCATCTATGAACTGTGTGTACTTTCCCTCATCAATCATTTTGTCCCTTGAAACTTCTTTTCCATCGCTGCTTGGTTTCGTCCAAAATACTCCACGAACATTATTTCCTTTAGTTGACTCTGGATCTCCTGGTATTTGATTTAATGAAATTCCGGCAAAGTGAGGAATTCCTAAACTTGTATCAAAACCTTTAAGGTTTAAAACTTTTGTGCAAGCTTCTCGAAGTTTGGTAATATCGAATTTGATATCTTGTTTTTGAAAATCGTTAAATGATAGTGACATTTTATAACTTTTTTATTAATAGCTTATAAACTATTTTTATATATATTACTATTGTCGCATTAAAAAACATTGAGAATGATTATCACTGGTAAATACCCCAAATTGAGAATGAGAAGATCAAGAAAAACTGATTGGATGAGAAGATTAGTTAGAGAGAATTCTCTTTCAAGCAATGATTTTATATTACCAATCTTTCTAACAGAGGGAAAAAATAAAAAGATTCCAATTAAAACAATGCCTGAAGTTTTTAGATATAGTGTCGATAAACTTGGCCAGATTGTTGATAGAGCCCTAAAACTTAAAATTCCAATGGTGGCAATTTTTCCTCAAACAAATAGTGGTTTAAAAGACTCTTATGGTAGTGAAGCTTTAAATGAAAACAATTTAGTTTGTAAGGCTATTAGAAAAATTAAAGATAAATACAAAAATGAAATTGGTATAATGACTGATGTCGCTTTAGATCCTTATACATCTCACGGACATGATGGAATTTTAAGAAATAAAAGAATTCTTAATGATGAAACGATAGAAATATTAATTCAACAATCTCTTTTACAAGCTCAAATGGGTAGTGATATTATAGCGCCATCAGATATGATGGACGGGCGTATTGGTGAGATTAGACAAGAACTTGATAATAATTCGCTTAAGGAGATTAAGATATTATCTTACGCTGTAAAATACGCATCTTCTTTTTATGGCCCTTTTAGAGATGCAGTTGGATCAAAAAAATCTTTAAAAGGTGACAAAAAAACATATCAAATGGACTTCAGTAATTCTGAAGAAGCTTTAAGAGAAGTGGCATTAGATATTAAAGAGGGAGCAGATCTTGTAATGGTTAAACCTGGTCTTCCCTATCTCGATATAATTAAAAAAGTAAAAGAAAATTTTAAAATACCTGTGTTGGCTTACCAGGTTTCAGGTGAATATAGTTTGTTAATGAATGGTATAAACAAAGGATTAATAAATGAAAACGCCATTTATGAAACTCTTATGTCATTTAAAAGAGCTGGCGCTAATGCAATTATTTCATATTTTGCAGATAGAATTGACAAAATTATTAAAAATTAAGATTTAAAATCGTCTATGAATTTTTTTCTTTGATGAGGAAAATTAATACTGTTAGGTAAAAAAAGATTTGTTTGTAAATACTCACTTATAAGATTCAAACCGTCTATAATATCTTGATTATTTACATTATCTCCACTTTTGGAAATAAGAAAATTAGGAACTTTAATTTTTTTTAGATTTGTAGTAATAAAAAATTCATCCTCTCCGTTAGACTGTTTTTTTGCATATTTCTTTACATCTAAGTCAAAACCAATCAATCTTAGAAAATCAAGTTCCCAAAAAATATAATTTATATACCAATCTTCTTTTTCTAAAATTGAAAACAACTTATGAACCAGCTCATAAATTGATGTATTCTCTTGATTTTCTACAGTTAGTAATTTTACTAAATTTAATGCTGCATTAATGCAATACATAGATCTTTTTTGGGAGAAAAATATTGGAGTGTTTACTTTTAAAATTTCAACTTTAAAATATCCAAAACTGTCATTACTTTTCGAATTATAATTTAAATGAAGCTCGTTGCCAATTTGTAAATAGTTTTTGATTTTTTTTGATGATGCTCCAAAAATAATACCTGAACATTTACCATGATTTTTAGTATAGAAATTAACAATGGTAGAGTTTTCTTGAAATTTACTCTTTGACAACAAAATACCTCTATCTGTCCAATTCATTTTTTTAAAGTATCCATTAATTTTAAAGCAGCTTTCTGCTCAGCTTCTTTTTTAGAATTACCAATTCCCAAATATTTTTTTGAATTTTTTATTTTGACTGAAACTTTTATAACAGGTTTATGTCTTGGGCCTTTGTTTTCTATTACATTATAAATTGGGAGGGTTTTATACAATTTAAGAGAATATTCTTGAAGCATTGTTTTTGGATCTCTATAAATTGTTAATTTTTCATTTAAAAATCTTTTCCAGTAATTTAAAATGAATTTTTCAGTTACCTCTAATCCTTGATCTAAATACAAGGCACCAACAATTGATTCGACTGTATCTGCTAAAATTTTATTCTCTATTTTTGAATTTTCTTTGTTGTCTCCTACTAAAACATAGTCCTTTAAAGATAAATAATTAGAAATTTCAACACATCTTTTCCTATTAACTAATGATGCCAATTTTTTATCAAGATCTCCTTCTTTATCATTTGGAAATAATTTATATAAATTCTTTGATATAATTAATCCTAATACTCTATCACCTAAAAATTCTAATTTTTCATTGTTATTAAGTGGATTATTACTTTTATGTGTTAGGCTTTGTAATAGGAGGTTTTGATTTTTAAATTTAATACCTATTATTTTTTCAAAGGAACTTATATTTTTTTTCATTATTTAATTTTTTTAAAGAATCTGTCAAATCTAAAACTTTTATTCCATTTCCAAAACTCAATAAATCTTCCAATTTTTTTGTCTGTTGAAAAAAAAATAAATCTAGCCTTACCAACAATATTATCACGGTGTACATAACCAACACTTGTTAAAAATCGACTATCCTTTGAACAATCTCTATTATCACCTAAAAAAAAATAATGATTATCAGGTACAACAAATTCATCTGAATTTTGATACGATCCAAAATTATTATAAGCAGTTAAATATTTTTTATTTTCTATTTTTTCTTCAAAAAGATTTGTTTCTAAAACTTCACCACCACAATATATTTCCATTTCTGACTTCTCTTTAGATTTAAGGATTTCAACGTTGTTAAGATATAGATTACCGTCTATAAATTGAATCTTATCTCCTGGTCCACCTATAAGTCTTTTAATATAATCGGTTCTGTTATCCGCAGGAGTTTTAAATACAATAATGTCTCCTCTTTCAGGTTCATCGAAAAAAATACGTTTTTTAATGGGACCTAAACTAAAAGGAAAAGAGTGCTTGCTATATCCATAAGTATATTTAGTTACAAAAATCCTATCACCTACCAACAAAGTAGGCTCCATTGATGATGACGGAATATAAAAAGGTTGAATTAATAAAGACCTAATTACAACAGCAATTACTAAAGCATAAAAAATAGTTTTGATATTATCTATAATTATTTGTTTCATTTAATCTTTTGAGTTACAACGTATGCAACTGAATATTCTCTTTCATCTGATAATGACAGAAAAATTTTAACTTTTTTTAATTTAAGTTTTCTTTTTAATATATTTTTTAATTTATTGCTTAAAGTAAAGTAAGGTTTACCACTTCTTTTTTTTGATACATTTATATCTTTAAAATTAATATTATAAGCAAAACCAGTACCAAGAGATTTTACGAAAGCTTCCTTAGCAGCGAATCTTTTTGAAAAAAACAAAACTTTCTGATTATTTTTTTTTGACTCTTTAATTTCACTAGATGTGAATATTCTATTAATAAATTTTTTGTTTTTAATAAGTTTTTTTATACGACTATTTTTAACAATGTCTGTCCCTACACCAAAAATATCCAAAGTCATCTTACGATCTTCTTGAATTCTTTAATAATACTGGGCATACCAGACTCTAAACTTTCACCTATGATAAAGTGACCAATATTAAATTCTTTTATGTGTGGAATTTTTCTCAAAATTTTTGTTGTTTTATAATCTAGGCCGTGTCCTGCATGTACCTCAATGTCATAATCAAATGCTAACTTACTAGCATCTTTAATTCTCTTTAGTTCATTTGAAAATTTTGCACCTTTTTTAACTAAAATTGATATTTTTCCTGTGTGCAGTTCAACGCATTTCGTTCCTATTTTTTTCGAGATTTCAATATTTTGTTTTGAAGGGTCTATAAATAAACTTGTTCTAATTTTAGCTTTATTAAGTCTCGATATAATTTTTTTTAAATTCTGAAAATTTTTTTTTAAATCTATTCCCCCTTCTGTGGTGATTTCTTTTCTTTTTTCTGGTACTATACAAACATAATTAGGCATATTTCTAAGAGCAATTTTTAACATTTTATTATTACATGCCATCTCTAAGTTTAACTTAATTCTTTTTTTACAAAGTTTTTTTAAATCTAAATCTTTTATATGTCTTCTGTCTTCTCTTAGATGTACAGTAATAGAGTCGGCTCCAGCATTAATTGCAATATCTGCAAATTTTAAAATATTTGGATGATTTTCTCCTCTAGCATTTCTTAATGTAGCTACATGATCAATGTTAACACCGAGTTTAGACATTATCTTAGATATCTACTTCCTGGTTTTGTAATTTGGATGTTCTTTAAAGAAGTTGGTAATTTATTTCTCTTATAAACAGGAATATCTAATTTTACTTGAGATATAATTTTCTTTGACATCATTAATTTTTTTGACCTGTCTATTAGGCAAGCGATACCAACAAACTTTCCGCCAAATCTTTTAATAAGTCTTACACACTCCAGTGAAGATTTTCCTGTAGTAATTACGTCCTCCACGATTAATATTTTTGCTTTTTTTTTAATATTAAAACCTCTTCTAAGTGTAAATTTTTTACTTACTCTCTCACAAAATATAGTTTCTTTTTTTAATAATCTTCCTATTTCATAACCAATAATTACGCCTCCCATTGCTGGGGATAGAATAACATCGAAACTTTTAATATTTCTTTTAATTTTTGTTGCCAAGGAACTTATAAATTTTTTAGCTTGAGTTGGTTTGCTTAAAAGCTTAGCGCATTGAACATATTGGGGTGAATGTAGACCAGATGAAAGTACGAAGTGTCCCTCTAAAAGAGCGTCAGTTTTTTTTAAAACTGCCAAAGAATTTTTTAAAGAAAGCATATTTTTTGTTTTTGTGTCTAATAATTTTAAATTTATACTCTCTTTGTTTTAACTCACTTATTAATTTTGTAAAGTTTTTGAGATCAGAAATAATTAGATTAAATCTAAAATTAATGGAGGTTTTAGTTTTTTCTACCATTTCAACACTAGAAATGTTTACATGATTTTCTCCAATCATAGTTGTCACTGTCCCAAGAACACCTGGTTTATCAGGTAACGAGATCCAAAGAGTGGTATTATATATTTTGTCAGTTGGTTTAGAATTTTCTCTATATTGCCAATATCTCCTAATTGCGGCTCTCGCTTTACCTGTTTTAGCTGAGCTTAACCAATGTAAAGATGGGGACTCTTTCTTTGATGTTATAATCTTGACCACATCACCATTTCTTAGGATACTTTGTAAATGACTGTCTTTACCATTTATTTCTGATCCAATAGCAGTATCTCCAACTTGTGTATGTACAGCATACGCAAAATCTATTGGGGTAGCATCTTTTGGAAGTTTAATAACAGATCCCTTTGGTGTAAAACAAAATACATTTTCTTGAAACATCTGAAGTCTAGTATATTCATAAAAGTCCTCTGGATTTTCATTCCTCTCAATTATTTCAACTAGATCTTTTAACCAATCGTATTCTTTCCAGGTTAAAGAATTAAATTTTTCAGAAGATTTATATTTCCAATGAGAAGCAATTCCTCTTTGAGCAAATTCGTGCATCTGCATTGTTCTTAATTGAATTTCAATAGGTCTTTTGTTTGGACCAATTATAGCGGTATGTAATGATTGATATTTGTTTATTTTAGGAGATGAAATATAATCTTTAAATCTTCCCGGTATACAATTCCACTTTTTGTGGAACACACCCAAAGTCTTATAGCAATCTGATACATCATCAACAATCACTCTAAATCCGATAATATCTGTGATTTGTTCTAGTGATGTCCTTTTTTTTTGAATTTTTCTCCAAATAGAAAAAGGTGTTTTCTCTCTGCCAAATATTTTAACATTTAATCCTTCTGCTTTTAAAATTTTTTGAAACTCCTCAGAAATCATATTAAAATTTGAAATATTATTTTCTTTTATTTCGTCAAGTCTTTTCTTAACAAGATATCTTGCTTCAGGATTTAAAATTTCAAAAGAAAGATCTTCCAACTCATCTCTAATTCTATTCATACCCATTCTGTCTGCTAATGGAGCATATATTTCCATCGTTTCTTTTGCTTTTCTAATTTGTTTTTCTTTTAGTTTTACAAATTTAATTGTTCTCATGTTATGAAGTCTGTCAGCTAATTTTACAAGAAGAACTCTTATATCTTTAGAGGTTGCTATGATTAATTTTCTAAAATTTTCAGCTTTAGAGTCTTGAGCTGCTTGATTTTCAAATGCAGATATTTTTGTTACCCCTTCAACTAAATCAGCAACTTCTTGACCGAACTCTTCCTTGATTGTTTTATAAGTAGCTCTAGTATCTTCAATCGTATCGTGTAATAATCCAGTAGCAATAGTTGCGCTATCAAGTTTTAAATCTGAAAGAATATTTGCTACGGCTATTGGGTGTATGATATATGGCACACCTTCATCCCTTTTTTGTTTCTTGTGAGCCTCAAGAGCAAAATTATAAGCTTTAGTCAAAGTTGTTGGGTTTAGGAACTTATTATATTCTCTTACTTTATTTATTAATTCTTCAGATTTAAGCATATTTAATTATACCATTTGTTTGATAAATCTTTATATCACTAATTGA
Organism: uncultured Pelagibacteraceae bacterium; assembly: GCA_902535745.1. Classification (GTDB taxonomy): domain Bacteria; phylum Pseudomonadota; class Alphaproteobacteria; order Pelagibacterales; family Pelagibacteraceae; genus Pelagibacter. The sequence continues at coordinate 96,435 of CACAUR010000003.1, forward strand.
CTTAGGGCTTAATTTTTTTATTAAAATATCTATTTTTTGCTTATTTTTTGGATGTATCCAGTTTTTTTTTATTTCATATAATGGAATTAAAGTAAAATTTCTTTCGTGCATTCTTGGGTGTGGAGTAATAATTTTTTCTCCTTTATAAACAATATTTTTACAAGAATTATTAAAATCAATAATATCAATATCGCAAGTTCGTGGTGCGTTTTTTATACTTTTTTTTCTTCCTAATAATATTTCTATTTTTTTTATTTTTTTAAACAAATCGGTTATTGTTAAACTCGTTTTACATTCAATAATTAGGTTTAAAAATTTTGGATTCGAACGGTTCGGCCACGAAGGGGTTTCATAGAGTTTTGAGACTTTAAGAAAGTAACAAAAACGTGATAAATGAAACTTAGTTTTTTCAATATTACCAGCTCTATTACCTATATTTGAACCTAGTGCTAGTATGATTGTATTATGATGATCTTCTAAAATATCTTGCTTTATCACGGTTCCAGTCCCTTGTTTTTTTTGTTTGTCGTTTATCAAATCTTTTTTTACCTTTTGCAACAGCAATCTCCAACTTTGCTCTACCTTTTTTAAAATACATTTTAAGAGGAATAAGTGACAATCCGTCTCTATTAACTTTACCAATTAATTTTTTTATCTCTCTTTTATTTAACAACAGCTTTCTTTCTTCTCTAGGATTGTGGTTAGTAAAACTTGCCTCTTTATAAATTGGTATGTGTGAATTTACTAAAAAAAACTCACCATCTTTTTCAATAGCATAAGACTCTGCTATATTTACTTTTCCTGCTCTTACAGACTTAATCTCAGATCCTTTTAATACAATTCCTGCCTCTAAAATTTCTTGGAAAAAAAAATTAAAGGATGCTTTTCTATTTAAGCAAATTATTTTGTGTCCAGGTTCTTTTTTTATCATGCTACAATAATTTTGCAGACAATAATGCTTCTTTTACTTTTTCCTTCGTAGATTCTTGTATTTTAACTAATGGCAGTCTAACATCATCACTGCATAGACCCAAAAGTTTGGCTGCATATTTTGCAGGTGCTGGATTGCTTTCAATAAATAGAGCTTTATGAAGTGGTTGAAGCAAAGCATCAATTCTTTCAGCCTCTTTAATTTCATTATCAGAATTTGATTTTGAAAATTTTTGAAAATCGGAACATAACTTAGGTGCTATATTTGCTGTAACTGAAATTATACCAACCCCTCCTCTTTTATTAAATTCAAAAGCAAGGCCGTCTTCGCCTGTTAACTGAATAAAATTAGGTCCTAATTTTTTTAAAGTTTGATCAAGTCTATTTAGGTCTCCTGTCGCATCTTTTACACCTGCGATATTCTTAAGTTCATAAAGTCTTGCCATTGTATCAACTGACATATCAATAACGCAGCGACTGGGAATATTATAAATAATAATTGGCAAGCTTGTATTATCATTAATTGATTTATAGTGTTGATATAAACCTTCTTGTGTTGGTTTGTTGTAATATGGAGTAACTACAAGTACGCCATCAGCTCCTGCCTTCTCTGCGTGCTTTGTTAGAGCTACAGCTTCAGTTGTAGAATTTGATCCAGTGCCTGCAATTACTGGAATTTTGCCTTTTGCTTCTTTAATACAAAGCTCAATAACTTTTTCATGCTCTTCATGGCTCAATGTGGGCGATTCACCAGTTGTTCCTGCAGGAACTAAACCATTTGTGCCATTTTCAATATGAAAATTTATTAGTTTGATATAACAATCTTCGTCTAATTTATTATTCTTAAACGGAGTTAATAACGCAACATTTGATCCTTTAAACATATAACTTTATAACATAGATTATCGATTCATTTACAAAAATATGATCTTTTTTAAAATATTTATCAAATTTATTTTAATCTTTCTGTTAATTTTAGGCTCATATTCATTTTCAAGTGAGTTAATTATTCCACCAAAAAAACCAACATTATCCGATGAGGTTAAAAAAAAGATTTTATCAAAAAAGAATATTATACCTCCAATAAAACCTACAGTTAAAAAAGATAAAGAAATTCAGGAAGAAAAAAAAGAAAAAGTTGAAAAAGTAGAAACTAATAAGGATTTTCAAAATATAGGGATTTTGCTACCTAAAAAGAAACCAACAATAATTGTTAAAAAGACAGAGCCAAAAAAGGAGAAAGTTAAAAAATCAAAATACTATAGTAAAAAAGACGTAAAAATAGCTCAACAATCTTTAGATTTAATTAAGAGAAAAAAGTGGCAAAGTGCAATCAAAATTGCTTCTCGTGCAAAAGATAAGTCAATTTATGATTTCACAATGTGGAGATACTTATTAGAGAGAAACAATAATGCAAATTATTCTGATTATAGCTCATTTTTAAAAAGAAATGAAACTTATCCTCGTCGTGGTAGAATTGAATATCTATCTGAAAAGAAATTATCAGTTAAAAAAATTGGTCACAAAAAAATAATAGATTTATTCGAGGATAAAAAACCATTAAGTGGATATGGAGAGATAGTTTTGGGGGAAAGCTTATTACAAGATGGACAAAATGTAGATGGTATAAAATTGATAAAAAAGGGATGGATTACTGCCGATTTATCTAAAGCAGAACTTAGACCTACATACAAAAGAATAAAAAAATATTTATCATCAGAGGACCATATTAGAAGGGCTGACTACTTAGCCTGGGAAAATAAATATTGGGATTTAAAAAGAATGTTAAGATATTTACCAAAAGAATATCAACTTCTTTACACGGCAAGGCAATTGCTAATGAGTAAATCATATGGTGTAGACAATGCAATTTCAAAAGTACCAGAAAATTTCAAAAACGATCCAGGTCTTAACTATGATAGATTAAAATGGAGAAGAAAAAGAGGTCGAGTTGATAGCTCTTTAGAAATTTTGTTAAACATCAAAAATACTAAAAGTTATATGGTAAGACCAGACAAATGGTGGGTAGAAAGATCAATTATTGGAAGATCGTTAATTTATAAAAAGAAATATCAAACAGCCTACAAAATTGTCAATAACCACTCATTAGAACAAGGAACTCCGGAATACGCTGAGGCAGAATGGTTTAGTGGATGGATTGCTTTAAGTTTCTTAAATGATCCAATTTTAGCTAGAGAACACTTCAAATCTTTTTATCAAAATGTTGGTTATCCAATAAGTTTATCTAGAGGAGCATTTTGGTTAGGAAGAACGTATGAAAAACTGGGTGATCCCGTAACAGCTGATAAATATTACAATGAAGCATCTAAATTCCCGACTACATATTATGGTCAACTTGCACATATGAAAATTAAACCGGATGAAACATTTTCATTAGATGAAACCATGAAAGCAAACGATAAATACAAAAAAGAATTTAAGGATAAAAAATTATATAAACTTGTTTATTTGCTTCACGAGATTGAAAGAGACAAATACACAAAACATATTTTGCGTCATTTAGCTCTTGATAATATAGAACAAGGAAGTGAAGTACTAGCAGCAGAACTTGCCACTGAAATTTCAAGATATGATTTTGCGATTCAAATATCTAAATTGGCATCTTATGAAAAGAGGTTTCATAATCAGTACAACTATCCTGTTATCAGTACACCAACTATGGTTGGAGGAAGAAAAATTCCTAACCCTGCATTGATACTTGCTGTTATAAGACAAGAAAGTGAATTTGATAGCAAGGCTAACAGTTACGCTGGTGCTAGAGGCATGATGCAACTTATGACTTACACAGCTAAGATTGTTGCAAAAGAAGCTAAGCTACCATATTCTAAATCAAGGCTGACCTCTGATCCCGAATATAATATTAATTTAGGTTCACATTATTTAGCGGGACTGATTTTAGAATATGATGGTGCCTACCCTTTTGCTATTGCTGGTTATAATGCAGGTCCTAAAAGAGTAAGATATTGGAAAAAAATAAATAAAGATCCTCAAAAGGATCAAGTTGATTATGTAGATTGGATTGAGCTTATTAAGTTTAAAGAGACAAGAAATTATGTTCAAAGAGTTTTAGAAAATTATAACGTTTATAGATACGTGCTGGAACAAAAACCAATCAAAATGAAAGATTTTTTTGCTAATTATCCCCTGTATTAATCTCTAAAAAATGGCGGAAGGAGAGGGATTCGAACCCTCGGTACACCTTTTCAAGCGTACGGCGGTTTAGCAAACCGCTGGTTTAAACCAGCTCACCCATCCTTCCTTATATACTGTGTAACTTGAAATCATTGAATATTCAATATTTATCAAGTATTTTCTCAAGAAATGAAAAATAAATATTCAATATTTTCTTTAATAAAGAATGCTTTTAGCAATCATGAAAATTGGCAAAGGGCATGGAGAGATCCTGAGCCTAAAAAAGAGTATGATGCTGTAATTGTTGGTGGCGGCGGTCACGGTTTAGCTACTGCATATTATTTAGCGAAAAAACATAATTTAAGAAATATTGCTGTTGTTGAGAAAGGTTGGATTGGTGGAGGTAACACTGGGAGAAATACAACAATAATAAGATCAAATTATTTATGGGACGCCAGCGCAGGTTTGTATGATCATGCACTTAAGATTTGGGAAGGTTTATCTCAAGAACTTAATTATAATGTAATGTTTAGCCAAAGAGGAGTTATGAATCTAGCTCATAATTTACAAGATGTAAGAGATTTAAAAAGAAGAACTCACGCGAATAGATTAAATGGTATTGATGCTGTTTGGTTGGAAACAGATGAGGTAAAAAAGTTTTGTCCAATAATAAATACTTCTCAAGATATTAGGTATCCAGTATTAGGTGGTACATTACAAAAAAGAGCTGGCACAGCTAGACATGATGCTGTTGCTTGGGGTTATGCAAGAGGTGCTGATGAAATGGGAGTTGATATAATTCAAAATTGTGAAGTTAAAGGAATTAAAAGAAGTGGTGATACAGTTGAAGGTCTAGAAACAACAAAAGGATTTATTAAAACTAAAAAGATTGGAGTTGTGGCCGCAGGTCATTCAAGCGTTATAGCTAATATGGCGGGACTTAAGTTGCCTCTTGAAAGTAAACCCTTACAAGCGCTTGTATCTGAGCCAGTAAAACCAATAATCGATACTGTTGTAATGTCAAATGCTGTTCATGCTTATGTAAGTCAATCAGATAAAGGTGAATTAGTTATTGGTGCTGGAACTGACTCTTATGTTTCTTACACTCAAAAGGGAAGCTTTAATATTGTAGAAGAAACACTTAAAGCTATCTTAGAATTATATCCAATTTTTAGTAGAATGAAGATGTTAAGGCAATGGGGTGGGATTGTCGACATTTGTCCAGATGCAAGCCCAATAATTAGTAAAACATCAATCAAAGGTCTTTATTTTAACTGTGGTTGGGGAACTGGTGGATTTAAAGCAACACCTGGTTCAGGCGATTTATTTGCTCATACAATTGCTAATGACGAACCTCATAAATTAAATGCTTCGTTTAACATTAATAGATTTGTAAGTGGTGATCTAGTAGACGAACATGGAGCAGCAGCAGTTGCCCACTAATGTTTTTAATTAATTGTCCTTATTGCGGTGAAAGAGATCAATCAGAATTCGTTTCTGGTGGCGAAGCTCATATAGCAAGACCCAAACAACCTACTGAGTTAAATGATGATCAATGGGCAGAATATTTGTTTATGAGAAAAAATATTAAGGGTATCCAATTTGAAAGATGGAATCATGCACACGGATGTAGAAAATGGTTTAATGTAGCTCGTGACACCTCAAATGATAAAATAGAAAAAATATACAAAATGGGTGAACAACCACCTAAATTATAATGTCCAAAAATTTAAGAATAAATAATAAACAATTTGTAGACGAAACCAGAAAACTATCTTTTGTTTTTAATGGAAAAAAATTATACGGATATAAAGGCGATACACTAGCATCTGCACTACTTTCAAATGATATTCATCTTGTGGGGAGAAGTTTTAAGTACCATAGACCAAGAGGAATAATGACTTCTGGTTCTGAGGAACCAAATGCAATTCTTCAAATAGGAAATGACGATGCTTTAACAGAGCCTAACGTACGAGCTACTGAAATCGAATTATATGATGGTTTAATTTGTAACAGTCAGAATTGTTGGCCAAGTGTAAAATTTGATATAGGTGGAATAAATAACTTTTTATCACCTCTCCTTCCTGCAGGTTTTTATTATAAAACATTTATGTGGCCAGCAAGTTTTTGGGGAAAGTACGAATACTTTATTCGTAAATCTGCTGGCTTAGGAAAATCCCCAACGAAACAAGATCCAGATATGTACGACCATAGATATATGCACTGTGATATCTTAATAGTTGGAGGTGGTGTTTCTGGATTAATAGCCGCTAAAATAGCTTCTGATGATAATAAAAAAGTTTTATTGTTAGAAGACAAGGAATTATTGGGAGGTTCATTAATCTATGATGATAATGATATCTCTAAAATTGATGATCAAAAAAGCAGTGAATGGTTAAAAAAACTCATTGATAACATTAAAAATGATAAAAATATCATTATTAAAACTAGAACAAGTCTTGCTGCTTATCATAATTATAACTTTTTATTAGCAAGGCAAAATTTAACTGATCATTTGAGTGTTAATGACCGTAATAATAAAATCAGACAAAGATTATACAAAATAAGAGCAAAAAAAGTAATTATTTCCACTGGAGCTATAGAAAGACCTCAAGTTTTTCATAACAACGACAGACCTGGAATAATGTTAGCATCTGCTGTTAAAAAATACATAGACTATTATGGTGTCAGATGTGGTTTGGAAAATGTTATATTTACCAATAATGATAGTGCTTATGAAACAGCTTTGTCTTTACATAAATCAGGAACGAAATTAAATGCAATAGTCGATATTAGAGATAATTCGTCTTCAGAAATAGTTAATCAAGTAAAAGGTTTAGGAATACAAATTTATTGGAACCATTCAGTAGTCGACACTAAAGGTTACAAAAGAATTAATAAGGTAACGATAATGAAGCTTAATGATAAAGGCAATGATGTTATCGGAAAAAAGATTGAATTAAATTGTGATTGCTTATCAGTTTCAGGCGGCTGGACCCCGATGGTTCATTTATTTACGCAATCTGGTGGTAAACTTAAGTTTGATAATAAAGATAATATTTTTGTTCCAGATAAAACAAATTTAAATCAATTAAGTATTGGTTCTGCTAAAGGAGATTTTGAATTAGATGATGTTTTAAAAAATTCAATAAAAGATACAAAAAAGTTTTTAAATATCGAAAATTCTAATTTTGATAAAATTGATGTTAAATGCTCTAAAGAAAAAGATAAAAAAAATATATGGTTACTTCCATCAGATAAACCGTTAAGTAAAACAAAACCATTTTTAGATTATCAAAATGATAGTACTGCAAAAGATATAAAATTAGCTTTACGAGAAGGCTTTAAATCAATTGAACACGTAAAAAGATATACAACAACTGGCATGGGTACAGATCAAGGTAAACTTGCTAACATGCATGCTTTGGGTATAGTTGCAGATACAACTAATACTAATATGGGTGATCTTGGTACGACAACGTTTAGGCCTCCGTATACTCCACTCACTTTTGGAACCATAGTAGGTAGAAACGTTGGACAATTTTTTGATATTTTTAGAAAAACACCAATGCATGATTGGCACGTTGATAATAATGCAAAATTTGAAAATGTCGGTCAATGGAAACGTGCTTGGTATTATCCTAAAGATGGTGAAACAATGTACGACGCTGTACAAAGAGAAAGTAAAGCTGCAAGAGAATCAAGTGGAATATTAGATGCTTCAACACTCGGTAAAATCGACATTCAAGGAACTGATGCAAATGAGTTTCTTAATAGGGTCTACACAAATGCTTGGTCAAAATTACAAATAGGTAAGTGTAGATATGGTTTAATGTTAAATGAAGATGGTATGGTTTATGATGATGGAGTTACAACAAAACTGGGTGAAAATCACTACTTGATGACAACAACAACTGGTGGTGCCGCAAATGTCATGTCTAAACTTGAAGATTACTTACAAACAGAATGGCCAGAATTAGATGTATTTTTAACATCAGTTACAGATCATTATGCAACAGCAAGCGTATGCGGTCCAAACGCAAAAAAAATCATTAATAAAATTTTTAAAAATTTAGATTTATCGGATGAAAGTTTTCCACATATGTCATTTAAAGAGGTAAAGCTAGGTAATATAAGTTGTAGAATTATGCGGATAAGTTTTACAGGCGAATTAAGTTATGAAATTAACGTAGAAGCATCATACGGTAAGTATATTTGGGAAAAATGTATTGAAGCTGGAAAAGAATTTAACATCACTCCCTATGGAACCGAAACTATGCACCTTTTAAGGGCTGAAAAAGGATTTATCATTGTTGGCCAAGATACTGATGGAACGATGACTCCAGTAGATCTTCAAATGGACTGGATAATTAGTAAAAAGAAGTATGACTTTATTGGTAAGCGATCTCTATACAGAAGCGACACTATAAGGGAAGATAGAAAACAATTAGTTGGACTTCTTACTGATGACCCAAATGAAATTTTAGAGGAAGGTGCTCAATTAATTAAAGATGGGAATAAAAACCCTGTAGATATGCTTGGTCATGTAACTTCAAGTTATTTTAGTCCAACTTTAAAAAAGTCTATTGCTTTAGCAATTTTAAAAGAAGGTAAAAAACTTAAGGGACAAAAACTCTTAGTTCCCATGATAGATAAAACAATTAAAGTAACTGTATCAGATACAATCTTTTTAGATAAAGAAAATGAGAGAATAAATGGATAACATTAATACAGCCATTAAAGACAAAAGAGAATATTCAGACTTAAATTTGAAAGAGGTAGAACCAATTACTAAAATTAACTTACGTGGAAAAAAAAGAGAATTCTTTACAAAAGTTGGTCAAATACTCTCTGTTATTTTGCCAACAGAAAGTAATACGTCTACAAGTAACCAAGAGTTAAGCGCTTTATGGCTTAGTCCAGATGAATGGATGGTTTATACAAATAATATGAATAAAGAAATTTTTGATAGAGTTTTTAAAGAAATTTCATCGCTTAACTACGGAGCTGTTACAAATGTAAGTGACCAATGGGTGTGTATTAATATTTCTGGGGATAAATTATACGAATTGCTCTCAATGAGCTGTCCTTTTGATTTCTCAAAATTCAAAGACACTAAAGGATCCACAACCCAAACTATAATTAATCATATTGATGTAATCATTCACAACCTAGGTAATAACAATATAAATTTATTTGTAAGACGATCGTTTTCTAACCATTTATGGGATTGGCTTAATGATGGGGCGAATTTATTGTAAAATTTAACTGCGTCAAGGTTAGCCTAGAAAAATATTATAAATTATCTTATCAAGACTTTATGAAAAAAATTATCATATTATTATTTACTTTATTATTCTCATTTTCTGCAAACGCTTCCTCTTTAGACAAAATCCTTTCAAATGGAGAGTTAAGAGTTGGTACAACTGGAGACTGGGATCCGATGACTATAAAAGATCCATCTACAAACACTTATAAAGGTTTTGACATTGATGTCATGAACGAACTTGCAAAAGACATGGGTGTGAATATTAAGTTTGTTCCAGCTGAATGGAAAACGATAGTTTCAGGAATAACTTCAGACAGATATGATATTTCAACAAGTGTAACAAAAACTCCTAAAAGAGCAGAAGTAGCAGGGTTCACAGAGACCTATTACAAATATGGAACTGTTCCACTTGTTTTAAAGAAAAATTTAAGTAAGTTTTCAACTTGGGATTCTCTGAACAATAAAGATGTTACAATTGCAACAACACTTGGAACTTCACAAGAGGAAAAAGCTAAAGAGTTTTTTCCTAAATCAAAATTAAATTCAGTAGAGGCACCTGCAAGAGATTTTCAGGAAGTGCTAGCAGGAAGAGCTGATGGTAATATTACAAGTTCAACCGAAGCAAATAAATTAGTTATCAAATATCCACAATTAGCAATTGTTCCAGATGGTGAAAAAAATCCTGCTTTCTTAGCGATGATGGTAGGTAAAAATGATGATAAGTGGAGAAATTACGTTAACGATTGGATCAATAAAAAAAAGAAATCTGGTTTCTTCAAAGAACTTTTAGCAGAATATAATCTTAAAAGCCTATAATAAATTAGCTATTAATAATTAATTCTTTATAAATATAAGAGTGAAAAACTTATTTTTACTATTTTCATTGTTATTCTTATTATCATGTGGAAAACAAGAGTTGGATTGGTTAATATTATCTCCTAACAATGTTAACGGTTTAACTAATCTAAAATTTTTGTTAAGTGGGTTTACAACTACTATTTTTATATCCATCGTATCAATATCTCTATCAATAGTATTAGGGCTAATAGTTGCCATTCCATCTTTAGCAAAAAATAAATTTTTAACATACTTTAATATAGGTTATGTCGAAATAGTTAGAGCTATACCTTTGTTGGTTTTGATTTTATGGATTTATTATGGATTACCCATTATGACAGGAATAAGTTTTAGTCCATTTGTATCTGGAATTATAGCTTTATCTATAAGTGAAAGCGCATTTCAGGCTGAAATTTTTAGAGCTGGAATAAATTCAATTAGAAAACCTCAATGGGAAGCTGGAAGTTCTCTAGGACTTAATTTTTTTAGAAAATTGAGACTTGTCATTCTTCCTCAAGCTATAAGAAATATACTGCCTGCTATTGGAAATCAGTTTGTATACGTTCTAAAAATGTCTTCCTTAGTTTCGATTATTGGTATTGGAGACTTAACTAGAAAAGCGAATGAGCTTGTTGTTACTACATATAGACCTCTAGAAATATATACATTTTTGATCTTAGAGTATCTTATATTAATTTTAATTGTATCATTCTTAGTAAGACGGCTTGAGAAAAGAATGAAAAAGGATAGTTAATCTAACTTTTTACAAAAAAATATTTTTTATTATCTTTAAACATATAATTAAAAAAAGTTCCTATAAAAAATAATACTACTAATCCCATTAACCAATTGGTAACTAATATTGTATAAAAGATATCGCTGTAACCCCCTCCTTTAATATTAATAACGTACCACAAACATAAAAAAGGAATTGCGGTAAGCCTTAATATACTCATATACAAACTAAAAATAGGTTTCTTAAGAGCCTGAAATACAGCAGTAGTAATAAAAAAAGTTGGATATATAGGACCTATCAATGCTGCAATCTTTAAATATAAAGATCCAAACTTAATAGTTTCTGGATCATCGGTAATTAAACCAAGAAGATTTTCTGCACCGAAATATAAAATAAAGCCAGCCATGATCATAAATGAACAACCAAATATTAATGCTTTTTTATAAAGATCTCTTATCCTTTCAAAATTTCTAGCTCCAAAGTTTTGACCACCAATTGATAATACTGCCGTATTCAATGCTATGACTGGTAGTAAGAATACTTGTTCTATTCTAAGTGCAGCTCCATAACCGGCTGCAGCAATATCTCCAAATTTTCCTACAAAGTAAAGCACATTAAATATACCAACACCAATTAATAACATGCTAAACATTATTGGTACAGATTGAAAAGTAAGATTACTTAAAAAGTTAATTTTTGGAATAAAACACTTTACATATAAATACTCTTTAAGTTTACAACAATAAACTTTTTGCGCTAAATAAATTGTTCCAATAAGTTGGCAAATAACTGTAGCTATTGCAATACCTGAAATTCCAAAAGCAGGTATTATCGAAAAACCAAAAATAAAAATTGGATTAAGTATGATGTTTAAAAAAAAAGTAAATATAAGGACGTTTCTGTAACTTTTTGTGTCTCCTTGAGCGTTTAATGTTCCATTTAAAGATATTTGTATCAATACTATTACTGTGCAATAAAAAATTATATCTAAGTATTCTCTAGTCAAAATAATATTTTCTGGAGATGACCCTAATAATTGAAGAAGATAATTGGATGAGTTAATTCCAACAAACGTGACTAATAGTGAAATAACTATTGCAAAAATTATTGATTGAGCCACATATAATGAAGCGACTTTTTCTTTTTTTTTACCTATGGAATTTCCGATAAGAGTATTAGTACCAGCTCCAACACCAACACCTATTGCTATTATAATAAAATAAATTGGAAACGATTTTGCTAGAGCACTTAATGCATCAGGTGATATCTTTCCTGCAAAAAAGGTATCAACCAGATTATAAAAAGTTTGAAATAACGATCCAATACTGGCGGGGAATGTAACTCTTCTTAGAAGTTGCCACATTGGATCCGCTGTTAAATTAATTTTCTTAACCATCTATTTGTAAATTTTTTTAAACATGTAATTTTTTTTTTCTTTTTTTGCTTTATCAATTTGACTTTGTCTCATTCTAAATCTTACTTTTTGTTGTTCGCTTGATTTATTATAACAATTAGAACAAGAAACACCTTCTTCGAATTTTACAGACTTCTTATCTTTATCAGAAATAGGTTCTCTACATCCAGCACAAATTGAATATTTACCTTTATTTAACCTATGGTTCACTGAAACACGATTATCAAATACAAAACATTCCCCTTTCCATAAGCTTTCTTTTCTGTCGATTTTTGACAAATAATTAATAATACCGCCTTTTAACTGAAAAATATTTTTATAACCTTTGCTATATAGATAATCGCTAGCCTTTTCGCATCGAATGCCGCCTGTGCAAAACATTCCAATTTTCGAATTTTTATTAAACTTTTTAAAATATTTAGAAAAATCTCTAAAGTTATTTAATTTTGGATTTATTGACCTCTTGAAAGTTCCAATTCTAAACTCAAAATCTTTTCTAGTATCAATTATGTAAGTGTCTTTTTTTGAAACAAAATTATTCCATTCTTTAGGTGAAAGATGATTATATTTAACTTTTTTTTTTAATCTTTTTCCAATTGGAACAACTTCCTTTTTAACCTTCACCCTCCCCTTATGAAAAGGAATAAATCTATTAAAAGAAATATTTATATTATCAAATTTTGTAATGGCAAATATTTTTTTAAGATTTGTTTTTATTTGTTTAGTATTTTTTTTTAGGAAAGAAATTGATCCGTTAATTCCCTCAGGTGAGATAATTATAGTTCCTTTAATTTTATAAACATTAATGATATTTTGAAGTTTATCTTTAAGTTTACTGATCTTTTTTAATTGTTTAAATTTATAAAAACCAAAGATGGTATACATTATAATTTTCTACAAATTGAAAAGCCATCACCTATTGGGATAATCA
>CACAUR010000004.1 GCA_902535745.1 uncultured Pelagibacteraceae bacterium
ATTCCTTTTTGAACAAGAATATTCTAAAATCTATCGCATAAGATTAATTTTTTTAAGTAATCTTCAAAATTGTTAAATTTATGAATTTTTTAAGAATTTTTTTGATATTTTTTTTAGTATCTTTTTTTTTAACAAACTGTGCGAAAAAAGAAAAAACTTCTCTAATTGTTGAGGAGGACATTGAATTACAAATGATCCGTGCATTTAAAGAAGGATACGACGAATTTAAAGCAGGGGACGCTATATATGCTGCAAAAAAATTTAACGAAGCAGAACTATTGTTTCCTCAATCATCATGGGCCCCAAAAGCTGCATTGATGGCAGCATATGTATATTACGCTCAAGATTATTATTTTGATGCAGAGTCTGAACTTAAAAGATTCATCAAAACTTACCCTAAACATCCTGATTTAAACTATGCTCATTTTCTACTCGCAATGTGCTACTATGAAAAAATTGTTGATGAAAAAAAGGATTTAGGTCCTTTGTTACTAGCACAGGAAAAATTTAATTTTATCCTTCAAACTTACCCTGAATCTGATTATGCTTTAGATGCTGGTTATAAACTTGATTTAATACAAGATTATTTAGCATCTAAAGAGATGTACGTTGCATCACATTATATGAAAAAGAAAAAATGGATTGCCTCAATTAATAGATATAAAACAGTAGTTGATCAATATGAAAAAACAATTTATGTTGAAGAGGCTTTGCATCGATTGGTTGAGTTATATTTTACAATTGGCCTAGAAAATGAATCTCAAAAATATGCTTCGTTATTAGGATATAATTATCAATCAAGTAAATGGTATGAAAAGTCTTATAAGATATTTAACAAAAAATATAAATCAAAATTAGAATTAAAAAAAGAGAAAAAAAGTATGTTAAAAAAGTTTAAAAAACTTTTCGATTAAAATGTCAAAAAGTTCAGCGAAAAAAGAGTATAAAAAAAAAATAGAACAGTTCAAAAAGTACAGTAAAAAATATTTTGAAGATAGTTCGCCAATGGTATCAGATCATGACTTTGATTTATTAAAAAAAGAAATATTAAATCTTGAAAAAAAATTTGACTTCAAAGATCAAAATTCTCCTTCCCAAACATTGGGTTTTACACCCTCTAAAAATTTTGAAAAATATCCACATAGAGTAAAGATGCTCTCCTTAGCAAATGCATTTGATAAAGAAGATTTAATAAATTTTGAAAAAAAAATAATAAATTTTTTAAATCTTAATAAAAATTTTGAATTTGAATATAGTGCTGAGCCAAAAATTGATGGTATATCAGCTTCGCTTACTTACAAGTCTGGCAAATTAATAAGAGGTCTATCAAGAGGAAATGGAGAAGAAGGTGAAGATATTACCTTAAATTTAAAAACAATATCTGATATTCCGCACTATATAGATCAAAGAGATTTTCCCGATGATATAGATATAAGGGGAGAAGTTTTCATTCAAAATAATGACTTTGAGAAAATGAAAGATAGTTTTGCAAATCCACGAAACGCAGCCTCAGGTTCATTAAGACAAAAAGACCCTAAAAAAACATCTGAGATACCTTTAAAATTTATTGCTTATACATTTGGATTTTCATCTGATCAAACAGTGGACAAACAGACTAATTTTTTAATTAAATTAAAAAAATGGGGCTTTAAAACTTCAGAATTGAATAAAAAAATTACAGGGATTAAAGATTTATTGTCTAATCACCAAAACATAGAAAAAAAAAGATTTAAACTAAACTATGATATTGATGGCATCGTTTATAAAATTAACGATTTGAAGCTTCAAAAAAGATTGGGATTTGTAACGAATGCACCCAGGTGGGCAATAGCTCATAAATTTTCTGCAAGCAATTCAGTTACTGAAATTTTAAATATCGATATTCAAGTTGGAAGAACTGGGGCATTAACACCAGTAGCTAAGGTAAAGCCAGTAAATATAGGCGGGGTAGTAGTTTCAAATGCAACTCTTCATAATGAGGAAGAAATTTTAAGAAAAGATATAAGAATCGGTGATACAGTTAAAATTGAGAGAGCAGGGGATGTTATTCCTCACGTTGTTGAAGTAGATTTAAAAAAGAGAAAACCCAATTCAAAGAAATTTATTTTTCCAAAAAAATGCCCTTGTGGCTTTGAAACTATTAAAGAATTTAATAAAATTACTAAAAAATTTGATGCTGTAAGAAGATGCCCTGATCGAGGCTTTGATTGTGATAGAATGGCAAGGGAAAGGCTAAAACATTTCGTTTCAAAAGATGCATTTAATATTGAGGGTTTAGGAAAAAAAGTAATTGAAAAGTTTTGGTCTTTAGGCTTAATAAAGTTTCCCTATGATATTTTCAAGCTAGATTATAATAAGATATCACAATTGGATGGTTGGGGAAAAAGATCCGTTGAAAACTTAAAAAAATCTATAAAAAAATCAGAAAAGGTCTCACTAGATAAATTTATATTTTCACTCGGCATAAGACACATTGGACAAGAAAATGCAAAACTTTTGAGTGAATTTTTACGAAAAAAAGAAAATTTTTTTCGATTAAAAAATCAAGATCATATTCAAGAGCTAATCAATATTGATGGAATAGGTGATACTCAAATAAATTCATTAAAGATTTTTTTTAATGAGAAAGTAAATTTGGATGTTATTTTAAATTTATCAAAATCATTAGATATTCAAAGTTTTAAAGAAAATAATAGTTCGGGAAAACTTAAAGGTCAGGTTTTTATGTTTACTGGGACGCTTAATAATATTTCAAGGGCAGAAGCTAAATCATTGATTGAAAGTAATGGAGGTAAAATTGTAAGCAATGTAACAAAAAAACTAGATTATTTAGTAATAGGAGAAAAACCTACCACCAAAAAAGTGGATTTGGCTAAAAAAAATAAAATAATGGTTATCAATCAAAAAACATTAAATCAAATGTTAAATTGACTTTGAAAGCCATTTTTTTTCATTTAAAGACAAAAATTTATGGATTTTAGAATATACCTCAAAGTGATAATTAATTAGATACCTTTTTTCTTGATAGGACAATAACTTAAAATTTATTAAATTAATATCAATTGGTGCCAATGTAAGGTTTTTAAAAATTAAATTATTTTTTTCTTTTTTGATATAGACTAAATTTTCAATTCTGACTCCGTACTTTCCTTGTGAGTAAAATCCTGGCTCATTACTTAATATCATTCCTTCTCTCAATTTGACATTATTCCTTTTTGAAATTGCCTGTGGACCTTCATGAACATTTAAAAAATAACCTACTCCATGTCCAGTACCATGATTAAAATCCTTATTAACTTCCTTGAGGTGCTTCCTCGCTAACTTGTCAATATTTGACCCAGTTTTTTGTTTTGAAATGTTAGCATTAGCTACAGCAATGTGTCCTTTTAAGACACGCGTAAAAGTATCTTTAATATTTTTGGGTTGTCTATTAAAAGAAACAGTTCTTGTAACATCGGTTGTTCCAAAACTGTATTGCCCTCCTGAGTCACAGAGGTATATATCGTTTCGCCTTATCTCTCTGCATGTTTTGTTTGAGGCACGATAATGAATAATTGACCCATTCTTTCCAGTCGCCGAAATTGTGTTAAAGCTTGGAAAAAGATAATTTTTATTTTTTTTTCTAAAAGACTCTAATTTTTTTTCAGCATCAATTTCAGAAATTTTTTTATTTTGATTTTTTTTAATCCAGTATAAAAATTTAGTAACTGCTACGCCATCATAAATATGACTTTTGATCATATTATTTATTTCCACTTTGTTCTTAATTGATTTCATCAAATATAAAGGATCTCCAATATTAGAAATTTTAAATTTTGAACTTATTAAATTTTCAAGAAAAACAGAGCAGGAATTTTTGTCGATTATAATTTTTTTTACGTTTAACTTATTGAAAAAATTTTCAATTTGATTATCTTTGAAAAAAGAGACTCTAAAAAAATCTTTTTTTTTAAAAATATTAGATGATTTTTTTATGTCTGAAAAAAAGTTTACTTTTCCTTTTGTATTAAGTATTATTCTACAATTAGGTATTGGGCTGAAAGGATTATCTCTTCCTCTTATGTTTAAAAGCCAAGCAACATTTTCAGGTGCTGAAATAAAAATATGATCTGATCCGTCTTTTTTTATAATTTTTATTAATCTTTTAATCTTGCTTTTGAGTGTTTCTCCAACTATTTTGGTGTTTAACGTGTAGAACTTACTAGATTTATTATCATCTAAAGTATTTGAACTTATCATTGTTTTATTTATTGGGGTAAGTTTAACTTTACTTCTAAAGTAATATTGCAAACTTCTAGAAGTGAAAACCATTGGGTCAAATCCTAAATTTAAGCTTGAATTTAAAACTTGATAGGGAAGTTTTTTTGGTATCTCAAGTATTTTGAATTTTTTACCACACTGAATTTTTGCTTGTTCAACATATCTTCCATCAACAAAAAGAAAGTTTTTTTTTTTTAGTATTATCGCTAGTCCAAATGATCCATTAAAACCCGTAATAGTTTTAAGTTTATCTATTTGAGCAAATTCAGAAAAATATTCATCATTTTTAGGCACTAAATAACCATCAATCCCATAATGATAAAATTTATTTTTTAGATCTTTTAATTTTTGAGAAATCATTTTAATCTTTTTTGATATCTGATCCATCCTGGGCTTCTGAAATTTTCACTATCGTTATCAATATCTTGATTAAATTCGAAATCTTGATCATCTCTTTCTAGGTTATTATTCTTCTCAATGAATTTTTCTGGTAGTTCATCTACAAATCTTGATGACAAACTATCTATCCAATCGCCCTGGTAAAATCTATTTAAAGAAAAAGATATAAAACTCAAATCTCTTGCCCGAGTTATTCCCACGTAAGCAAGACGCCTTTCTTCCTCAAGACCGTTTTGACCTTTCTCGTCAATTGATTTTTGATGTGGAAACATGCCCTCTTCCCAGCAAGGAAGAAACACAGCATCAAATTCCAAACCCTTTGATGCATGCATAGTCATTAAATTTATCTTTTCACCTTCCCACTGTTGATCGATTGATGTTGCCAAAGAAACATGTTCAAGAAAACTCTCTAAGTTATCAAATTCTTTCATTGCACTTAAAAGCTCTTTAATATTTTCAAGTCTATTTTCGTTTTCTAAATCTTTTTTATCTTTTAAAGAAACTGAATAACCAGATTCATCTAATATAGTTTGTAAAAGATTAACATGATTTATTTTTTTTACAAAGTGGTCATTTCTCCATTTTTTGACCATATTCAAAAATGACAAAAGTCCCAATTTAGTTTTGGGTTTGATTAAATTTTGACTAATCAAATTTTGGGAAGAAGTTTCTAATGACAAATTGTTTCTTCTCGCATATTCATTTATTTGTTTAAATGAACTCTCTCCTATAGATCTTTTAGGAACATTAGCTATTCTTTCAAAAGCAAGGTCATCTTTCTCATGTTGAATGATCCGCAAAAAAGAAATACAATTTTTGATTTCAGCCCTTTCGTAGAACTTAGTCCCCCCTAGTATCCTGTATGGAAGGCCTATTTTTAAAAATCTTTCCTCAAACTCCCTCGTCTGAAATATCGCCCTTACAAGAATAGCAATATTATTATATGAATATTTTTTTTTAAGTTCATTTTCAATTATATCTGATACACCTATAGCTTCATCTTTTCCATTTCTATAACAATTTAATCTTATTTTTTCACCTTCAGATTTTTTTGAATTTAATTTTTTTCCTAGTCTATTTTCATTATAAGAAATTAAATGAGACGCTACATTTAAAATATTTTGAGTAGATCTATAATTATCTTCTAGTCTTATAATTTTTGTATTCTCATAAACTTTATCAAATTCTAAAAAATTTTTAATTTCCGCACCTCTCCAGCTATAAATTGATTGATCATCATCACCCACACAGCAAATATTGTCATGCAAAAGGGTCAAATGTTTGAGCCATTTGCTTTGGATGTAATTTGTGTCCTGATATTCGTCTACTAGAATATATTTAAACTTCTTTGAATAAATTTTGTTAATGTCTTGATTTTCCTCAAAAATTTTTACGCAATGAAGAATTAAGTCCCCAAAATCACATGCATTCAGATCAGTAAGTTTTTCTTGATATACTCTATAAACTTCCAACATATTCTTCTCTAAAATTTGCCCTCTAGGAATTTTCACATCTTTTGGATACCAGCCAGAATTTTTCCATTTATTGATTAAAGCTAGTACAAAACTTGGAGAAATTTTTTTGATATCAATATTTTTGCTTTTAGAAATATTTTTAATTAATTTCTGCTGATCATCTTGATCTATTATAGTAAAATTTTGTGTTAAATTAGCAGCTTTAGCATGTCTTCTTAATATCTTTGCGCAGATTGAATGGAATGTTCCAAGCCACGGTAGGCCGACTGCTTTCTTTTTAAGTAATAAACTAATCCTATTTTGCATTTCTCTTGCTGCTTTATTAGTAAAAGTTACGGCCAGTATTTCGTTCGGAAAGGCAAGATTTTTTTCTACAATATTTGCAATTCTTGACGTAAGAACCTTAGTTTTACCCGAACCAGCGCCAGCAACAATTAAGAGTGGTCCTGATGTATGCAAAACCGCCTCTTTTTGGAAATTATTTAATTTTTCTAGATATTCAGAGTTTATCATTTATTTTAAATCACTATAAGTCATTTTATAGGATAATGAAAAAATTTAAAATTCAGTCATTCTTACAAAAAAACTTTTTAAGAAAAAATATACTAAATAAAATGTTTAGTAAATTTTTCACTTTATTCAACGTGCCTAAAAGCACATTGAAGATTGGCTTTAACCAATTTAAGAAAAAAAACATAGAAAATTATATATCTGAAAAATTTCAGCTAAATTATGCATTATTCTTACTTAGCATAGTATTTTTTCTTTATCTTCTTTATCTTTCAATTCCAGGTATAGTGATTAGTGAGAACATTCAAAAGGAATTGGAGGAAAAGTTAAAAAAGGAATACAACTTAGACTTTGCACTAACCCCTGATATTGACTATTCGATTCTTCCAAAGCCTCATTATATCGTAAACGATGTTGTAATATTTACTGAAAAAACGGGTTATCAAAAAGAGTTTAGCCAAATTAAAAAATTAAGAATTTTTATCAATCAAAATAATTTTTTTAGGATGAATAATGTAATAAAAAAAATTGAAATTAAAAATGCAAATTTTTTTGTTGAAAAATCTGATTTTAATTTTATTAATAATTTTCTTAGTGATGGATTTTCAAAAAATTCTATAAAAGTCTTGAAAAGTAAAATTTTTTATAAAAGTAACGAGGGCCAAATTGTTTCATTTTTGTCACTTGAAAATATTTTAATTTTTTATGATGAATTAAAAAAAGAAAACTTCTTAATATCTAAAGGAAAAATTTTTAATATCCCGTTTACTTTTGATTGGAAATACGATGAAACTTTAAATGAAAAAACTACAAAAGTAAGATTTAATCCTTTGAAATTGAGTTTTTTGAATAAATCAAAAAAAAATGACAAAATCAAAAATCTTAAGTTAAATTTTAAAAGATCTAAACTAAATACTAATTATTCTTTTAAAGAAGATTTAATTGTTCTGGAGTCAAATAATTCATTTCTTGGAACAAACAAATTCAATTATAAAGGTGAAATAAATCTAGATCCATTCGATTTTCAAATTGACTCTCAAATTCAAAGATTTGACTTAAAAAAGATTTTACCAAATAAAAATATTATTGATGAAATTTTTTCACAAGAATTTTTGTTAAATGAAAATTTTAATGGAAAGTTAACAATCAAAAGTGATAACTTAAACAACGGAAGTTTCTTCAATGAAATTTTAATTAATTCAAATTATGTTGGCGAAAAAATTGAGTTAAGTAATTCAAAATTATTGAATAAAAAAATTGGAAGTTTAAACCTTGATTATGGAAACATTTACTTAGAAGAAAATGATATACTTTTTAAAGGAAAATTTAGTTTTGAAATTTTTGACAAAAATAGATTCTATAGAAAATTTTTAGTTTCAAAAAAAAATCAAAAGGATATAAAAAAAGTTTATTTTGGATTAATCTACAATCTTTCAAATTTTGATACAAAAATATTTTTTATGTCTTTTAATAAAGATAATCCAGAGATGAATGATAATCTTGATAACTTAATTTATAGTTTTAATAATAATTCTATTACAGTTAATAATTGGATAAGTTTAAGAAGTTTTATTAATAAGATTTTATCAAGTTACCCCGGATAAGTCATTTTTTTAGGGTCAACAATTCTATCAAACTCACTGGACGAAATTAGGCCAGTTTTTATAGCTTCAAACTTTAAAGTAGTTTTATTTTTGAGCGCAGCCTTTGCAATTTTGGCAGCATTATCATAACCTACTTTCGGGGCTAGAGCTGTAACTAACATCAACGAGTTATTTAAATCATCATTTATTTTTTTTAAGTCAGCTTTTATACCTTTAATACAAAATTGAGAAAAATTATTGGAACTATCTGATAAAAGATCTATGGATTGAAGAATATTATGAGCAATAAGAGGTTTAAAAACGTTTAATTCAAATTGTCCTTGAGAACCTGCAATTGTGATACCTGTGTGATTACCAATAACTTTCACACAAACCATTGTGACAGCCTCGCATTGTGTAGGGTTGACTTTTCCTGGCATAATTGAAGATCCAGGCTCGTTTGCAGGCAGTATTAATTCTCCATAACCTGCTCTTGGACCTGAACCTAAAAAACGAATATCATTTGCAATTTTCATAAGACAAACTGCTGTTGTATTCAAAGTACCTGAAAAATTTACAATTGAATCATGCGCCGCAAGAGCTGCAAATTTATTTTTTGCTGGATAAAATTTTATTTTAGTTAGCTTACTTATTTCCTTACAAATTTTAACATCAAAATTCCTCTTTGTATTAATCCCTGTTCCTACAGCGGTTCCACCTTGAGCAAGATAAAATATTTCTTTTAAAGAATTTTCAATTCTTAAAATACAATCATTCAACTGTGAATAATAGCCTGAAAATTCTTGTCCTAAAGTAAGTGGAGTGGCATCTTGAAGATGTGTTCTACCAACTTTAACAATATTTCTAAATTTACTTATTTTTTTTTTTAATTCTTTACTAAGATTCTTTAAAGATGGTAATAATTTTTTCTTTGTCTCAATAGCAATCGCAATATGCATTGCTGTAGGAAAAACATCGTTTGTTGATTGAGATTTATTTACGTGGTCATTTGGATGAACTGGTTTCTTAGAACCTTTTTTTCCATCTAAAATTTCGATAGCTCTATTAGCAATTACCTCATTTACATTCATATTTGTTTGAGTACCAGATCCTGTTTGCCAGACTTTTAAAGGAAAATTTCCGTCAAGTTTACCAGAGATTATTTCTTTAGAAGCTGCAACAATTGCATTACAGATTTTAGCATCGATCTGTTTTTCTTTTTTATGAACAAGGGCAGCACAAAGTTTAATCATAGCAATTGCATTTATCAATGTTTTGCTTACTAATATTTTTCCTATATCAAAATATTTTTTTGATCTTTCAGTTGAGGCACCCCAATACTTCTCATCATTTACATTTATGGCTCCCATACTATCGATTTCTTTTCTAAATTTCATTTGGATAATGTAATTTTTATTATACATTAAAAGTAACAAGAATCATATAGGAGCATTATGACAAATTTTGAAAAAGTTGGTTTATTCATGAAAACTTTTGGGCAAGAAGTTAAAGCTAAAGCAAGTTTTTCTACAGATAAGATTAATAAATTAAGAGTCGACCTTATAGAGGAAGAGCTTGAGGAACTAAAAGAAGCAATTAATAAAAAAGATCTGCAGGAAACAATAGATGCGTTAACTGATATTCTTTATGTTACTTATGGAGCAGGCCATGCCTTTGGCGTTAATTTGGATAAATGTTTCGAAGAAGTTCAGAATTCTAATATGAGTAAATTGGACAATAATGGTAAGCCAATCTTTAATGAGAATGGAAAGGTCATGAAAGGACCAAATTATTTTAAACCGAACTTAAACCAATTTTTAAAATAAATTAGTTTTTTTAAATAATACATCTTGATAATGCATGGTAGGAAAAATGAATTTTTTTGAGATAACAAAATTATATTTTAGTAGAAAATCCTTAACATCATCAAAATTATTATTTTTATAATGATTTCCAAATTGATTTTCTATTATAATATATGAGATTTCTTTTAATTTCATTTTTGATCCGTTGATCACATTCATTTCATATCCCTCAACATCAATTTTAAGTAATGTTTTTTCTAAGTTTATATCTTTGAAAACATTGTCTATAGTGTTTGTTTTTACTTCGTATTCATTAATGAAATTTGATTTAGAATGTGTCAAAAAATTTTTTAATTTAAGATACAATGAGTTCTCGTTAACTTCAGCTAAGGATGATGTCATGCTAAGTTTATTTATTTGCAACATTTTATTTGCAATCTCTTTGTCTGCTGCATAATTTAATAATGTGATCTTGTTATTTCTAGAGAATTTTTTATTTAAACTATCAAAGATATCTTTCTGAGGTTCAAAAGCATAAAAAGATTTTACTTTTTCGATTTCTAACATTTTTTCAAGAAACTCACCCTTATGAGCGCCTATATCAATGACTTTATCAATATCCAACTTCTTTAAATACATAAAAATCCTTTTATGGTGAAAACTACTTAAAGGATTAAATATTTTTTCGATTAATGGCATATTAAAACTAATTTACTTCTTTAAATAAATCGCAAAAAGATGAATTATTTTTCTCATCAAACTTCGTTAGATAAAAATAAGTTAAGTCAGGACTTTTATAGATATAGGAGAAAACTGCGGATTTTATTAATTCCTGATCACTTAATTTCGAGACATTCATTATATTTCGAATAAACATTGCATCTGACCACATAAATTGTGTTCCAAAGTTTTTATTTTGATTTAATATTATGGGTTTGAGAGATCTTGTGCCGTATCCTAGAAATTTATGTAGCATAAAATCTTCTTTTTTTAAAAAAGAACTTACATCTCCAAAGAGTGGTTGATTAACGTATTGTTCTACCCACTCTACCTCACTCACAATTATTAAAGTTTTTTCTAGAGTTTTTTTACCTCCTTTAAAAACATCAAGCTCTGCTCCCTGTATATCAATTTTAATAAAGTCAATATGTTCTAACCTATGATTGTTTGAAAATTCATCAAGACTAATTGTTTCAATTTCAGTGATGTTTTTTAAGTAAGCGACGTTTAAATTATTGTATAATTTTAAAAATTCATCCTTCGGTTTGTATAATGAGCTGCAAACAGGCATGTAAGTTTCATAAAATTTTCTAATTTCTTTTTTTTCACCAAGCGCAATAGGAAAAAATTTCATCCCTTTTTTACAAATCTTGTTAAGTCTCTGGCACTCATCTTTATTTACCTCAAAAGCATAAATTTCAGATCCAGGAAAATGGTCCAACAAAATATGGAAACCTTCCTTAAAATCACCATAGGGATGAGCGCCAATTTCAACTATCTTAAATTTTAGGTTTTCATCGAATTTTTTAATTACTTTGAAAAAGTTTTCTAGTTTTTTTAATTCACTCATTTTTTTTATCGAAAGGGGGCGTTCTGTTGCCAGGTGCCCTTAACCTTTAACGTTATATAACAATTCTAGAGTTAAAAATACCCAAATTTCTTTGGCGGCTGTGTCCAAATTGGACCCTAATTGTGCCCAACTTAAAAGTTAAAAATGATTAGTGATAAAAATACTTAAGTACTTTTTCTTATCAATTTTTCTTTCATTTTTTATTGCAATTGTTTTAGCTTTAATTTTTGCACCTGAAGATCGTGAATGGGTTAAATGTTCAGATGAAAAAGATTTATATCGATATGTTTATGATGGCTGGAAAGTAGATAAAGTTTTAAAAAACGGAGACATCACTTATACGGACTCAGGACAAAAACTTTTTTATAAAGGTGAATATCCTCAAATATACCTATCAAAAAACGATAGAATAAAAGCATTGAACTTTGGTTGGAGATGTTATTATCTTGAGGGTACAGAACTAAACTTTAAAAAAAATGAAAAAGAATGATATTAAAAAAAAATATGATTTTCCAAAAATATTTAAAATTATTTATCTTTTTTTAGGATTTTCACTTTTAGCTCTACTTTTCTTTTATACACCTAAACAAGAATATAATTTTGGCTATAAAATCTGGAAAACACCAGCAAGCAAAATTTTTTTAAATAAATTTACAGATTTTATTATTCCCTATACACCAGATTATCGTTGTGGAGGCAAAGTAGTAGATAAAAATAGACATATCGAGTGTTGGAGCAAATATTGGAGAAAGCCAGCGGTTCTGTACCCTAAGTGGACTGCAAAAGATATTCCTGGAGTTAATTTTTCCGCTCCTGAACCACAAGTTTGGGATGGAAATTCTGATTTAAGAAATAAGTTGCGAATGATTTTATCAATTATTTTATTTGGAGCGAGCGTCTTTTGTCTTTGGAGGTTCAGAGATAAATTATTTAATTCTTTAATATCATTTTATAAAAAGATTTAGTTTACAAAGAAAAAAAATGAAAACAGCAGACAAATTAACATATTACTGGTTTATTGGAGCTCTCATTTATTTGCACTTTTGTTATGAGATGTTTCCTCAAGCAGACATAATATATATTTTGATATTACCTTTCGTTACTTGTTTGATAGTTATGATAAACGCTGATGGCCTTTCAAATTATTTAAAAGATAAAGAGAAGTATCAACTTTTTATTATTGCAATTGTTGGTTCAGCCACATTTGCAGCAGCACTTCCAATTTTTTATTTTATTTTAGAAACAATAATTTTAGTATTTATAGGTTTTTTTAGATAAAAATTTTTCCTCACTGTGACCTATGTGTGCCCAAATTAAAAAAAGTTGTGAATTAATAAGCGTTAACGCCAATACGCAGGGGCGTTCTGTTGCCAGGTGCCCCAAAACCCCGTTACTTAATTAATAAATTAATTAAGCAGCAAGAGCAAATTTATCATTTGCAATTATAAATAGCCCGTTACGGTGGAACAATTCCGAACGAAAAAATAGCCTTTAGACATCCGTCGATCCTAGTTCACCCCCGTAAGTTGTAAATGGTGGAGGTGGTGGGTACTGCCCCCACGTCCGTAATGTTTATTACGAAATTCGTTTATCGTCATAGTTGGAAAACCAACACTATTAATATAAAAGTTATTATTAAAGATTCAATAAAATTCATGAAACTAACAAAAGAACAGTCACAAGAAATTAAGAGCCAACAGTTGCAAAATAATAAAACGAAAAGAGTTACAGTCCCAGAGTTGGAAAAAATTCTTTATGAAGCAATACCAGCTCTTGATCATGGTTTTGTTAGAGTAGTCGATTATATGGGCGATGATACTTCTATAGTTCAATCTGCAAGAGTCTCATATGGGAAAGGCACCAAACAAGTTTCGACTGACTCTGGGTTGATTAAATATCTAATGCGTCATTGGCATAGCACTCCATTTGAAATGTGTGAAATTAAATATCATATAAAGTTACCTATATTTATTGCTCGTCAGTGGATAAGACATAGAACTGCAAACGTTAATGAATATTCAGCAAGATATTCCATATTAGATAAAGAGTTTTATTTGCCAACCCCAGAAAATCTTGCAGCACAGTCCGTTAGTAATAGGCAAGGTAGAGGTGATATCTTAGAGGGTAACCAAGCAAAAAAAGTTTTAGAACTTTTAAAAGATGATGCAGAAAGAACTTATTCAAATTATGAAAAAATGCTTAATCAAAGATATGATGGATCAACAATTGATGAAAATAAAAAAGGTTTAGCAAGAGAACTTGCTAGAATGAACTTAACTTTAAATACTTACACGCAATGGTATTGGAAGACTGATTTACTTAATCTTATGAATTTTTTAAGATTAAGAGCTGATCATCATGCTCAATATGAGATAAGGGTTTATGCAGATATAATGTTAAATAGTTTAAAAAAATGGGTTCCAATTACCTACGAGGCTTTTATGGATTATAGGGTTGGCGGGACAGAGGTTTCAGCAAAGGGCAAAACAGTTATAAAAAAACTTATTAAAGGCGAAAATGTAAGCATGGATAGTTCTGGCTTATCCAAAAGGGAGTGGAACGAATTAATGTTAGCTTTTGAATTAAAAGAAAAATTAATTAAGTAAAAAACAACAAAACCTATGGTAAAAAATAGATTTCTTTTTCCTTCTTTTTTCTTACTTTTAGCTTTTTTAATTTTTTTTAGGTCTCCATGTTTTTTTTTGGAAGATGGATATTGGCAGATTAAAGAATACGCATTCTATAATTACTCCTTAAAAAACAATTTTTTTAAATCAATTTTATATGTTTATGATTACGCGGGCTATTTTGAATTATCAACTAACATTATAAGTAAATTAGCTACACTCTCGCCAATTTTTTCTGAAAAAATTAATACTTACTCATCATCACTAATCTATCTAGCTATTTTTTCTTATATTTATTTTTCAAAATCCTTAATTTTTTATAACGATAATTATAAAATATTAATTATTCTCTTATTTTTATTTTCTCCACCTATGACACCAGAAATATGGCTCAATGCAATACATTTAAAAGCGTATTTTGGAATATTTACATTTATATTGCTATTTCAAGATTTTAATATTTTGTCAGTATACAAAAAGATATTTTATAGATTTCTTATAATTTTTAGCGGTTTAAGCAGTATTTATTCAAGTATATTTGCACCAATTTTTTTTTTAAAATTTTTTTTAGAAAAAAATAAAGATAACTTAATAAATTTTTTATGTTCTTTGTTGCCTCTTATAACTAATATTTTTTTTTTTTTATTTTCACTAAATAACTCAGACAGATTTTCATTTAGTTACAGTAAGATTGAAAGTTTTGCTTACAATATTTTGATTAGACCTTTTTGGGGAAGTTCAATACCTAAATTTTTTTATGAAAAGCTCAATATAACTGATAATTACTCAATTATAATTGCATTATTATTGATAATTATTGCTTCATTAATTATTTTTTATAAGGTTTTTAAAAAGAATGATAATTTTCTTTTGCTAATTATTGCTTCTTTTATGTTGCAATCAGGTTTTGTATTTATTGGGTCACTATATCCGAATTTTGTTGGTGGAAGGTACGCGGTAATCCCAGGATTTATATTAATATCTTTAGTTATTAGACTCTTCCAATTAGAGGATGATCATAAATATAAATATATTTTTGGTTTTTTAATTTTTATGTCTTTAATAACTGGACTATTAGAGTTTAAGTATTTTTCACCCTTACCGAATGTAATAGAATGTACTAAGCTATAGAATGAGTAAGATTTCAAATAAAAAAATATATGGTGTTGTAATTTGTTATAATAGTGCACCAGTTATCAAAGAACTTTATGAAAGAATTGATAAAGAACTTTTTGATAAAATTTATTTTTTTGATGATAATTCAACAGACAATTCATACGAAGTAGCAAAAGAGCTTGATTGGCAAGTTTTAAAAAATTCAGTTAATTTAGGTCATGGAGGAAACTTAAAAAAAGCAATTAAAACAGCTTTTCTTGATGGAGCGGATTACGTTTTAGAGATTCATGCTGATAATCAATATGATCCAAACTTAATTTCTAAAGCAAAAAATTTTATTGATGAAGATTATGCATTGATAACTGGATCAAGATTTGTGAACAAAAATCCTCACAAAGAAGAGGGCATGCCGTTTTTAAGATATTTTTCAAATAAAGTTATGAGTAGTTTTACTAGAAAACTTTTATCAATTGAATTATCTGAGTTTCATACGGGTTTTAAGATTTTTGGCAAAAGTTTTTATGAAAAAATCAAATTTGAAGATTGTTCAAATAATTATTTATTTTCCTTTCAAATAATCTTGATGACAAAATTTTTCAATTTAAAATATGGAGAAATTAGTATTTCTGCTGACTATGGAGATAAAGTTAATTCCTGTAATTACTTTAATGGGTTTATTTATTTGATGCAAAATTTTGTAGAGATATTTTTCTATTTAATGGCTAAATCCAAAATCTTTAAAAAAAGCATTTACAAGACTAAATAATTTTCCTTAATTTTGAAATATTCATAGAAGGATTTGGAGGAAATATTTTTTTTCCAGACTTTTTTTTTACTCGTGGATTGTTTTTTTTTGCAAATTCATAAATTGTTTGAATTTTACCACCAACATTTAATATACCTTTTTTGTTCAAAATCTTAGGTAATATTTTAGCAAAGTCATCATGAAACATAAAATTTGTTTTAATATCAGAAAAAGCGTATTTATGAATGAAAGGCTTTTCACACATTGACAATCTCAATATTAGAGAATTTTTATATAATTTTACGGAACATTCCCCTCCAAGTTTTGACCAAGCATATGTATTAATAGGTAAGATTGGGTCTAATTCTTTATAATTACCTTTTTTTCCCGGGTAAATATAGTTTGTTGAAAAGTAAATTAATTTAATATTGTATTTTTCGCATATCTTAACAACGTTTGCAGTACCAATTATATTAAGATCAATACTTTTTGAGATGTTTTTATCATGTATTTTCATTGGCCTAGATAAACCAGCAGCATGAAGTACATATTTTGGCCTAATTTTTTTTAAATATTTATCTATTGATTTTGTATTTAGAATATTCAGTTCTTTTTTATTAGGATAAAAAATATTCAAACCAAGCTTGCTATTCTTTAAAGATTTAGCAAACCTTCCTTCACCACCTGTTATAACAATTTTTTTTCTAATAGATTTCAATTTTATTACTATTTAATAACTTATTCACAATATATAAATTACATTGTAAAGATAAATATAAATTATGAAAAAAAACTTTCTTAATTTAGGCAATCAGCCTATTGCAAACTCATTTTTGAGTTCGATATCCAGAAGTTCTCTTAAAAAAGAGTATTTTTATAAGCTTATAATATGCTTTAATACAAAAAATTTCTTGGTATCTGTGAAGGACCCTGTAAATCCTAAAATTCAGTATACTGATCAATACGCTCACAGAGCATCAGAGTCTCAAACTATGAGAGAAGCGTTTAGAAAAATTGCAATAAAACTTCAAAAAAGATTTAAACCAAAGAAAGTAATGGAAATAGGAAGTAACGATGGTGTTTTTTTAAAGAATTTTCCCAAAAAAAAAGTAGTAGCAGTAGAACCTTGTAAAAATTTAGCTAATTTAACCAAAAAAAAATTTAAAACATACCCTTTTTTTTGGAATAAGAAACTTTCTAAAAAAATATTAAATGAAAATTCAAAAATAGATCTAATTTTTTCATCAAATACGATATCTCATATTCCTAATTTAAAAGAAACTTTTCAAGCAATATATGATATTCTTTCAAATAAAGGTGTACTAGTGATTGAGGACCCATCATTAAGTTCTATTATAAAAATTAATTCTTATGATCAGTTTTATGATGAACATGTTTATGTATTTTCTGCATTATCGATAAAAAATATTGTAGAGGAATTTAATTTAAAATTATTTGATATAGAAAAAATAAGTAACCATGGTGGATCTTTAAGGTATTATGTATGTAAACAAGAAAAAAATTACAAACTATCTTCACGTTTAAAAAAAATTTTAAAAGATGAAACAAAGTTAGGACTTAACAATTTCAAAACATTTAAAAAATTCGCAAATAGAGTTTATAAATCCAAAAAAAAATTAGTTGCTTTACTTAAAAGGCTTAAAAAAGAAAATAAAAAAATTATAAGTTATGGTGCAACTTATAAATCAACTACTGTGTTTAACTACTGTAAAATAGGAACTGAGTATTTTAGTTACATAACTGATACCACCAAGAATAAACAAGGTAAGTTTACTCCAGGAATGCATATTCCTATATTGCCGCCTGAGAAAGGCTTTAACGAGAGTGTTGATTATGCTTATCTTGGAGCATGGAATTTTAAAAAAGAGATAATGAAAAAAGAAAAAAAATTTATAAAAAGAGGTGGAAAATTTATTACGCATGTTCCAGATGTAAGAATTGTTTGATAATAAATGTTAAATAAAAACTTTCAAAACTGGTTTAAATTACAAAAAAAACACAATAAAATTAAAGTAAAAATTAAAAAATTAGATAATTTAAACAACTGGTATTTTAGTAAAGATTCAATATTTCATGAAAGTAAAAAGTTTTTTAAGATAATAGGTATCGATGTAAAATCCAATCTTATTGGAAAAAATTGGGATCAGCCAATTATTGTTCAGAACGAATTAGGTATATTAGGAATTATCAAAGATAAAAAAAAAGAAAGATATCTACTTCAAGCAAAAGTTGAACCAGGAAATAAAAATAAGTTACAATTGTCACCTACAGTTCAGGCAACAAAGAGCAATTATACCAGAATTCATGGTGGTAAAAAAATTCCTTTTTTAAGTTTTTTTATAAATAAAAAAAAAAATTTAATTAGTCAATCCGAACAAGGATATAGATACCTATTTAAATTAAACTATAACTCGCTCGTTGAAACAACAAAAAGTATTAAAATATTTGATAATTTTTATTGGTTTAATAAAAAGGATTTAACCAAGCTAGTAAAAATAAAAAGTATTCTAAATATGGATACAATTTCCGTATTATCCTCTTTTATATCAAAGAACAAGATAGATACCCCTTTGATTAATATGCAAAAAATAAATAAGTGGATAAAAATTAAAGATAAAGCTTTTAATTTAAAAATTAATATTAAACCTTTGGCCAATTTAAAAAATTGGATAGTGAAAAATGATAGTATTAATCATAAAAAAAATAAGCATTTTTCAGTAATAGGTATAAATATTAATGCCAACAAACGAGAAGTAAAAGAGTGGGATCAACCAATTATTAAAGGAAAAGAAATGGCATTTGCAGGATATTTAATAAAAGAGTTTAATAAAACTAATCATTATTTATGCAGGTATAATAAAAAACCTGGTTTAAAAAAAAGTACATTATCTTGTTCTGTGAATACATCAGATTTGAAAAATTATAATTCTAGCAATAACTTAGAAAACTTTGAAAAGAAAATATTAAAAGATTTTTTTTTAAATAAAAAAAAAAAGTTAAAAAGTATTTATGACAATATTCTTTCAGATGAAGGTGGAAGATTTTTTAACTGTGAAATAAGATATAAAGCCTTACAACTAAATAATAATACCAAAATTAAGATCCCGCATAACTATATATGGATATCACAGAACCAAATGATAGAAATGATAAGTAAAAAGAAGATTGATATTGAAGCAAGACTTTTATTTGGATGTATAAATATTGATAAAATAAAATAAAAATTTGAAAAAAAAATATAAAATATTGTTAATTGGTTACTCCAATATTGCAAAAAAGAGATATATTAATACTTTTATTAAAAACAATATACCTTTTTGTGTTGCATCAAGATCATATAAAAAAAAAATTAAGGGTTCGTACCTACAATTTGACAATTATGATAAAGCATTAAAGTACTCAGGTGCGGATATAGTTTATTTGTCTTTACCAAACTCAATGCATTTTAATTGGTCAAAAAAAGTATTAAATTCAGGATTTCATTTAATTGTTGATAAACCAATAACCACAAGAACTGGTGAATTAAATCACTTGATAAAGATTGCTGAAAAAAAACAATTATTACTTACTGAAGCGACTTTTTTTAATTATCATAAACAATTTGAACTTACAAAAAAATATATTGGTAATTTAAGTAATATTGAACAAATTTTTGTTAATTTTACTATTCCTACACCCAAAAAAAAATCACTATTATTATCAAAAAAATTCGAGGGTGGTGCTTTTATGGACATGAGTCCTTATGCAGCATCTATAAACAGAATATTTATTAAAGAAAATTTGAAAAAAAAATCAATTATAATAAAAAAAAATATGAATGGATTAATAATCTCATTTGACGTTTTTTTAAAATATAAAACAAAAATTTTTAATGGAACATTTAAGTTTGGAGGAGATTATAAAAATGAATTATTAATTTATTGTAAAAATAAATCTATAGAAATTAGAAGAATTTTTTCACCACCAGAAGATGTTAAATTAAAAATTCAAATTAATAAAAAAAATCACTCGAAAATAATTATTGTAAAAAAAGATAATTGTTTTGAAAATTATTTAATTGAAATAATAAAAAATATTAGAAATAGAAATTATGCTTTTTATAACAAAAAAATGATTAAAGATGAAAATTTTAGATTTAAAATCATAAAATAATATAAAAATTTTACATTATCATGAAATAAATCAACAAAATTATATTAAAGATAAATCGATTTAATTTTAGAGGCTAATTCCAAATAAATCTTGGATACTTCATTTTCACAATCACTTTCAACAATCGGAGTTCCTTTATCACCTTGTTTACCTACTTCAGGGTCAAGAGGTATTTCGCATAAAAATTCTTTTTTGAACTCTTCAGCAGTTTTTTTTACCCCACCTTCTCCAAATATATAATACTTTTTTCCATCATCTCCTTTAAAAAAACTCATATTGTCAATTAATCCAATAATTTTTGTTCCAAGTTTATCAAACATTTTAATACCTCTTTTTACATCCTGCAAAGCTATCTCTTGGGGTGTAGATATTATTATTACGCCATCCATTTTTACCTCTTGAGTAAAAGTCAGTTGTGTATCGCCGGTTCCTGGCGGCATATCGACAATAATAAAATCTAGGTCTTTCCAAGCAACTTTTTGAGTAAATGTTTTTATTGCACTAGTGACCATCGGTCCTCTCCAAATCATTGGGGTTTGTTCATCAGTAAGAAATCCAATAGACATACACTGAATATCGTATTTTAAAATTGGAATTAATTTTTGACCATCGCTTTCCGGTTTATCTTCAATATCAAATAGTTTTGGTAACGAGGGACCATAAATATCAGCATCTAATAAACCAACTTTACATCCTTGTTTTTTTAAGGCTAAAGCGAGATTCGATGCAAAAGTTGATTTGCCAACTCCACCTTTAGCGCTTGATACTGCAATTGTAAATTTAGTCCCTATAATTGGGTTTTTCGTAAAGGTTTTTGCTCTTGGTTTTTCAATCATTGCTTCATTAAGTCCACTATTTATAATGATGTTTTAGCATACTTAACTTGTTTTTCACATTAAAGACACTATATACATTGTCATGGTCGATGATTTTAGAGGAAGAGGTGGAAGTCCATGGGGATCACCCCCTGGAGGAGGTTCAGGAAATGGATCTGGCAGAAGAGGTCCAACCCCACCGAATATAGATGAATTAATAAAAAATCTTCAAGATAAAATAAATAAATTTCTTCCAGGAGGAGCTTCAGGTGGAGGAAAACCAATTTTTTTTGGTCTTACAATTTTAGTAATTGTATGGGCATTAAGTGGGCTTTATAGAGTTTTACCAGATGAACAAGGTGTAGTTCTAAGATTTGGAAAGTTTGTTTCTACGACCCAACCTGGATTAAATTATCATATTCCTTTTCCAGTAGAGAGCGTATTAACTCCAAAAGTAACAAAAGTTAATAGAATTGACATTGGTTTTAGATCAGAAAGAGACACGGGTTTTTCATCAGGTGTAGTTGCCGATGTTCCTGAAGAAAGTTTAATGTTAACGGGAGATGAAAATATTGTAAACATAGACTTTTCTGTTTTCTGGGTAATAAAAGATGCGGGAAACTTTTTATTTAAAATTCAAGACCCTGAGGGAACAGTTAAAGCTGCAGCAGAAACAGCAATGAGAGAAGTAATAGCCAGAAATAACATACAACCAATTTTGACTGAAGGTAGATCACAAATAGAAATTGATGCTAGTGAGATTATACAAAATATTTTAGATGAATATCAGAGTGGAATACAAATAACTCAAGTTCAAACTCAAAAAGCTGACCCACCAGACCAAGTTATTGACTCATTTAGAGATGTACAGGCTGCAAGAGCTGACATGGAAAGATCCAAAAACGAAGCTGAGGCCTACGCTAATGATGTAATCCCAAGAGCACGGGGTGAGGCCGAAAAAATTTTACAGGCAGCTGAAGCATATAAAAAAGAAGTTGTTGCAAAAGCAGAGGGTGAAGCAAGCAGATTTACTGCAATTTTTAATGAGTATAAAAATGCAAAACAAGTTACACAAGAACGTATGTATCTTGAAACTATGGAAAAAGTTTTAGCAGACATTGATAAAGTTATAATCGAGAAGAATGCAGGCTCAGGAGTTGTTCCTTACTTGCCACTTCCAGAATTAAAGAAGAAAACAAACTAATGAAAAAAATTATTTTACCAATTATTGGGGTGATTACATTAACTGCCTTTTTTTCAATCTTTATAGTCAAAGAGGTAAACCAAGCCATCGTGCTTCAATTTGGTGACCCTAAAAGAATTTTACTTAAACCAGGTTTAAATTTTAAACTACCTTTTATACAGAACGTAGTATTTTTAGATAAAAGAATTTTAAATTTAGACGCTCCGCCAATAGAGGTAATTGCATCGGATCAAAAAAGATTAATAGTTGATGCCTTTGCGAGATTCAAAATTGTTGATCCACTAAAATTTTATATTTCTGTTGGAAATGAAAGAGTTGCAAGATCTAGACTATCAACAATTATTAATTCAAGAATAAGAAGTGTGTTAGGTACTCAAAGACTTCAAACTTTATTATCTGAGGATAGAAATAAACAAATGGCACTTATTACAGATGGTGTAAATAATGAAGCGGAAAATTTTGGTATAAAAATAGTTGATGTAAGAATTAAAAGAGCAGACTTGCCTCAAGCAAACAGTGATGCAATTTACAGAAGAATGCAAACTGAAAGAGAGAGGGAAGCAAAAGAATTTAGAGCAAAAGGAGCAGAGATGGCTGTAACTATTACTTCAACAGCTGATAAAGAAGTTACTGTAATTCTTGCTGAAGCCGAGAAAAAATCAGAGATCATGAAAGGTGAAGGTGATGGTCAGCGTAATAAAATATTTGCTGATGCTTTTGGAAAAGATGCAGAATTCTTCGCGTTCTATAGAGCAATGCAAGCTTATGAGAGAGCATTAATAGGTGGCGAAACTTCACTTATTATGTCACCTGACAGTGAATTTTTCAAATTCTTTGGAAACGTAAAAGCACAAATTAAACAATAGCATAATGGACGACTTAATTGTCGCTTTAGGTTTATTTCTCTTTATAGAGGGAATTCTTTATGCCTTATTTCCTTCAAAAATGAAAAGTATGTTAGAAAAATTAAAAATGATTAATGATAAACAATTAAGATTAGGTGGAATTATATTCACTTTAATTGGTTTCTTTATAATATGGTTTATTAAAGGATAAAGATAATGAGGGGTCTCAGATCAACATTTTCAATTATAATTTTTATATTATTCAGTCACTCAGCAATTTCACAAGAAAGACCCGCTTCATTTGCTGATTTAACAGAAAAGTTAATGCCAGCCGTTGTAAATATCTCAACATCAACAACTGTTGTTAAAAATGTAAATCCTTTTCCATTTGAGTTTCCACCGGGATCACCTTTTGAAGACATGTTTAAAGAGTTTGGTACACCTCAAAAAAGAAAATCAAGCGCATTAGGCTCAGGCTTTATAATTGATAAAAAAGGAATTGTTATAACTAACAACCACGTAATTCAAGGTGCAGAAGATATATTTATCAGAGCAAATGATGATAAAGAATATAAAGCAAAAATTTTAGGAACCGATCCTTTGTCTGATGTTGCGGTTTTACAAATTATTACTGATGATAAATTTGAAACAGTTAAATTTGGAAATTCAGATACTGCAAGAATTGGAGATTGGGTCATAGCAATTGGAAATCCATTTGGACTAGGTGGAACAGTAACTGCAGGAATAGTTTCAGCAAGAAATAGAAATATTGGCATGGCTCGTTATGAAGATTTTATTCAAACTGATGCATCTATAAACTCAGGAAATTCTGGAGGTCCCTTATTTAACATGAAAGGAGAAGTGGTAGGAATTAATACTGCTATATTAGGTCAATCAGGATCTATCGGTATTGGATTTGCTATCCCATCAAATAGTGCCAAAATAGTAATAGATCAACTTTTAGAATTTGGTGAAACAAAAAGAGGTTGGTTAGGGGTAAGAATTCAAACAGTTACAAAAGAAATAGCAGATGTAGAAAAATTGAAAAAAGCACGAGGTGCATTAGTTGCAAGTGTTGCACCGGGTAGTCCATCAGATAAAGCTGGGATAAAGGATGGTGATATAATTTTAGAGTTTGATGGTAAAAAGATTAATGAGATGCAAGAACTTCCTTTAATTGTTGCACAGACAAAAGTTGGAAAAGTCGTAAATGTTAAAGTTTGGAGAAACAAAAAAGAAATTACAAAAAAAATTACGTTAGGAAGATTAGAAACTTCTGAGGATTTTAAAGCAGAAAAACCAACAAAACCTAAAGCAACTTTCATAGATGGTTTAAAAATTGAAGTAAGAAAAATAACAAGAGATGACTTAGTAGAGAAAAAAATTCCACTAAACACAACTGGGGTGGTGATCACAAAGATAGATACAGAAAGTCCAATTAATTATCTTAAAGTTGGTGATTTAATAGTAGAAGCTCAAAAAAGAAATATTAAGAGTGCAACAGAACTTAATAATTTAGTAAATGCAGCTTTAAAAACATTAAGTAAAACAATTTTAATAGCTGTAATTAATGATCAAAATCAAAAAAGATATATAGGTGTTAAATTAAAATAACATGGACTTAAAGTCCAAAATCATTCTTATTGCTGGTCCTACAGCTTCTGGAAAATCAAAAATAGCAATCAACTTAGCGAAAAAAATTAATGGAGAAATTGTTAATGCTGACAGTATGCAAGTTTATAAACAACTTAAAATTTTAACAGCAAGACCTTCAGAAAAAGATCAAAAAACTATTAAACACCATTTATTTGGCATCATTGATATGCGGAAAAGATTTTCGACTGGCCAATGGCTTAAAAAGTGCATCAAAATAATTAATCTAATTAGAAAAAAGAATAAAACTCCAATTATTGTTGGTGGAACTGGCCTTTATTTTAAAGCTTTAGTGGATGGGCTAGTAAGCATTCCAAAGTTTAAACCTTCAGAAAAAAACAAGATACTTAAGCTTCATAAAAAATTGGGCCAAAAACAATTTTATAAAAAATTAGTCAAATTAGATCCTGTCTCTAAAAAATTTATTAATTCAAATGATGTTAATAGATCAATAAGAGCATACGAAGTTAAAAAGCTTACAAAAAAATCGTTATACAAATGGTTTAAAGAAACAAAGACCTTTTTTGATAAGAATGAGTTTGTGATGACTTATGTGGATTATCCAAGAGACAAATTAATAAATAATATCAAAAAAAGAATAGATAGGATGTTTGATTTAGGAGCCATAAAAGAAGTTAAGAAATTTAATCTCATACAAATTAACAAACTGAATAGCGTAAATCATGTGATTGGTATTAAAGAGATAAACTCTTTTTTAAGTAAAAAAGCTGAATTGAACGATATTAAAGAACAGATATTAATAAAAACTAGACAATACGCCAAAAGACAGAGCACTTGGTCTCGAGGTCATATGATTAATTGGCACAAAATTGATCCAAAATCAAAAAATCCATTCAAAAAAATTTTAAAATAATTTCTGCTAAAACTTGACCAATTAGCTCAACTTCAGCTAGATTGGTTAAATGTCTAAATTATATTCAGGTGCAGAAATTGTTTTCAAATGTCTTGAGGCTCAAGATGTTGAATATATATTTGGATATCCTGGTGGTGCAGTTCTTCCAATTTATGATGAATTAAAAAATCATGAAAGTATAAAACATATTTTAGCAAGACATGAACAAGGTGCAGGACATGCAGCAGAAGGTTATGCAAGATCTTCGGGTAAGCCTGGTGTTGTATTAGTTACTTCTGGACCAGGAGCAACAAATGCTGTCACCGCTTTGACAGATGCATACATGGACTCTATACCGTTAGTTTGTATATCTGGACAAGTTCCAACACATTTAATTGGAACAGATGCATTTCAGGAATGCGATACAACAGGAATAACAAGACCATGTACAAAACATAATTGGCTTGTAAAGGATGTAAAAGATTTATCTAAAATTATACATAAAGCTTTTGAAGTTGCCACAACCGGAAGACCAGGACCTGTTCTGGTTGATATACCGAAAGATATTCAATTCCAAAAAACAAAATACGTTAATTCAATTAAAAGAAAAAAATTAAATGGTAAAATTCATAATAAATTTAATCAAGGCGAAATCGATCAATTTGTAAAGTTGATGGTTAATTCATCTAAGCCGATATTGTACACAGGTGGTGGTGTAATTAATTCTGGACCAAAAGCAAGCGAACTATTAAGAGAGCTTGTGTCTCTTACTGGTTTTCCAATAACTTCAACTTTGCAAGGCTTAGGATCATATCCTGGAGACGACAATCAATTTTTAGGAATGCTTGGTATGCATGGAACTTATGAAGCGAACAATGCTATGCATGATTGTGATTTGATGATTAACATTGGCGCGAGATTTGATGATAGGATAACTGGAAAGATAGATGAATTTTCACCAAAATCTAAAAAAGTTCATATAGATATTGATCCATCATCTATAAATAAAAATATAAAAGTTGATTTACCAATCGTTGGCGATGTTTCTGAAGTAATGCTTTCAGTAATAAAGACCCTTAAGAAAAAACATCCAAATTTTGCAAGTTCAAATAAAGAAAAAACTTCAAAATGGTGGGAGAAAATTTCTAAATGGAGATCAGTCAACTCACTTAATTTTATAAACAGTGATAAAACAATAAAACCACAGCACGCTATTCAAAGATTGTATGAGCTTACAAAAGATAAAGATACTTACATTACTACGGAAGTAGGTCAGCATCAAATGTGGGCAGCTCAACATTACAAATTTAATAAACCAAACAGATGGATGACATCTGGAGGCTTGGGAACGATGGGATACGGTTTGCCTGCAGCAGTTGGTGTTCAAATTGCACATCCTGATAAATTAGTAGTTGATATAGCTGGAGAAGCCTCAGTATTGATGACAATACAGGAGATGTCTACTGCGATTCAATATAATTTACCTATTAAAATTTTTATTTTAAACAACGAGTATATGGGAATGGTAAGACAATGGCAGGAACTGCTTCATGAAAAAAATTATTCAGAAAGTTACACTGCAGCGCTTCCAGATTTTGTAAAACTAGCTGAAGCTTATGGATGTGTGGGCATAAGAGCCAAAACTCCTGATGAGCTTGATGAAAAAATTAAAGAAATGATAAATGTGAACAAACCAGTTATTTTTGATTGTCTAGTTGACAAAGAAGAAAATTGTTTTCCAATGATACCGTCAGGTAAACCACATAACCAAATGTTGTTAGGGCCAAATGATCAAAAAGAAAACAAGATCACTGGAAAAGGAAAAACTTTAGTTTAATGTCGAAACCTAAATCAGCTTATAGCATCCCTGGAAAAAAACAAAAAAATGATACGCATATTATTGTTGTTTGGGTTGATAATGAGGCAGGTGTTTTAGCGAGAGTTGTAGGTTTATTTTCTGGAAGAGGATATAACATCGAATCTTTAGCAGTTGCGGAAGTAGATCCAAAATTAAATATTTCAAGAATAACAATAGTTACCACAGGAACACCACAGGTAATAGAACAGATCAAACTTCAATTAGGAAAATTGGTACCTGTTCATAAAGTTGCTGATTTTATGAGAGGTGATAAAAAAATTATTTTTAAAGAAATGGCTTTACTAAAGATTGTGGGTAATAACATTAAAAGAAAGAAAGCCATTAAGTTTTGCAAAAAATTCAATCCTGTTGTATTAGATAAAACAAACAAATCAGTAGTTGTACAAATTACTGCTTTAAGAAGAGAGATAGATACTATAATGAATAATCTTAAAAAAATTGGTTTAGTAAGTGTTTCAAGAACTGGTGCTGTTGCAATGACTAGAGGAGCTGAAGTTTTTAAATAATTTAAGGAGAATATTATGAAAATGTTTTATGAAAAAGATACTGATCCGAACTTAATTAAAAATAAAAAGATTGCTATTTTTGGGTATGGTAGTCAAGGACACGCGCATGCCTTAAACTTAAAAGATAGTGGGGTTAAAGAGGTAGTCGTAGCTTTAAGAGACGGCTCTGCCAGCAAAGCAAAAGCCGAGTCAAAAGGATTAAAAGTTATGAATTTATCTGATGCTGCTGAGTGGGCAGATGTGATTATGGTTTTAACACCGGATGAATTACAAGCATCGATTTATAAAAATCACATTGAACAAAGAGTGAAAGAAGGAACTTCAATTGCTTTTGCACACGGCCTAAATGTTCATTATGATTTGATTAGAGCTAGAAAAGATTTAGATGTTTTTATGGTTGCGCCAAAAGGTCCAGGACATTTAGTAAGAAGTGAATTCGAAAAAGGAGGTGGCGTTCCATGTCTTTTTGCAGTTCATCAAAATGGATCAGGTAAAGCTAGAGATTTAGCTATGTCATACGCTTCTGCAATAGGTGGTGGTCGATCAGGAATTATTGAAACTACATTTAAAGATGAAGTAGAAACAGATTTGTTTGGAGAACAAACAGTTTTATGTGGTGGTCTTGTTGAGTTAATAAAAAATGGTTATGAAACTCTTGTTGAAGCTGGCTATGAGCCTGAGATGGCATATTTTGAGACTGTTCACGAAGTTAAATTGATTGTAGATTTAATTTACGAGGGTGGAATCGCAAATATGAATTATTCTATTTCTAATACTGCTGAATATGGGGAATATATGTCAGGTCCTAGAATTATAAATAAAGAAGAAACAAAAAAAAGAATGAAAGAAGTTCTTCAAGATATTCAGTCAGGAAAATTTACAAAGCAGTGGATGGAAGAGTGCAAAAATGGCCAGAAAAATTTTCTTAAAACAAGAGAGAAACTTGCTGAACATCCGGTTGAAAAAGTAGGTGCTGAATTGAGAGCTATGATGCCTTGGATTTCGAAAAAGAAACTAGTTGATAGCGATAAGAATTAATTAAAATCCAATTTTTTAAAAGTTTAGACCTCTTTTGTTTTGCAATCTATGCTAGAGAATGTATTATCGTAACAGTTAAATAATTATTATATGAGTGATAAAGAAAAAGTTTATATCTTCGATACAACAATGAGAGATGGTGAGCAGTCACCTGGTGCTTCTATGAGTGTTGAGGAAAAGATTCAAATCTCAAGGGTGTTTGATGAAATGGGAATTGATATAATTGAAGCAGGATTTCCAATTTCATCTCCTGGTGATTTTGAGGCAGTTTCAGAAATAAGTAAAAGTGTTAAGAATTCCATTCCGTGTGGTTTATCAAGAGCATTAAAAAAAGATATAGATGCGTGTCATGAGTCACTAAGGTTTGCAAAAAGATTTAGAATTCATACTTTTATCTCTACTAGTCCAGTTCATATGAAGCATAAATTGGATATGACCAATGACCAAGTTCTAGATGCTATTAAAGAAAGTGTAACTTACGCAAAAAAGTTTACTAACGATGTAGAATGGTCTTGTGAAGATGGAACTAGAACAGATTTAGATTTTATGTGCAAAACTATTGAGCTAGCTATCAAGTGTGGTGCAACTACAATTAATATACCTGATACCGTTGGATACTCAATTCCTGAGGAATTCGCCAGAACTATTACGCATATAAAAAACAATGTGCCGAACATTGATAAAGCAATTATATCAGCACATTGTCATAATGATTTAGGTTTAGCTGTTGCAAATGCTTTAGCAGGTTTATCAGCAGGAGTTAGACAAATTGAATGTACTATTAATGGAATTGGAGAGAGAGCAGGTAACGCTGCGTTAGAGGAGATTGTTATGGCTATTAAAACAAGAAATGATTTAATGCCATATGAAACAGGAATTAAAACTGAACTGATTAGTAAAGCTTCAAAGATAGTTTCAAATGCTACTGGATTTCCAGTTCAATTTAATAAAGCGATAGTTGGTAAAAATGCTTTTGCACATGAGTCAGGAATTCATCAAGATG
This sequence comes from uncultured Pelagibacteraceae bacterium, assembly GCA_902535745.1. Taxonomy (GTDB): domain Bacteria; phylum Pseudomonadota; class Alphaproteobacteria; order Pelagibacterales; family Pelagibacteraceae; genus Pelagibacter. The sequence goes on from CACAUR010000004.1 coordinate 30,060, forward strand.
GAATGTTAAAAAATAGAGAAACATATGAAATTATGACACCAGAAAGTGTTGGTGTCAAAAAAACATCTTTAGTGATGGGTAAACATTCTGGTAGACATGCTTTTAAAGATAAATTAAGTGATTTAGGATATTCAGACTTAACAGATGATGTTGTGCAAGCAGCATTTGGAAAATTCAAAGTTTTAGCTGATAAAAAAAAACATGTTTATGATGAAGATATTATTGCTTTAGTAGATGATAGTTTAATAATTGATAATAAAATAAACGCGATCAACCTTAAATCTTTGAAAGTTTTTGCAGGAACAGGAGAACCCCAAAAAGCTGAGATGACATTGGATGTCTTTGGCGAAATAAAAAAAACTTCACAGACCGGAGATGGCCCGGTTGATGCGACATTTAAGTGTATTAAAGCGTTATATCCTCATGACATGAAGCTTTTATTATATCAAGTTCATGCTGTAACAGAGGGTACTGACGCTCAGGCAACAGTAAGTGTCAAGATTGAGGAAAATGACAGATCTACAGTTGGACAATCTGCAGATACTGATACATTAGTTGCTTCAGCAAATGCTTACTTGAATGCATTGAATAAAATGTTAATAAAGCGAGAGAAAAAAGCTATGAACGAAAGTATTAAACATCAAAAGGTCAAAGGAATTTAAATGTCAATATTAGGCAAGATAACACAAATATGGAGCCAGGATATGGCAATAGATTTAGGAACAGCAAACACTCTTGTAGTTTTGAAGGGTCAAGGAGTTGTTTTAAACGAGCCATCAGTTGTAGCTGTTGTAGATAACAAAGGTAAAAAATCAGTTCTTGCTGTAGGTGATGAAGCAAAAACGATGCTTGGTAGAACCCCAGGAAATATTCAGGCTATAAGACCTCTAAGAGATGGAGTTATTGCTGATTTTATTGTTACAGAGGAAATGATCAAACATTTTATTAAAAAAGTTCATAAAAGAAGTTCTTTTGCAAATCCAAGAATTTTAATTTGCGTCCCAACAGGTTCAACACCAGTTGAGAGAAAAGCAATTCAAGACAGCGCTCTTGCGGCAGGTGCAAGACGTGTTCAACTAATTGAGGAACCAATAGCAGCTGCTATCGGTGCGGGTTTACCAATATCAGAAGCAACAGGATCAATGGTAATTGATATAGGTGGTGGTACAACAGAAATCGCAGTTATGTCGCTTGGTGGAGTTGTGTATTCAAATTCTTTAAGAGTAGCGGGTGATGCAATGGACGGCGCATTCGCAAACTATATGAGGAAAGAATATAATTTAATGATTGGTGATAGCACCGCAGAAAAAATAAAAAAAGAAATTGGAACAGCGATCGCAACAAATAATAATACTTATGCTGTAAAAGGTAGAGATTTAAGATCAGGAACACCTAAAGAAGTGGGTATTACCGAAGAGGACTCGGTTGAAGCACTTAACCCAATCTTGAGAGAAATGATTAATGGAATTAAGGATGCTTTAGAAAATACACCACCTGAATTGTCAGCAGATTTGGTTGATATGGGTTTAACTTTAACTGGGGGCGGTGCATTATTAAAGAACATTGATAAAAGATTGTCCAAAGAGACTGGTTTACCAGTACATATCGCAGATGATCCTTTAGCTTGTGTTGCAATCGGAACCGGGAAGGCATTAGAACAAGAGGAAATATTCTCTACTGTATTATCTGAATATTAATAAGCGATGCAAACAAACAGAGATGATTTCATTATTGCAATCAGATCTGCGTTTCTTAAAAAAGGAACTCAACAAAGATTTTCGTTAATAGCTCTTATACTTTTTTCAATTTTTATAATAGTACTTGGTAAATATAATTTTAAAGGGGTAAATTTTTTACAATTATCTATAAAAGAAATTGTTTATAGAACAACTTTTATTGTGTCTGTTCCAGAAAATTTTGCCATAAGTAGTTATCAAAAAATACGTGATCATTTTAATTTATATTCAAATTACGAAAATTTAAAAAAAGATTATGAAAGCCTTAAGGCAACAAAGTTAAACACAGATTTCTTAAAATCTGAAAACGAGGCACTTAAATCTAAAATTAATGATGTATCTACAGAATCGTCTGAGCTGTTAGCAAAAGTAATTATAGACAAAAAAAGCCCATTTTTAAGATCTGTGATAATTAACAGAGGCAGTAAAGATAATGTGATTTTAGGAATGGCAGTTTTAGATGGAAAATTTCTTGTAGGAAAAGTTGTAGAAGTAAATTATTCAACTTCAAGAGTTTTATTATTATCTGATTTAAATAGTAAAATTCCTGTATCTATAGAACCAAATGGTATCCAGTCAATACTTTCAGGAAGTGGATCAGATTTTGGAGAAATTCAATACATTAAAGAGGATTATGAGTTAGATAGTGACTTTGAAATCTTCACATCTGGATCGGGTGGAATTTTCCGTTCTGGAATTCCAATTGGAAAAACAATTTTAAATGCTGGATCTAGTCTAAATACCGTAAAAGTTAAATTCCATTCGGATTTTTCTCAATTACGTTTGGTAAAAATTGTTTCTTTTAGAGAGGTAAAACAAAATGATTGAAATTTCAAAAATATCAATTTTAAATAAAATTTTTAATTCTTTACCAATTATTATATTATTTATGTCAGTTCTTAACGAATTTGATTTTAACTATCTTAACTTTAAATATTTTTCATTTAATTTCCCATTTATATTAATTTTTTATTGGAGCCTAAAAGGTGGAGAAAAGCTAGGATATGGCCTTGTTTTTATTGCAGGTTTGATAAATGATGTTGTTGTTGGGTTACCGATGGGTATAAGCAGCCTTTCATATCTGTTGATATGTGGTTTTGCAGTATACTTAAGAAATATAACCTTAAGGCCTAATTTAGTTAAAGACTGGCTTTTTTTTCTATTCACCATCTCTCTTGTGAATTCAATAATTTACATCGTTCTAATTATATTCTTTGGAATAGATATGAACTATTATTTCTTATTTTTTAATATAATTTTTACATTTATGTTTTATTATGTTTTTTCGTATATTTTCGATTATTACTCAAAATTTAATATTACGAGATAATTATGTTTGATGGTGGAGGAGATTCAGGATACAAAAAACTTAGCACGGTTAATAGAAGAATGTTCATTATGACTGCTGCTAAATTAGTAGTATTTGGTGGAATTATAACAAGACTTTTCACTCTTCAAATAAATGAGAATAAAAAATATTTAACTTTATCTGATAAAAATCGATTAAGAGAATGGAGATTGCCCCCTGTTAGAGGAGATTTTGAAGATTTTTTTGGAAATAAAATTGCAAGCAATTTAAAAGTTTATCAATTACATGTGGTACCTGAACAAGTAGAAGATTTTAGATATTTAATGATAAGACTAAGAGATATCTTGGATATAGACCCTCAAACTTTTAAAAAAATTTTAAAAAAAAGAAGCCAGCAAAAATCATGGGAAACACTGATAATATCAGAAAATTTAAGCTGGGATCAGTTTGCAAAAATAAATTTCTACCTTCATGAATTATCAGGTGCTAAGCCTGTTCTTTCAGTTGCAAGAAACTATCCTTATAACGAAAAATATACTCACTTGCTTGGATATGTTGCTCAGGCAAGTGAAAAAGATTTAATCGAAAATGAAGTTATTAAGAAAAGTCACGTTCCTGGTTTAAGAGTTGGGAAAATTGGTTTAGAAAAAACTTATGAAAATCAATTGATTGGCTCGAATGGTATTCAAAGATATGAAGTAAATGCATACGGTAAACGAATTAATCAGATTGATTTTGTTGAAGGAAAAAAAGGGACCAATATTAAACTAACAGTCGATACTGAAATACAAGCTCAATGTAACGAACTTCTTAAGGATAAAGCAGGATCAATATGCGTTATGGACATTTATACTGGTGAATTAATTGCCATGCATTCTTCCCCATCTTTCGATCCAAATTTATTTTTATATGGAATAAGTCATGAAAATTGGAATGAAATACTGAATAATCCAAAAAAGCCTTTGGTAAATAGATCTATACAAGGTTTATATCCTCCCGGATCAACTATTAAACCAATTGTTGCACTTTCTGCACTTGAAAATGATGTGATCTCAACAAAGTTTAAAGTTAACTGCACTGGCAAAACAGAAATGTACGGGCAAACATATCACTGTTGGAAAGACACAGGTCATGGCATCGTAGACTTAAGAAAAGCTCTTCAAGTGTCCTGTGATACCTTTTTTTATGAAATGTCAAGAAGACTTGGAGTGGATAGATTAAATCTTACAGCCAAAAAATTTGGTCTAGGTGAAAAGGTATTTAATGGAACTTACAACGAAGAAAAAAAAGGATTAATACCATCAACACAATGGAAAAAGAATGCGTTAGGAAGAGGATGGGTTTTAGGAGAAACTTTAATTACTGGTATAGGCCAAGGATATATGCAGACAACTCCACTTCAACTATGTCTTATGACTGCTCAACTTGCAAATGGAGGTTTTAAGATTAAACCAAAAATAATCTACGATAAAAAAAAGTGACTCTTATGAAAAAATAAAGGCTGAAATGGAAAAAAATAGAATTGAACTATTAAGCGACTTCCAACAAGATGATGCATTGGTTGACTTTTCTTTAGAGAAGAAAAAAGGTGATACCGATCTTTATAAACCTTTGTATAGAAACCAGGAAAATGTAAAATTTGTTCTTGAAGCTATGTTTGCATCTACAAACGAAGTCACAGGCACATCCTATTCATCAAGGATTAACGATAAAAAATACCAATTTGCAGGAAAAACTGGAACTTCTCAGGTCAAAAAAATTACAGAGATACAAAGAGAACTTGATCTAGATATATCTCAAATTCCTTATGAAGAAAGGGATCATGCTTTATATGTAGCATTTGGACCATATGTTAATCCAAGATATGCTTTAAGTGTTTTTGTGGAACACGGTGGGGCGGGAAGTTCTGCTGCAGCACCTTTAGCAAAAAAACTATTTAAAACAATTATTGATAGACACGAAGAAAGAGAAAAAATAAGAGAAAAAAGTTTAATGGAAATATAAATGTTTAAAGAGACAGCACTAAGTGGACAAACAACATTCTTTCAAAAATTAAGATCAATTGATTACATTCTTTTAATCTGTATTTTAATATTAGGAATCATAAGTTCTTTAGCAATGTATGCAACTGACGGAGGTGAACTTTTATACCATACAAAAAGTCATGTCTTAAGATTTATAATTTTCTTTGTAATGATGTTTGCTCTGTCTTTCTTAAATATTAGATTTTGGCATGCAACTGGTTATCTATTTTATATTGTAGTTTTGGGATTACTTATATGGGCATCTCTTTACGGAATTACTGCCTCTGGTTCTCAAAGATGGGTCGATTTGTACTTTATAAATCTTCAACCGTCAGAATTGATGAAAATTGCTATTATAGTTTGTTTTGCAAAATTTTATCACAGAGCCCAGATAAATCAGATTAACAACTTTAAAAATTTACTTGTTCCAATGATGATATTGATTTTACCAATATTATTAGTTGTCAGCCAACCAGACTTAGGAACTTCAATTTTAATTGCATTAAGTGGAATTATAGTGCTCTGGCTTGCGGGCATTAACTTAAAATATTTTATATATTCAGGTTTATTTTTATTAATTTCACTGCCCTTTGTTATTGCATTTTTAAAACCTTATCAAAAATTAAGAATTTTAACTTTTTTTAATCCTGATAAAGATCCTTTAGGAGCCGGCTATCAAATTATTCAATCTAAAATAGCAATAGGATCAGGTGGTCTTACTGGAAAAGGTTTTTTAAAAGGAACGCAAGGTTACCTTGAGTTTTTACCTGAGAAACATACAGACTTTATTTTCACATTGTTTTCTGAAGAACATGGTTTTATTGGGTCTTTAGCACTTTTATTTATTTACGGAGTAATTATTTATAGGGTCATTGATATAGGAAAAAACGCTAGAAGTTTTTTTGGTAAACTATTCTGTTTTGGATTTGCATCATCAATTTTTGTATTTATCACTGTAAATATGTCTATGGTTTTAGGTTTGTTGCCAATAGTTGGTTCCCCTTTACCGATAATGTCTTATGGTGGTTCTTCAATGTTAGCAACGATGATAGGTTTTAGTATTGTGATGAGTACAAAAATTTATCAAAAGCAGCTAATTGCTTAATTTGTCGCAATAATTTTTCACATTGATATTGTATCTTTAGTAATGGGTAATACTAAAATTGGAATAGTGGGCGCTGGTATTCAAGGTGTCTGTAACGCTTTATTTCTTCAAAAAAAAAACTACGAAGTACATCTTTTTGATAGAGAAGAACCCGGTTCAGCAGCATCTTATGGAAATGCTGGTCATTTTTCACCTTACGCTTCTGTACCACTAAATAGACCAGACATATTAACAGATGTCCCCTCTATGCTAATTAGTTCAACAGGACCATTAGCCTTAAAATGGAATTATGTTCCGAAAATGATTCCGTGGTTTTTTAAATTAATTAAAAATTGCACATCAAAAAAAATGATGCATACAGCTAAGTATATGCACCAAATTTTGGACCTAGCATTACCTGCTTATGACGAATTATTTGATGAAATTGAACTTGATGATCTGGTAAAAAAAAACGGTATAATGTACGTTTGGACCAAAAAAAATATAGCTAGTAGAGAATTAGAAATAAAAATAAGGGAACAACTTGGTGTTGAACAACAATTAGTAACCCCTAAAGAAATAACTGATTTAGAACCTAATTTAAAAAAATTTTATCATGGTGGAGTTTTTTATCCTAACGCAAGACACACCATAAACCCAAGGAAAGTATTATTGAAATTGTTTGACCTATTTTTAAAAAAAGGCGGTAAATTCCAAAAAACAAACGTAGAAAATATTATATTTAATGGCGACACACCAATCATAAAGACTTTAAATGATAATTTAATTTTTGATAAAGTGATTATAGCGTGTGGAGCATTTTCAAAAAAACTAACTGATAATTTGAACGAAAAAATTCCCCTAGATACAGAAAGAGGATATCATGTTCACTTTAAAAATTGCGAACATTTAATTTCACGACCTGTTGTCTTTGCAAACAGAGGTTTCGGTATGACTCCAATGGAACAAGGTTTAAGAGTTGTTGGAACAGTAGAATTTGGAGGATTAGATAATCCACTTTCAAAATCCAGAATTAAAAACCTAATAGATAATGCAAAATATATGCTTGATGGACTACCTGAGCACGAAGATGAATGGCTAGGATTTAGGCCAACACTTCCAGATTTTTTACCGATAATTGGAAGTTCAAAAAATCATAAAAATGTTTATTATTCATTTGGTCATCATCATTTAGGGTGGACTTTAGGGGCAATTTCGGGAAAAATAGTATCAAAAATGATTTCTGGAGAAAAAACCAATTTAGATTTGGAACCTTACAGTTCGGCAAGGTTTAGTTAGACTTGATAAGAAAAATTAATTTTGCTTATATATTTCTATTTTTAGCAGTTTTATTTTGGTCTGGAAATTTTTTAGTTGGAAAATACGCGAGTTTTCATCAAATTCCACCTTTTTCCTTAAATTTTTATAGATGGTTATTTGCTTGGCTTATTTTGATACCATTTACATATAATGAAATTATTATTAACAAAAATTATATAATAAATAATTATAAATTTTTTATTTTGTTAGGAATAACAAGTGTTACAGTATTTAATTCTATAGTTTATTATTCACTAAACTTTACACAAGTTATAAGTGGTGTCCTAATGATTTCCACGATACCAGTTATGATTATGTTTATTTCTTCAATTTTAAAGATTGAGAGGGCCAACAAATTCCAATTGATCGGAGTAGGATTATCATTTTTGGGCGTCATTACAATTATTACAAAAGCTAACTTTGATATTTTAAGAAATCTAAATTTTAATAAAGGTGATTTAACTATGGTTGTTGCAATGTTATCTTGGGCCACATATTCGGCCTTACTAAAAGTAAAAAAACATGATGTATCTCAAATTTGCTTATTACAAATAATTATTTCTTTTGGTCTATTATTTTTAATTCCAGTATATATTTTTGAGTTTATTTTAGGTTATCGTATTGAAATTAACTTACCTTTCACACTAACACTTACTTATGTTGTTTTATTTCCAGGCCTATTATCATTTATTTGTTGGATAAAAGGAATTTCATTGATTGGTCCAAACAGATCGGGAATCTTTTTACACTTAATGCCAATATTAAGTGCAATAATGGCAATGATTATTTTTGATGAGAGATTTATGTTTTTTCATGTATTGGGAGCTTTATTCATTTTAAGTGGGATATTAATATCAAATAGGAGAATAATTAATTAAATGAACTTACCAATTATAAATCATGATGATTACGTTGCAAAAATAAATGATGATAACAAATTTCCTATAAAAAAATTCGGTGAGCTTGCAAAATACCTGATAAACGAAGGTGTTACAAAAAAGTTTATTCAACCTAAATTTTGTTCTGTTGAAACGTTAAATAAAGCGCATTCAGTAGACTATATTAATAAGATAAAAAATAAGAATTTAGATATCCAATCTCAAAAAAAAATAGGCTTTCCTTTGAATGATAGCGTAGTTAATAGATCATTCAGAGCTACAGGTGGGACGGTCTTAGCGAGTAAATTAGCTTTACAAAATCGTTTATCGTGTAACACAGCAGGTGGAAGTCATCATGCAACACGAGATGAAGGAGCAGGTTATTGTGTTTTCAATGATGTAGCAGTTGCAGCTAAGCATGTCCTTTCAAAAAAAACTATTAAAAAAGTATTGATAATTGACTTAGATGTTCATCAAGGAAATGGAAATTCTGAAATTTTTAGAAATGATAGATCGGTTTTTACCTTTAGTATGCATTGTAAATCAAATTACCCAGCAAAAAAATCAAATAGTGATCTAGATGTTGAATTAAAAGACGAAACTGAGGATAAGGAATATATTGATGTTTTAAAAAAGAATTTACTTATTTTAAATAAAGAAAACTTTGATTTGATTTTCTATATTGCTGGAGTAGACATTCATTATAATGATAGATTGGGCAAATTAAAAATCTCAGATGAAGGCATAAAAAGTAGAGAAGAATTAGTAATTTCAAATTTTTTTGACAAAAAAATACCATTATGTGGCGTGTTAGGTGGTGGATATAACAAAGATTTTAATAAATTGGTTGAGCTTCATGCAATTTTACATAAATCTTGTGCATCAATATTATGAAAAAAATTAATTCAAAACTATCTTCGGAACAAAAGTTAATTCTATTTGAAGAGGCTACTGAAAGACCTGGTTCAAGTATTTTAAATAGCGAAAAAAGAGAGGGATCTTATCACTGCGCAAATTGTGATATAAAATTATTCGACTCTAGTTCTAAATATGAAAGTGGATCTGGATGGCCTTCATTTTATGAATCATTGCCCAATGTGTTCGAAACAAAAACTGATCATCATGTTGGTTATGCAAGAATAGAGTACCATTGTAAAAATTGTGGTGGTCATCATGGACATATATTTAACGATGGACCTAAACCAACCGGAAAAAGATATTGTAATAACGGTTTATGTTTGGTGTTCAAAGAAAAATAATTATTTCAATTTTTCTTTTAAATTATTGGATTTTTCTAATTCTCTAAGTTCTGTATAGCCCCCTACATGATAATCACCAAAAAAAATCTGAGGAATTGTTCTTTGGCCATTTGTTTTTTTGATCATTTCTTCTTTAATATTTTCTCCTGAGGAAACATCGATTTCTTCAAAATTTAACCCATTTCTTTTAAGTAATCTTTTTGCAGCATCGCAAAAATTACAAAAAGGTCCTGTATAAACGACAATTTTTTTCATCTTTTATATATAATCATTTTTTTTAATTTTTCTTCTTATTTCTTTTCTAGATAATTCAAATTTTTTTCTATGTTTAATGCTTTGATTTTTAGCTCTTTTTCTCCAAAGCTTAAAAGAGGAGGGTTTAAGTTTTTTTCTCATTATTTTGATTACGTCACTTTCAGAATATCCAGACCTTTTTTTGATCTCCTCAAAAGTTACACGATCTGCCCAGGCGGCCCATACTACCCAATCTGGACTCATAGAATTTGGCTCTGGATTTTTCACTTTTGTAATAGGCCTGTGACCTTTTTTCATAATTATTTAATTAATATCAAAAAATTGATTAATGCAATTTTTATGGAGTATGATATACTGGTTTAGATAGTCCTATCTAGCCATCTTTAGCTCCCGGTTTTTTAGGACTATCTCTCAAAAAAGCCATTACTCGTTATTTTTAGCACCACATCAATATTTTAATTTTTATGGTAATAATAATCTTAAAATTATGAAATTAGGATTTATCGGCACTGGTGAAATTACAAAAGCTGTAGTTATTGGGATCTTAGGGTCAAAATTAAAGGTCAAAAAAATTTATTTATCAGAACGCAATAAAAAAATTTCCTCGTATTTAAGAAAAAAAAATAAAAAAATTCAAATTGAAAAAGACAATCAGCTTTTAATTGATAAGTCAGACTGGGTTTTTTTAGCTGTTACGCCAAAGGTTGGCAATCAAATCATTGGAAAACTAAATTTTAAAAAAAAACAGGTTATTGTTAGCTTTATTTCTACAATACAACTTCCAATACTAAAAAAATTAACTAAAAATAATAAAGATGTTGTACGCGCAATTCCCTTGCCACCAATTGCTCTAAGAAAAGGTCCAATTCCAATATTTCCACCAAATAAAAAGGTGAAACAGTTTTTTTCAAATTTAGGCACAGTAATTGAAGTTAACAATGAAAAAAAATCTCTTAATTTTTGGTCAACTTCTGGAATGATGGCGCCATTCTATGAATTTATAAATACGTTATCGAGATGGCTTATTTTAAAAGGAATTAAAAAAGAAAAGGCTCAAAATTATATTATATCATTATTTGTGGCTCTTTCTGAAAATGCGCAAAAAAATTCTGGAAAAGATTTATCAATTTTGGTAAAAAATTCTCAAACACCTGGAGGATTAAATGAACAAGGTGTTAAATTATTCAAAAAATTCAAATTTTATAAGTCGACTGATAAAACTCTTAATGATATTTTGAAAAGGTTGAAAAAAAATTGATATGAGACAAATTTTTAAAAATGTAAAACAAAAATTAGTTTCCAAATATATAAAGAATAGTGCTACGAAAAACACTAAGGAAGTTCTTCAAACTGTAAAAGAACAATTAGTTTCTAAATATACAAAAAGCGATAATCTGAAAAGTTCTAAAAAGTTTAAACCAAGAATTAAAGCTAGAATCAGAAGAAACAAACAAATTATATCAAAAAATATTGATAATCTTTTTGATTGGATTAAAGGAGCAGAAATTATTGAGCTTAAAAAATGCAATACAAACGAGGATCCTGTAAGACCTGAGTTGGATAATAAATTTAGAACTAGTTATGGTAGAAAAATTTATGGAGTAAAATACAAAGGTGAAATTCATGCTGTAATGTGTTTTGCGTTTACTAATGAAATACCTAAAAGTGTTGAAGAATTAGATATGATGAGCAAAGATGCTTTTCTTCAAAGTATCCGTAGAGACTATCGAGTAGGAAAAATAGCGATTGCATATACAGTATGGTCAAAAAAAAGAGGTGGAGGTAAATTAATTGTAAAAGAGGTATTCAAATTAATTAAAAAGACGCATCATCTAAATCGGTTAATTACTTTATCACCACTCACAGAAATGGCCCGAAAGTTTCATTTAAGCAATGGAGCTGTTCAAATACAAGTTAACGAGACCACCCAAAACTTTGAATACGAAAAAGTTTGAAGTTCTTTTTCAAATGAAATACGTTTAATAAGTTTATTCTTATAATAAGGGTCTAACTAATGAACAGAAACTTATTCGTACTTTTTTTTAGTCAAATTTTTAGCTTTACAGCTGCGCCGGTAACAGTTTTTCTAAGTGGTATTATTGGATCACAAATTAGCCCGTTGAAATCTTTATCAACTTTACCAATGTCAATATCTGTTGTTGGTATCGCACTTGGAGCAATTTTTGCTACTAAAACAATGAGTGTATTAGGAAGAAAAACTGGTTTTATTTTCGCAGCTATTTTGAATTCTTTGGTTTCTTTAATAGCAGCATATTCGGTTATGTCACAGAATTTTATTTTATTTTGTTTTGCGAATTTTTTTATTGGGATTGGTATGGCTTTTACTCATCAATATCGATTTGCTGCAGCTGAAAGTGTCGATAAAGAGAAAATACCAAAAGCAATTTCAATAATTCTTTTAGGAGGTATAGTCTCTGCATTTATTGGTCCAGGCACAGCAAATTTAACAAAAAACATTTTATCAGAACAATTATACGTTGGCTCATATGTATCCCTTGCGGTATATATGTTTCTGCCAGCTATCCTTTTTTTATTTTACAAAAACAATACAATCGAAAAAAAAGATATAAGTTTTATTGGTAGAGGCTATTTTGAAATTATTTCTCAACCTAGATTTTTGCAAGCAATGGTGGCAAGTGCCTTTGGCTATGCTATAATGACTTTTTTGATGACCGCAACTCCTATTAGTATGCATGTAATGGAGAATATGTCATTAGACAAAACCAGTTTTGTTATTCAGATGCATGTTGCGTCAATGTTTTTACCATCCCTAATAACTGGAAATTTGATAAAAAAATTCGGACATAGCAAAATTATGTATGTCGGCCTGCTACTTTATAGCGTGACAATACTCTTAAGTTTATTTGATCAAACTTTTTTTAATTATTTAATTGCTCTCATTTTCCTTGGGTTTGGCTGGAATTTCTTATTTATATCAGGGACAAGTCTTTTGGTAACAACTTATAATGAACAAGAAAAGTTTAAAGCCCAAGGGTTAAATGATTTTGTAGTTTATTCAGTACACGCAATAGGAAGTTTATCAGCAGGTATATTGTTAGTTTTGACCAACTGGAAGTTAATGAACATTATTTGTATACCTTTAATAGCAATTATATTGATTACAATATTTAGAGCAGAATTTATTGAAAAAAAAATTAGAAATACTTCTTAAACTCTTCAGCTACCTTTAATATCTCCAAATCAACGAGACCTCCAATTATTAATTGAATAGCTACAATTAAAATAAAGCCCAAACCTATATAGGCAATCCATAAATGCTTTTGAATGTAATTTGCAAGGTAGGTTGCAAGTGCACCTGTTAAAACAACTGATAAAACCAAACCAAAAACCATAAAACTAAAATTTCCTTTTGCAGCACCAACGACACCAATAACATTGTCGAAGCTGATTGTTATATCTGCAAAAAGAACCTTGTAGATACTTTGTATGTATGAAGGTTCTTTTGATACCTTAGTTGGGGATTTAATTTTTTTAATTTCAAATAAATCTTTTCTTAAATCATTAACAATCCATACTAAAAGTAAACCACCTAAAATTTTGATAAAATAAAATTTGAATAAGTAAGTAGCAAATACAGCAAAAATAACTTTGAAAACTAAAGCACCCGCAACACCCCACAATATAATTTGTTTTCTGTGTTTAGGGACAAAATTTGCTGCTATAAGTCCAATTATTATCGCGTTGTCCGCTGCAAGAATAATATCTATAAAGATAATTTGTAAGAGTATAATAGATTGTTCAATCAAGATTCCACGATAATATAAAATTTTTAATATAATTCAATTAAAAGTAGTGAAAATTTATATTGATTTAAATATTTAGACATAATCAAATAGGCATTTAATAAATTAAGGAGGAGAAATGAAAATATTCAAATATATTTTATCAATTTTTGTTGCCCTACTTGTATTTTCACATTCAAATGCTGCCGAAAAATGGGATATGGCTCTGGCTTATGGTGCTGGAAACTTTCATTCAGCAAACGCTACTGAATTTGCAAATAATGTAACAAAAAAAAGTAAAGGCAAACTCACTATAGTTACTCATCCGGGTGGCTCTCTATTTAAAGGGGGAGAAATTTTTAGAGCTGTTAGAACTGGTCAGGCTCCAATTGGAGAAAGATTTATGTCAGCTTTAGGTAAAGAAGATCCATTACTAGAAATCGACTCACTTCCATTTTTAGCGACTTCGTATGGTGATGCTATGAAACTTTATAAGGCTTCAAAAGCAGAAATTGCAAAAAGTTTAGATAAAAAGGGACTTGTATTTTTGTATGCAGTTCCATGGCCAGCTCAAGGTTTGTACTCTAAAAAAGAAATTAATAGTGTAGCAGATCTTAAAGGTTTAAAATTTAGAGCTTATAACAGTGCAACTGTAAGAATCGCAGAGTTAACTGGAATGGCTCCAACTAAAATTGAAGCTGCTGAGATATCTCAAGCATTTTCAACAGGAGCTGTTGAAAGCATGATTACCTCTCCAACAACTGGTAAGAATAAAAAGATTTGGGAAAATGGTGTAAAATATTTTTATGATATTGCAGCATGGTTTCCAAAAAATATGATTATAGCAAACAAAGAGGCGTGGAATAAGTTAGATAAAGCGACTCAAGATTTAATCATGAAAGAAGCAGCAGTTGCTGAGAGAAAAGGTTGGCAACTTTCTAAAATGGGAAATAAAAATGACAAAAAAGCTTTAGCTGATGCTGGCATGACTGTTGGCAAAGTAAACGCTGCTTTGAAATCTCATTTTGAAAAAGTCGGTCAAACAATGTCTAATGAATGGGCTAGTAAAGCTGGTTCAAGAGGACAAACTGTTTTATCAAAATATTAACAATTTAAATAAAAAGGCCATCTATATAAGATGGCCTTTTTAAATTATGTTAATCAAAATAGAAAACTTCCTTCATCGAGTTTATAAATTTTCAGGTATATTAGCAGCTATATTTCTCATTCTAGTTGCAGTTTTTATTTTAATTGGAATTTCGTCTCGAATTTTTGATTTTTATATTAGGGGTTTGTCAGAGTATTCAGGATATTGCATGGCTGCTTCAACTTTTTTTGCACTTGCTTATACTTTCTCCGAGGGAGGTCATATAAGAATTACTTTGTTTTTAGAAAAAATGGGCAGTCGATTAAAAAAAATATTTGAGCTTTGGTGTTTGTCCATTTCCTCAATTTTTTCTGGTTTCCTTTTTTTCTACTTCAGTAAGATGTTATTTGTTTCTTATAAATTTCAGGAGAGAAGCGAAGGGGCTGATGAAATTTTAATTTGGATACCTCAGACAAGTTTGGCCTTTGGATCCTTTATTTTTTTTATATGCATTTTACATCATCTTTTTAAAGCTTTTAAAAATGACTGAAATCATATTAGCAATTTTTTTTATTACTGTTTTATTATTGTTCTTAAGTAGTGGTGTATGGGTTGCTCTAAGTATGATTGGTGTCTCAGCCATTGCAATGGAATTGTTCACATCGAGACCGGTCGGTGATGCAATGGCAACAACAATTTGGGGAATGTCATCTTCATGGACTCTTACTGCGCTTCCCTTATTTGTTTGGATGGGAGAAATTTTATTTAGAACTAAATTGTCTGAAAATCTTTTTGAAGGGCTTTCTCCATGGATGCAAAAGCTTCCAGGAGGACTTATTCATGTGAATGTTGTTGGCTGTGCAATTTTTGCAGCCATTTCAGGTTCCTCTGCTGCAACAGTTGCAACTGTAGGTAAAATGTCTATACCAGAGCTTCGTAAAAGGAATTATCCGGAAAAAATATTACTTGGAAGTTTAGCTGGGTCTGGAACTTTAGGTTTGTTGATACCACCTTCTATAATTTTGATAATTTACGGCGTAACAGTTCAGGAGTCCATCGCTAAGCTTTTTATTGCAGGAATTTTCCCAGGAATAATGATTGCTATTATTTTCATGACTTATGTTGTTATTTGGTCATTGATGAATAAAAATAAAATGCCTGTTTTGTCGGAAGAGATACCTTTTATTGAAAAAATAAAGAAATCAGGCAAACTAATTCCAGTAATATTATTAATTGTATCTGTAATTGGATCTATTTATTCAGGTGTAGCCACTGCAACAGAAGCAGCTTCACTAGGGGTAGTTGGAGCATTAATATTATCTTTTTTTCAAAAAAGTTTGACTGTGGACTCATTTAAAAAATCTTTATTAGGAGCAACCAAAACCTCTTGTATGATCGGATTTATTCTAGCTGGATCAACTTTTCTTTCACTAGCAATGGGCTTTACTGGATTACCCAGAAATTTAGCAATTTGGATAGATACAATGCAGCTATCGCCTTACTTACTTATTATTGTGTTAATGATTTTTTACATAATTCTTGGAATGTTTTTAGATGGAATATCCGCAGTAGTTTTAACTATGGCAATAATTGAGCCTATGATTAGACAAGCTGGCTTTGATATGATTTGGTTTGGTATATTCTTAGTTGTTGTGGTCGAAATGGCGCAAATAACTCCCCCTGTTGGTTTTAATTTATTTGTTCTTCAAGGGATGGCAGAAAAAGACATGGGATACATAGCAAGAAGTGCTTTTCCACTTTTTCTTTTAATGATTTTAGCAACAGTAATAATTATTATATTTCCTGAAATAGCTCTATGGCTTCCTGAGAAAATGATCCAGAATATAAATTAGTATTTAGACTCTTTTTTGCCTTCAATAACCAACTTAAGCTCCTTATACTCTTTGCAATTACAATCTTTAAGCACGGCAAGTCTTTCTTTAGCTTTGTCTAGTCTATTTGTAACCACAAATAATTCTCCCATGTATTCGTTTATACCTACATGCTTAGGATCCAATTCAAGCCCCATCGAATAATATATTTCTGCATTTTCATAATCCCCAACTTTTCTATGTGTGAAGCCTAAATAATTTAGCGTGTCGGGGTCTGATGGAAATTTTTTATTATGTTTTAAGAGATATCCTATAGCTTTTTTATAATGTTTTTGTGCCTTATCTGTTTTATTCTTTTTTTCGAATTTTTTTGCTTTTTTAATCATTTTCTCTGCGACTTGATACTGGGTTACTGGTTTTTCTTCTCCACCTCCACTAGACCCACCACTACCGCCTGCTGAAAAAACAGGACCGGTTATCATAACAAATAATAAAATAGTTAAAAATTTTTTATACATCATCTAAACTTTCTTAATTCATCTAATGGTAATAAGCTTAATTTGTTAATTTTTAAATTTTCTCTAACTTTTATAGCCGTACTTAAAGATGAAAGATTATCACCGTGTATACAAACTGAGTCAATTTCACAAGGAATTTGTTTACCAGAGAGACAATTTAACGCTTGGTTTTTTACCATCTTTAGAACGTGTTCTTGCGCTTTAACTGGATCTATTATTAAAGCGGTATTTTTCTTTCTTGAGACTAAGTTTCCATCATCCTCGTAATTTCTGTCTGCGAAAATCTCACAAGCGACTTTCATTCCTAATTTTTTTGCAGACACTTCCATTTTTGAACCTGTTGGTACTAAATAAATTAAATCTTTATTAATTTTGTAAATTGTCTTTGCAATAACGGTTGCCAATTCAATATCCTCACATGCCATATTATTTAAAGCACCATGAGGCTTAATATGAGATACACTCACTTCGTTTTGTTGTGCAATGCTTTGAAGTATATTGTATTGATCTTCAATAAGTTTCTCTATTTCAACTGAAGAAAGATTAATTCTTTTTCTTCCAAAATTTTCAGGATCATTAAATGACGGGTGTGCTCCAATACTCACACCATTTTTTTTTTGATATTTTTATAGTTTCTATCATAGTATCTTCATCTCCTGCATGATAACCACAAGCAATATTTGCAGAATTGACTATACCTAATAGATCAGGATCATATTTATTTGAGTGGTGTTTAGATTTCTCACCTAAATCACAATTAATATTAATTTCCATAATTTATGAGTTAAAGTATAACATGGCATGATCAAAAATATATACAATCTTGGCGACGCAGCTTTATATTGTGACTTTGGCGATACTGTAAACAAAGAAACTAATCTTAAAGTAATAAATTATTTTAATGATATAAGAGAAAAAAATATTACTGGTATAAAAAACATTGCACCTTCGTATAATAAATTAATAATTTATTTTGATTTAGAGCTTACCAGCTATAAAAAAATAAAAGATATCGTACAAAATCTAAATATTTCAACTTTTAAAGCAGCTAAAACAAAACTAGTAAAGATACCTGTATGTTTTGATGATGAGTTTGCACTTGACTTAGAAAGAGTTGAAAAAAAAGCGGGCATAACCAAAAAAGAGATAATCAATCAACTAATAGCTCAAAAATATTTTTGTTATATGACTGGATTTATTGCAGGTATGCCGTTCCTTGGTGATATTAAAGAAAAAATCAGATTAGATAGGCTTGAAACTCCAAGAGTTAAAGTACCTAAAGGCTCAGTAGGTATTACGGAACAATTCTGTAATATCTATACTTTTGAAAGTCCGGGTGGGTGGAATATTATTGGTAACTCACCTAAAAAAATTTTTACTAAAGATCCAACTAAATTAACATTAATCGATCCAGGTGATGAAGTAGAGTTCTTCGAAATTTCAAAAAAGGAATATTCAAAATTTAATGAGCAAAAATAGTTTTAAAGTATTAAGACCTGGTATAAATACCACTTTTCAAGATTTAGGAAGAGATAACTTATATCATGTAGGCCTTCCATTTAGTGGAGCAATAGACAAAAGGAATTTTCTAATTGCTAACTCATTAATTACTAATAAAGAAGATGATGCTGTATTAGAGTTTGCATACCAAGGACCCTTACTCGAATTTTCTGGAAACCAAACCTCTATTGTAATCACAGGTAATGTTAATTTTAAGATAATTAAAAAAAACAACTCTGAAATAAAAGGTGAATGTTATAGAACTTACAATTTAAATAATAAAGACTGTCTTGATATTATATCAACTGAAAAGTCAGTCTATGGTTACCTTTCGGTAAAAGGTGGTTTTCAGATTAATAAATTTTGCAATAGTTATTCGACAACTGTTAGAGCTGAAGTAGGTCCTAATGATGGAAAAAAAATAGAGATTGGACAAACAATAATCTTAAATGCTGTTGATAGCGCAATAGAAAAAAGTTTAGAATACTTAAACTCAAAAATAGAATTTATAAGAGTGATAAAGGGCACAAACTTTGATTATTTCTCAGAAGATTCAATTAAAGATTTTACAAGTAAAGATTTTATTGTTTCAAAACTTACCGATAGAATGGGAATGAGATTAAGTGGACCTAAAATTAAAAATTTAAAGAAAACAAACATCAAATCTGAAGGATTGGGAAAAGGGGTAATACAAGTTCCAGCTGATGGAGACCCCATAGTAATGCTTTCAGACCATGGAACTATAGGCGGTTATCCAAAAATTGCTGTTGTAATAAGTGCAGATTATGACAAGTTAGCACAATGCCCTCCTGGAGAAAAAATCAAATTTAAAATTGTAAATCTAACAGAGGCAGAAAATTTATATAAAATTTATATCATGGAAACTAAGAATATAATTAATAAAATAAGATGAATTTTATAACAAGATTACCGGGTCCACTATTAGTTTTTTTTGGTGCCACTAGTTTAAGTTTTGGGGGAATGATTGTAAAATCCTTTGAGGGTGCCACATTATGGCAGATACTTTTTTGGAGATCTCTTTTTTTTATTTTAGTTGTATCAATTTTTTTACTCGTTACTTATAAAAAAAATGTTTTTCACGCTTTTAAGAAATCAGGCTTCCCCGGTCTTATTGGCGGTATAGTTTTATCTTCAGGGTTTTGTGGCTATGTTTTTGCGATGTATAACACAACAGTAGCCAATGCTAATTTTATTATTCAAACTCAAACAATTTTCCTAGCAATCTTTGGATATTTATTTTTAAAAGAAAAAATTTCAAAATTAACTTTAATATCAATTATACTAGCTATCTCTGGTATTATTTTAATGGTTGGGGGATCTTTGTCTCCAGGACAAATGTCTGGAAATATTGCAGCATTTATTATGCCTGTATCATTTGCAATATTAATCATTATTATTAGAAAATATCCAGATGTAGACATGATACCATTACAATTAATTGCTGGAATAGTTGCAATGTTTGTCGGTTATTTAGTTGCAGGTAAAATTAATATTTCATCATATGATATATTTTTAGGTTTTCTAGCAGGTTTTTTTCAATTAGGTTTTGGTTTTATTTTTATAACAATTGGGGCAAGATCTACGCCCTCGGCAATTGTTGGTATCATAATGCTCACTGAAGCTATTCTTGGACCTCTTTGGGCATGGTTATTTGTGAGTGAAAATCCACCATTTATTGTTTTAATTGGGGGGTCAATTGTATTATTCGCAGTATTACTACAGTTTTACAATGTTATTAAACTTGAAAAAAAAACTATTTCTTGATGACGATTATCAAAAATATGCTAATATAATCTGATACGGGAGAGACTACATTAAGTAGCGCCGAAGGAGCAACCACCCCGGAAACTCTCAGGCAAAAGGACCGTACATATTAACTCTGGAAAGAGACAAATTCTCGCCGAAGGAGCTAAAATCTCTCAGGCACCACGACAGAGGGGGTTAGAGAGTTAATATGAATATAAAAAAAACTGCACTATACGGATTACATAAAAAGCACAACGCTAAGTTCGTTGAGTTTGCTGGTTATAGTATGCCAATCCAATATTCTGAGGGAATTGTAAAAGAGCATAATATTACAAGAAATAAGTCTGGAATATTCGATGTTTCCCATATGGGGCAGTTATTCATCAAATATAGTAACGACATAACAGACAAACTCCAAGAAATTTTACCAACTGATCTTAAAAATTTAAAAATTAATCAAAGTAAGTATTCGTTTTTAATGAAAGAGAATGGAGGAATATATGATGATCTTATCATCACTAGAATGAAAGATCAGTACATGATTATTTTAAATGCTGCTTGTAAACAAAACGATCTTCAGATTATTAAAAATAAATTGAATGATCAAAATTTGGACATGAACAATAATTTGTCTCTTGTAGCGATACAAGGTCCAGAGTCTAAAACAATTCTTGAAAATGTAGTTTCAAATGTATCAAAATTAAAATTTATGAATGGAGAAAACTTTTCTTTTAAAAATAATGAAATCTTTATAACAAGATCCGGATATACAGGTGAAGATGGCTTTGAAATATCATTACCTAATAATGTTGCAAATTTTTTTGTAAAAGAATTAATTTCCAAAGGGTCAACATTAATAGGTTTAGGTGCAAGAGACACTCTAAGATTGGAAGCAGGTTTATGCTTGTATGGTCATGATATTAATGAAAATACCAGTCCAGTCGAAGCAAATTTAAAGTGGGCAATTTCAAAAAATAGAATAAATGACAACTTTATAGGATCACATCAAATAAAAAAACAAATTGAAGAAGGCGTATCAAAATTAAGAGTTGGTATCAAACCAGAGACTAGAGTTATAGCAAGAGAATCAACAAAAATTTTTGATGAAAAAGACAATGAGATTGGAAAAGTTACTAGCGGTACATTTGGACCAAGTGTTAACGCATCTATCGCGATGGGCTACATTTCAAATTCTCACTCTAAAACAGATACAAAAGTTTTCTTAGAAGTAAGAGGAAAAAAAGTACCTGCCAATGTTTGTGATTTACCGTTTTATAAAAAAAGTTATGTGAAAGGAGAAGCTAATGTCTGATACAAAATTTTCAAAAGAACATGAATGGATTACACTAGATGGGGAGGTAGGAACTATTGGAATTACAAAACATGCAACTGAAATGTTAGGTGACATAGTTTTTGCTGAATTACCTGAGAAAGGATCTAATGTTGAAAAAGATGGAACTGCGGGGGTGGTAGAGTCCACAAAAGCTGCTAGCGATGTATATACTCCAGTAAGTGGTGAAGTTGTAGAAATTAATCAATCAATTGTTGACGATCCATCAAAAATCAATGCTGATCCAGAGGGAGGAGCGTGGTTTTTTAAATTAAAGTTAAAAGATAAATCAGAACTCGATACTCTTATGAATAAAGAAGAGTACGATAAATTTGCAAAGGAGACATCAGCATAATGTTACCAAATTCAGAAAAAGATTTTTTAAAGAGACACATTGGACCTTCTAAAGAAGATCAATCAAAAATGTTAAAAGAATTAAATTATAAATCACTAGATGATTTAATTGACAGCACAGTACCAAAAAAAATAAAGTTTACAGGTGAATTAAATATTGGTGAGTCAAATTCAGAATATGAAGCTTTGAGAAAATTAAGAGCAATATCAAAAAAAAATCAAGTTTACTCAAATTTTATTGGTATGGGTTATTATGGAACTTATACACCTTATGTAATTTTAAGAAATATATTAGAAAATCCAGGTTGGTATACTTCATACACGCCTTATCAGCCAGAAGTAGCTCAAGGAAGACTTGAGATGTTATTAAATTTTCAACAAATGATTGTTGATTTTACTGGAATGGATATAGCTAATGCCTCTTTATTAGATGAGGGTACAGCAGCAGCGGAGGCTATGGGCTTAAGTCACAGATTGAACAAAAAAGATAGTAATTTAGTTTTTGTATCTGAGGATTGTCATCCTCAAACAATAAATGTAATTCAAACTAGAGCTGATCCGTTGGGTTTAAAAGTATTGGTTGGTAAAGAAGATGAGGTTCTAGACCAGTTAAAAGAAGATTTAGTTTGTGGAATTTTACAATATCCTGGAACTTTAGGAGACATTAAAGACCCAAGTGAAGCAATTAGCAAAATTCATAAAAAGAATGGTAAGGCTGTATTAGCTTGTGATTTGTTAGCATTAGCAAAATTAAAAACACCAAGAGAACTCGGTGCTGACATAGCAGTTGGAAGCTCACAAAGATTTGGTATCCCAATGGGATATGGAGGTCCACACGCAGCTTTTTTTGCAACAAAAGATGAGTACAAAAGATCAATGCCAGGAAGAATTGTCGGTGTGTCAGTTGATAGACACGGTAACAAGGCATATAGATTGTCCTTGCAAACTAGAGAGCAACATATCAGAAGAGACAAGGCGACAAGCAACATTTGCACCGCCCAAGCTCTATTAGCAATTGTATCAGCAGCTTATTCTATTTATCACGGCCCAGATGGAATTAAGAATATTTCTGAAAGAGTCTCACAATTAGCAAAAAGTTTTGCCGATAAAATAAAACAGTCTGGATATGAACTTTATTCTAATTATTTTTTTGATACTGTCACAATCATTACTAAAGAAAAAACTGATCAAATTTATAAAAATGCTTTAAATCAAAAAGTTAATATACGTAAAGTAAATTCTGAAATGCTTGCAGTTTCTTTTGATGAAAGAAAGAATGTTTATAGAGTAAATCAACTGTTAAAAATTTTTAACGCAGCAGAATCAATTAAAAAAGAGGATCCTTCAGTAAGTTTACCCAATCTTCCAAAAAACTTATTGAGAAACTCAAAATATTTAGAACATCCAGTTTTCAACTCATACCATTCTGAAACTGAAATGTTGAGATACTTAAAAAGATTAGAAGATAAAGATATAGCATTGAATAGAACAATGATTGCACTTGGTTCATGCACAATGAAGCTAAATGCTGCCGCTGAGATGATCCCAATTTCATGGAAAGAGTTTGCAGAACCTCATCCATTTGTCCCAATTGAACAAATGGAGGGATTCAGAGATCTATTTACTGATCTAAAAAATTGGTTGCGTTCCATAACTGGTTTCTCGGGTGTTTCTCTTCAACCTAATGCAGGTGCTCAAGGTGAATATGCGGGATTAATGGTTATACGAAAGTATCATTTAGATAGGGATGAGGCCAATAGAAATATATGTTTAATTCCAAGTTCAGCACATGGTACTAATCCGGCAAGTGCACAAATGACTGGAATGAAAGTTGTTGTTGTTAATTGTGATAAAGAAGGAAATGTTGATTTCAATGACTTAAAGAAAAAAGCAGAGCAACATTCTGAAAACCTTGGGGCATTAATGGTAACTTACCCATCCACTCATGGAGTTTTCGAAGAAAAAATATCAGATATTTGTGAGTTAGTTCATAAACATGGTGGTCAGGTTTATATGGATGGTGCAAATCTAAATGCATTAGTGGGAATTGCTAAACCAGGAAATTTTGGTCCAGACGTTTGTCATATTAATTTACATAAAACGTTTTGTATTCCTCATGGTGGGGGAGGACCTGGAATGGGACCAATTGCTTGTAAAAGACATTTACAAGTTTACTTGCCCAACCACCCAGTAATAAAAGATTGTGGGCCAACTTCTGGAATTGGAGCAGTTTCTGCAGCCCCTTGGGGAAGTTCAAGCATTTTATCAATTTCTTGGATGTATATTAAAATGATGGGATCAACTGGATTAAAGCTTGCTACCCAAGTTGCAATATTGAATGCAAATTATATAGCTCATAGATTAAAAGATCACTTTCCGATTTTGTACAAAGGGTCAAATGGCAATGTGGCACACGAATGTATTATTGATATTAGAAAAATTAAATCAGAAACAGGAATAACGGAAGAAGATATTGCGAAAAGATTAATTGATTATGGTTTTCATGCACCAACTATGTCCTGGCCTGTTGCTGGCACAATGATGATAGAACCAACTGAAAGTGAAAGCCTTACAGAAATAGACAGATTTTGCGAAACTTTAATTAAGATTAAGAAAGAAATCGATAAGATTAAGTCCGGCGAGTTTGATAAAGCAGATAATCCAATTAAGAACGCACCTCATACTGATCTTGAACTGTCTTCTGACGAATGGAAACACAAATACTCAAGAGAAGAAGCAGCTTATCCATCTAAATATTTAAAAACAAATAAATTTTGGCCTCCTGTTGCTAGAGTTGATAATGTTTACGGAGATAAAAATATATTCTGCACTTGTCCAAGTATTGACGAATTTAAAGAAGATGCAGCTTAAAGTTTAATGAAAATTGCTGTAATTGGGTCAGGAATTTCTGGATTAAGTGCAGCATATTTTTTATCAAAAAAACACAAAGTTGATCTTTTCGAAAAAGAAGATCGTTTTGGTGGTCATTCCCACACTTTAGATATTTTAACAGATAATCAAAGTAAAAAAAAAATTCGTGCAGATATTGGATTTATTGTTTTTAACAAACATACTTATCCAAACTTAATTAACTTTTTCAATGAAATTGGCGTAGAGATAGAAAAAAGCAATATGAGCTTATCATTTTTGGTAGAAGAAAAGAATTTAGAATACAGCGGCAAAGGAGTCCGAGGTTTATTTTCTTATAAAAAAAATTTATTTGATCTTAATTTCCTAAAAATGTTTTATGAGATTATAAAGTTTTATAACAAGAGCTCTAAACTGAATGATATAGATGAAAATTTAAATCTTGGATCATTTCTTCAAAAAGAAAAAATGTCAGATTTTTTTATCAATTATCATATTTTACCAATGGTATCAGCTATATGGTCAATGCCACCCGATAACGCAAAAAATATGCCTATTAAGTTTTTTTTAAAGTTTTTTCAAAATCATGGATTATTCAAGTTAAATAACAGACCTCAATGGTACACTGTGAAAAATAGAAGTATTGAATATGTAAACGAAGTAATAAAAAAAATTAGTGGAGAGCACTTTAAAAATTATAAAATTAATAAAGTTACAAGATCTGGTAACTCTGCACGTGTCTTTTATGGAGGGGAAAGCGAATATTTTGAATACGATAAAGTTGTGATTGCTACGCATGCAGATGAAGCTTTATCTATCATCGATGAGCCCTCTGATGATGAAAAAAGTATTTTGAGTAACTTTAAATACAAGAAAAACTTAGCAGTAATTCATTTTGATGAAACTGTTATGCCAAAAAAAAAGATTAATTGGAGCGCATGGAATACTTTTGTATCAGAAAATAATGATAGTTCAGTTACTTACTGGTTAAATTTATTACAGAATTTAAATATAGAGAAAAATATCTTTTTAACTTTAAATCCTCATTTCAATATTGATGAAAAACTCATTGTTGATAAAATTCAATTTAGTCATCCGTATTATGATCATGATACTTTAAAAAATCAAAAAAAATTAGATTTATTACAAAATAAACAAAATATATTGTTCTGTGGAAGTTATCATGGTTATGGTTTTCATGAAGATGGTATTAAATCAACATTAAATATGCTTAAATTCATTAATGATTGAAAATTCGTTTATATATTCGGGTGAAGTCATTCATAAAAGATTCAAACCAAAAGAACATTTTTTTAAATACAGTGTATTCTCTTTACTAATCGATCTTAGCGAAATAAGACTTATAAATAAAAAAATTCCATTTTTTTCTTACAATAAATTCAATGTTCTAAGTTTTTTTGATAAGGACCATGGTGAGAGAGATGGTTCTGATTTAGGAATATGGGTGGGAAAAAAATTAAAAGAAAAAGGAATTACTTCAGAAGATATTAAGATTAAAATACTTTGTTACCCTAGAATTTTTGGATATGTTTTCAATCCACTAAGCATTTTTTTTATTTATAATAGAACTGGTGAACCAATTGCAATTTTTTATGAGGTAAAAAATACATTTGGAGAACAACACACCTATATATTTGAAATTAAAAATTCAACCCCACAAATTAAAAATGATTGCAAAAAGAAGTTTTTCGTATCTCCCTTCATGGACCTTCAATCAGAATATTTCTTTAAAGTATTATTACCTAATGAAAAATTATCTGTAATCATTGATCAAAGAGATAAGGAAGGTAAGCTTCTGTTTGCATCCCAGGATGGAAAGAGGCATGATTTAACCTTAAAAAACTTATTGTTTTGCTATTTAAAACACCCTCTAATGAGTTTTAAAGTCATTTCAGCCATACATTTTGAAGCATTAAAATTGTGGATCAAAGGCGTTAAGTTGGTAAAAAAAAAAATTAAAATAAAAAATAATACGACCTTTGAAAACTAATGATAAATAAGATCTCAGACAAGATTGTCTTTTCTGGTTTAAAGTTAATAAAGCACGGTAAGCTAAATGTTATAACTTTCCAAAACAAAAAATTGCAGTTTGGAAATGACGGTAATTTAGAGGTAAGCATTAAAATTAATAAGCCAGATTTTTCAAAAAATATAATTTCAAAAGGTAGTGTCGGTTTAGCAGAGTCTTATATGAGAGGAGATTTTGAAACAAATGATTTATCTAAGTTAATTGAATTAAGTGCTAAGAATATAAAACTAGTTCATAAATTCTCTGGAATACTAGATTTGACATATTTAAATTATTTCAAAAAATTCATTAATCGGAATACTAAAACAAAAAGCAAAGAACATATTTCAAAACACTATGATCTTGGTAATGAATTCTTTTCCTTATGGCTTGATGATACACTAACTTATTCGAGTGCAATTTTTGAAAGTGAGAAATCAAATTTATACGAAGCGCAAATAAATAAATATAAAAAACTTTCAAATCTACTTAAGCCAAAGTCAGGAGACAAACTACTAGAAATTGGATGTGGCTGGGGAGGATTTGCAGAATATATCGGAAAAAACCATGATGTTAATCTTGATTGTATTACAATATCAAAAAAACAATATGAATTTGCCAAAAAGCGTATTCATGATGCTGGTCTTAATGAAAAAATTAATATTCAAATGAAAGATTATAGAGATGTAAAACAAAATTATAATTCTATAGCTTCAATAGAGATGATAGAAGCTGTAGGTAAAGATTATCTAAAAAATTACTTTCAAACAATTAAGAAAAATTTGGTACCTGGTGGCAAAGCTGCAATTCAAGCAATCACAATAGACGATAACTTGTATAATAGATACAAAAGGAAAGAAGATTTCATTCAAAAATATATTTTCCCTGGAGGCTTTTTGCCATCTAAGAAGTCAATATTAGATTATGTAGAAAAAACTGGATTAAATTTTGATCAATGCAATTCTTATGGTTTACACTACAGCAATACGCTGAAAATTTGGAGAGACAAGTTTTCAGAAAGATGGGAAGAAATTTCAGATCAAGGTTTTGATAATACTTTTAAAAGAATGTGGAATTTCTATTTATCTTATTGTGAAGCAGGATTTAAATCTAAAAATATTGATTTAATTCAATTTTCTTTAACTAATAAAGCATGATAAAAATGAAAATAGTAAATTCAATTTTGTTGATAATTACTTTAGCTTTAGTTACAAGCTGTTCTAATAATATGAAACCAGAGGATTTTAAAAATACAAAACCGAGCCTTTTAATTGAAGAATATTTTGATGGGAAAGTTAAAGCATGGGGAATTTTACAAGACCGAGGCGGCAAAGTTACAAGACAATTTAAAGCAGACTTAGTTGGATCCTTTAAAGATAATGTCATCACTTTAGATGAAGATTTTTACTGGACTGATGGTGAAAAACAAAAGAGAACATGGAAAATAAAAAAAATTGATGACAACAATTATGTCGGGACTGCTCCGGATGTAGTTGGAGAGGCTTCAGGTGTTCAATACGGATCTGCATTTAAATTTAAATACGATTTAATGGTGCCTTTTAAAAATAAAAATATCAAAATCTCATTTGATGACTGGATATTCAAACAAGACGAAAAAGTTGCAATTAATCGTGCAACGCTTACTAAATTTGGATTTAAAGTTGGGGAACTTACTGTATTTTTTATGAGAGACTAATCTTTAATTCGCTTCATCCCTTTTTCAAGAATCTTAAAATATAAACCATTTGGAAGTACCTTAAGAACTTTCATAATTGTTGTGAAAGATTTAGGAAAATGAATTTCAAAACCCTTACTTTTTGTAAGTCCCTTAAACATTTGTTCTGCGGCAAACTCAGGTGATTTTATCATCGGCATTGGAAAATCATTTTGATCGGTCATTGGAGTTTTTATAAATCCAGGACTTACAAGCGATACTCTGACATTACTTCTTTTAAGGTCAAAATATAAACTTTCAGCAAAACTTGATAAAGCTGATTTAGATGCACAATAAGCTCCCGCTGCTGGAAGACCTCTATAACCTGCCACAGATGATACTATAGATATTTGCCCTGATTTTTTGTTTTTGTAATATTCATAAACTGCATTTATAGAATTCACTGTCCCAAAAAAATTTACTTCCATTATTTTTCTTACTTTTTCAAGATTTAATGTTTTTTCAGATTTTGGATCGTGAATCCCTGTACAGAAAACAGATATATCAACTTCTCCAAGCTTTTCTTTTACTTGCGAGAATACACTTTTACATTTTTCGTTGTCGGTAACGTCTAGAGTAAAAGCAATAATATTCTCATTTGATTTAGATATTTCATCTAATAAATTTTCTCTTCTTGCGGAAATAGCAACTTTCCAGCCTTCTTTAGCAAATTTTAATGCTAAGGATTTTCCTATACCACTGCTAGCTCCTGTAATCCAAATTGTTTTATTATTCATATAAGATTGATGTATAGTATGATTATGCTTAAAAATAAATTTATATCTTTTCTTCTATTTGCAATAGTTACATATTCAGCGTCTTTTATCGGCAGTATAGCGACAATTTCTTACAAAGAACCATGGTACTCAAGTTTAAATAAATCGTTTCTAACACCACCAGATTGGGTCTTTGCTCCAGTATGGACTACGTTATATTTGTTCATGAGTATTGCAATATGGGCAGCGTGGCATAAAAATTATAAAAATATAAACCTTGTGTTAATTTATTTTATCCATCTATGCTTTAATACAACTTGGAGTATAGTTTTTTTTGTTTTTCACAATATTCTTTTTGCTCTTATAAATTTATTAGTAATTATTTTTTTCATAATAGTCTTAATTTTAAAATATAAAGATATAAACAAAGTAAGTTATTATTTAATGATTCCTTATTTACTTTGGAGTTGTTATGCATTAATTCTAAATTTTAGTTTGTTAATATTAAATTAATATGGATGATGTTGTTATAGTTGGTGGTGGTATAATAGGAGCTGCAACAGCTTATTTTCTTTCAAAAGAAGGCAGAAAAGTAAAAGTAATTGAAAGGGATCCAACTTATAGAACTGCATCTTTCCCCCTGTCATTAGGTGGCTTTAGAAGACAATTTTTTCAAATAGAAAATATACTTTTAGGAAAGTTCGCTAGAGAATTTATTTTTCAAATACCGGAGCTTTTAAAAACAAAAAAAAATCCTAAACCTACTGCTAGTATGGTGCCAAACGGATATTTGCTTATGTTTGGAACAGAACATGCTGAAGAACAGTATAAAGCTCTTGAAAATCATAAAGCATGTGACGCAGGAACAAAAAATATAAGAGGCTCTGATCTAAAACAATACTTTCCTTACATAAATAGTGAAGGCATTGAAACAGCAACATTTACAGATAATAAAAGTGAAGGCTGGATTGATCCATTTATGTTTCACGGAGCACTAAAAAGTAAAGCTATTGAGCTAGGTGCTGAGTTCGTGAAAGGCGAAGTAAAATCTTTATCAGAGATTAAGGCTAAAACTATTGTATCAGCTGCTGGGTGTTGGACAAAAGAATTATTAGAAGATATTCCGGTTGAGCCACAGAAACATACTGTCTTTAGAGTGAAGTGTCCTAAACATATTCCAGAGATGCCTTTAACAGGTGATTTGACCACAGGCGTTTACTGGAGACCGGAGGGCAAAGAATATTTAGCTGGGTCTCCAAAATCTATTTTTGATGCAAAAGATCTTGAACCTGCTTGGGATGACTTTGAAGAATTAGTTTGGCCTGGTCTTGCCAAGAGAGTTCCTATATTTGAAGAATTGAAACTGACAGGCGGTTGGGCAGGATACTATGATTGCAATAGATTAGATAACAATGCAGTTGTAGGAAAGCATCCAAAATTTGAAAATGTTTATCTGGCAACTGGTTTTACAGGCAGAGGACTAATGCAAGCTCCTGGGATAGGTAGAGCTTTAACAGAATTAATTACAACTGGAGCATATCAGTCTATCGATATTTCCAATATGGCAGTAGAAAGAGTTTTAGGAAAAAAAGCAAGGCAAGAACCATATGTTCTTTAAATTTATTTTTAAATTTCTTTATTGGAAGGTAGTAAAATATGAAACTTAACATTGGTGGAATGGAAAAAAAAGAAGGTTGGAAGATAATGAATATTCAAAGTGGAGGCGAAGCAGGATTTAGTCCGAATAAAAATGAAATTGATTTTTTTGGAGATATCACTGATTTGAGTCAATTTGATGATAACTCTATAGAGGAAATTTATGCAAGTCATATCATAGAACATGTACCTCAGAGGCAGGTAACAGAAACTTTTAAGGGAATTTATAGAGTATTAAAAGATAATGGAAAATTTTATGTTTCTGTTCCTGATATGGATATTTTATGCAGATTGTTTCTCAGCATTAAGGAGGGTAAAGCGAGATTTCATATAATGAGAATGATGTTTGGTGGACAAACAGATAAATATGATTTTCACTATTTTGGCTGGAACAATTTTTTTCTCAGGGGTTACCTTACTAGTGCAGGTTTTAAAAATATTGAAAGAGTTAAGACTTTTTCACTTTTTGAAGACACCAGCGATTATGCACCATATGGCGAGCCTATTAGTTTGAATGTAATTGCATATAAATAGATAAATAGTATTCTATTAAAAAATCACAAATTAAGTTCCGCAAAATGTTTGATATTTTTCACCTGTTTTTTTGCCTGGTGAAAGATATTTAGTTAAAATCTTTTGATTTGTGTATGGATTTTTCAAAGCTTTTAGAAAATTTTTAAAAGGTGAAAGGTCATTTTCTTCCGCTGATTTTAAAACATTTTCAACATTATGATTTCGAGGAATTATTACAGGATTATTAATTTTCATTAACTTTTTACTATCTTTAGTCAATCTTTTCTGCCATTTCATCTTCCAATTATCAAATTTTTTATTCTGATAATTCTTATTATCATCTATTTCTTGGTTCATTAAAAAACAAAAAGTGTTTGTGTAGTCCAACTTTTGGTCGTTCATCAACTCCAATAAATTAAATATTAACAACTTATCTTCTCTATCGTTGCCAATCAAACCTAATTTGTTTTTCATCATTAAAAACCATTTTTCCTCATATTGTTCGTCAAATTTATCAATTATTTCTGTCGCAATTTTAACCGCCTCATCTTTTTTTGGATTAATTAAAGTCAATAAACATTCAGCAAATCTAGCCAAATTCCATTTTACAATAGCCGGCTGGTTTCCATATGCATATCTTCCCATATGATCAATAGAACTGAAACAAGTACCCAGATTATAACTATCCATAAAAGCACACGGGCCATAATCTATTGTTTCACCTGAGATTGCCATGTTATCAGTATTCATTACTCCATGAACAAATCCAACACGCATCCAATTGACTACTAATTCAATCTGTTTATCAATTAATTTGATGAGTAAGTCGTATGCTTTATTTTTTGATTTAGATATTTCAGGATAATGTCTTGTAATGGTATAGTCTACCAAAATATTAAGCTCATTTAATTTTTCTCTTGTTCTGATAAATTGAAATGTTCCAACTCTAATATGACTTGATGCAACCCTTGTTAATATTGCGCCCTGTAATGGTTTTTCTCTAATCACATTTTCTCCAGTTTTCACAACTGCCAAACTTCTTGTCGTCGGTATATTTAAAGAATACATAGCTTCACTAATTAAATATTCTCTTAACATTGGACCTAATGCTGCTCTTCCATCTCCGTTTCTTGAAAAAGGTGTTTGACCTGAACCCTTAAACTGAATATCAAGTCTTTGATTACTCTTAGATACATGTTCTCCTAGTAAAACTGCCCGACCATCACCCAACATTGTAAAATGACCAAACTGATGACCCGCATATGCTTGAGCTAAAGATTTAGATCCCTTTGGGAGCAAATTTCCAGAAAACATTTTTGCTAGCTGTTCATTATCTACATTAGAAAAATTCAAACCCATTTGATCAGCTAGATCATGATTAAAAATTACTAACTCTGGACGTTTTACTGGAACAGGAGAGATTTCATAAATAAAAGATTTTGGTAAATTTGAATATGAGTTATCAAAATTCCATCCAATTGTTTTTTCTTTATTCATCTTTTCCTATTTTCTTTACATACAGACCCAAAACTCCATTAAAGATTGAAACAGCAATTATAATTGATTGACCCTTAAAAGAGTAAAAATCAAAAGTTGGGTAAAAACCTATAGCAACACTTAAGAAAAGATAAGTTAAAATAAAAGGTCTTAAAAATTTCTTTATTCTCAATTTTTATTTTTTCTTGTATTTTGCGGCCTCCTCAGAACCACTTGTTGCTGAACCTTTACTGTAAGAGTGTGCACCCATTCCAGCCAGTTGACCATCTTTTACAATAAGATATTGATCTCTAATAGGTTTTTTATCGAAGAAGCATTCTAATATTTCTCTTACACCATCTGCATATCTTGCTTGAGCAGAAAGCGATGTTCCTGATGTGTGTGGAGTCATTCCGTGATTAGACATTGATCTCCAAACATGGTCGTTTGGAGCGGGTTGTGGGAACCACACATCTCCAGCATATCCACTTAATTGACCAGATTCCAATGCAGCAGCTATATCGTCTTTATTACAAATTTTTCCTCTGGCAGTGTTTACTATGTAAGCACCTTTTTTCATTTTGCTAATCATGTCTTTATTAAATAAGTTTTCAGTTTCGGGATGAAGTGGACAGTTAATAGTTACAACATCACAAACCTTCACCATAGACTCTACAGACTCATGAAAAGTGAGATTTAATTCCTTTTCCACACTTTCTGGCAATCTATGTCTGTCAAAATAGTGCAAATGTACATCGAAAGGCTTCATTTTTCTTAAAGCATCAAGACCAATTCTTCCTGCAGCAACTGTTCCAATATGCATTCCTTCAACGTCATAACTCCTGTGAACAGCATCAGCTATATTCCACCCACCTTCATTAACAATTCTGTGTTGATTATGATAATCTCTAACCATTGACACAATCATCATTACAATATGCTCAGCCACAGATCTTGAGTTACAAAAAGTAACTTCAACAACATCAATTTTATTATCCATTGCTGCCTGCAAGTCTACGTGATCAGATCCTATACCAGCAGTGATTGCCATCTTTAAATTTTTTGCTTTTGCTATTCTCTCCTTAGTTAAATAATATGGAAAAAATGGTTGAGAAATGACGATATCTGCATCAACAATGTGTTTGTCTGCTTCACAACCATCACCATCTTTACTATTAGTAACAATAAATTCGTGACCATTGCTCTCTAAAAATTTTCTAAGTCCTAATTCTCCTGATACACATCCAAGTAATTGACCAGGTGTAAAATCTCTTCCTTTAGGAGAAGGTAAAGTCATTCCATCAGGATATTTTTCAAGTTTTGGCAAGTCGCTTAACGGATAAGATTTTGGCATTCCACCTTTTGGATCGTCATATAAAATACATAAAATTTTCATTTTGTTCTCCTATTAATTTACAAAAGTAATTGTCTTGAATTCTCAAAGCAGACTGTAGCACAATAATTAAGCGTCTAGCAAATAAATAGTGTTTATTTTGGATAGTTTTTTTTGAGTATTAATTTGTTTAATACAACCCCAAAAATTATAATAATTACAGAGCCAGTGATGACAGGGCTTAACAAGTAATCAAATGAGGCAGAACCTATGATAACAATTATCGGATTACCTCCAGCTGGTGGATGAGTGACGTTTAACATAATCATAAAAAAAACTCCAAGACCAACTGCTAGGGGAATTAAAATGTATTCTGGTAAAGGAATAAATGTTAAAGTAATTACTCCTACAGAAGCAGTTACTAGATGACCAAAAAAAATATTTTTGGGATGTGCGAAAGGGCTTTCAGGATATCCATATAATAGTACCATTGTCGAACCAAACGAAGCAACTAGAAACAGTCCAAAATCAGTCTTATAAGTTAATAATGTTAATACACCGATTGTAATAGCTGAAAAAAGACCTGCTATGGAATTGTTGATTATTTTTTTATTTTCCATTAATTAGGCCTTTCTTTAAAGCATTGAAAGGTAAAAGTATACATTCTTTTCTGCTAATATTTTTTGAGCTTATTATTTCCTTATACTTTTTTAAATTCTTGGGTAAATCACTTTTGTTTTTAAAAAATTCGTTAGCACAATCACAAACCTCAATCATTTCCTCAACTTTTTTTCCATTTGAATTACTTGATAATAAATTTGCAGAAGCTTGGCAGTAAACACAATTTTTACCTTGATAGGAAATACCATTAATTTTTCCTTTATTTATCTTAAAAAATAACTGAATCTCATCCCCGCATAGGGGATTTTTAGCTTTAGAATTATGCGTAAAATCTGATATTTTTTTTTGAGATTTAGTATCAGATGCAAGTCTTAAAATTTTAAGGTCCATTTTTATAGTATATGAAATTGGCTTAAATTTGCTAGTTGATAAGTTATCCAACTCAATTCGGACAAAAATTGATATAGATTTTTGTTGTTAAAGATAAAGAATAATAATATTAATTTGAAATGTTAGAGCTAAGAAATGAGAAAGTAGCTATCCCCGTAGTTCTGTTAGCTGGTATTCTGTGGTCTTTTGGACCCTTAGTTGTAAGACATATTGATCAACCAGAATTAGTTCCATGGCAATATCTTCTAGGAAGAGGTGTTACAATTTTCTTAATACTCAATTTATACTTATTTTTTGAAGAAGGATTGTCATTTTATAAAAATTATAAAAAAGTTGGAATATCAGGTTTAATTGGGAGTACTGGACTGGGTATTGCTATGATCACATTTATTTGGTCAATAACAAATACATCAGCTGCAATCACTTTATTGTGTTTGGCGGCCATGCCCTTCATTACCGCATTTTTAGGTTTCTTATTTTTAAAAGAAAGAATTTCACTAAATGTTTGGATAGCAATAATTATTGCCGCTATTGGTATAATAATTATAGCTTTCGGTAATACTAACAAAGGTTCATTTTTTGGTCTTCTGTTTGGAATTCTATCAGCATTAGGTTTTTCAGTTTTTTCAGTATCTCTTAGATGGAGACCCGAAACTCCAAAATTTACAACAGTTGCAATCGCAGGTTTGATTTGTGCAATAGTATCTATTGTAATATTGGTTGAGACTGACAGTAATTTACTTTCAACAAGTCGTAATCAAGGTTTGTTTTCAGTCCATGGTACATTAGTTTGTATAGGACTAATTCTTTATTCACTCGGTTCTAGAATGATACCAGCTGCTGAACTTACACTGTTGTCATTGACAGAAGTGATTGGTGGAATTTTTTGGGTTTGGTTACCAATACTTGGAATTAATGAAGTTCCTACTAATAATACTATTATCGGCGGCTTTTTAATTTTTATCTCAATAATTTATTATAGTTTAATTATAAAAAACAATAGAAGATTTATTGCGTTAAACTAAATGACGAATAAAAAAATTGTTAATAGTTGGAATGAGTGGGATCCGCTTAAGCATGTGATTGTTGGAAAAGCAGACAATTGCTGTATACCAGCGCCAGAGCCAGCTTTAGATGCAAAAGTTCCCGAAGACTCAGGTATGAAAGGCAAACATGGACCTCGGACTAAAGATACTGTCGATAAAGCTAATCAACTTTTAAATGATTTTGCTTCCTTGCTTGAAAAAAGAGGTATCAAAGTTGATAGACCCGTACCTTTAAATCATAATCAAAAAGTTTCTACACCCGATTGGGAAGTTGAAAGTATGTTTGGTTGTATGCCTGCAAGAGATATAATTTTAACAGTTGGAAATGAAATGTTAGAGGCCACAATGAGTTATAGATGTAGATGGTTTGAATATTTAAACTATAGACCATTACTTAAAAAATATTATGATCAAGATAAAAATATGAGACATGAGTCAGCTCCAAAACCTCGGCTTACAGATGCAGATTATAGAAAAGATTATTTGTCTGATAAGATTGACGTAAAAAAAAGACTGGAGTGGACAGAAAAAAAATTTTTTGTTACTACAGAAGAGGAACCATTATTTGATGCCGCAGATATATTAAGATTTGGTAAGGATTTGATAGTTCAACATGGTTTTACTACAAACTTAAGTGGAATTGATTGGTTAAGAAGACATTTTAAAAATCATAGAGTACACGCAGTAAATTTTCCAGGGGATCCATATCCAATTCATATCGATGCAACTTTTACCCCTGTTACAGAAGGTATAATTATAAATAATCCTCAGAGAAAGCTGCCGACTTCACAGCGGAAACTTTTTGAAGATAATGGATGGAAAATACTAGACTCCGCTCAACCAGCTCATAATTCTCCACCTCCATTATGTTATTCCTCAGTTTGGCTTTCAATGAATGTTCTCGTCTTAGATCCAAAAACAGTTTGCGTAGAAAAGAGCGAAATTTATCAAGCAGAGCAATTGGATAAGTTAGGTCTTGAAGTTGTTCCAGTGGAGATGAGAGATGCATACGCTTTTGGTGGAGGTCTTCACTGTTGCACTGCAGATGTATATAGGGAAGGGGATCTAAAAGATTACTTTCCAAAACAATAGTTAATTTTTAGAAGAATTTTCAACGTCGAGAGCCTCTAATTGTTGATTGACTTCATCACTATTATTAGTGACTTCATCATTATTATCAGAATACTTTACATCTTTATTTTTTCTAAAGTTATCTCTCATTCTTAATTTTTCCTCTTTTAATTTTTCTTGTTCTTCTCTAGCTCTTTGTTCTTGATCAAATTTTTCTTCCCATTCTCTCAATTTAAGTGCTTCAAGATTTCTTTTCTCTTGTTCTTTTTCATCTCTTAACTTTTGTTCTCTTCTTTTTCGTCTCGTCTCTTTTAATTCTTTTTGCCTTTGTTCATCTTCTCTTACTTTTAAATCAACATCTTTACGATTTTGTTCCTCAGATCTAATTTGAAGCTCTTTATCTCTTTTTTTTAGATCTAATTCTTTATTTTTTTGTTCTTCCCCTTTAAACTTTAAATTTAACTCTTTTTCTTTTAATGAATTTTCTTTGGTTTTTAATTCATTGTCTTTAAATTCTAATTCTCTTTCTTTAAGCTTTAAATTTTCTAGTTTTATCTGCAATTTTTCTTCTTGTTTCTTAAAGTTTTCTTCTTTAGCTCGTAATTCTTTTTTTTCTAAATTAAGTTTACTAAATTCTTGCTTTTTTAAATCTTTTTCTAGCTGTTGTTGCTTTAGCTTTTGATTATGTTTGTACCCTTTTATAGCACTAGAAGTAAAACTTGCGAGTTTTGTAAACGCACCATGCTCAATTTTTTTTTTCTTTTTTTTTTTAGGCATTTTTTTTTGAATGTATTTAAACAAATAAAATTAAATTCAACAAGAATAAATTTTCTTTATTGTTTAATTTGAGTTACAACTTTTAATAGAATCTTTATTTTATCTTTTCAGGTTCTTCAATAGGCTCTGCTGACGGGTTAAGCTCAAGACCAACAGGAGTTATTGTAGTTGGAACCGCAACAAATTGTGAATCTGGATTATCTTCAGAGGGCCTCACTTTCATTCTATGAATTCCATAAAAACCAATAACACAGTGAAAAAAAATCAAAAAGACAAAAAATCCATTGTTTCCTACTAAGCCCATTAATAAAGAGCATAAAAATGGTCCACTTATTGCACCTAAACCAAATGCAAATTGTAGTCCAGCTCCCGCAGCAACAAACTTGTCTCTAGTAATAAAATCATTTGTATGCGCTAAAATTAAGGAGAACATTGGCAAACTACAAACTGAAAATAAAACTAAAAAAATATAAAACCACAATTTAGAACTTCCCAATCCTTCAGGAAGATACATAGTTCCCACAGAGAAAATTGCTAGAAAAGCAAAAATTGCAGCTCCAAAAGTAGAGTAAATTATTACTTTTCTTCTATCAAATTTGTCAGATATGTAACCTACAGGATATTGAGATACAGCTCCAGAAATGGCTAATAGAAAAGTTACAAGCGATATGTCAAAAATACTAAAATTCATCGCGGCTGCGTAAACTGCCAATAAAGTAAATAAAGCTGATTGAACAATTCCGTATAAAACCGCACTAACCATTCCTAATGGTGAAGAGTCATATAGATCTTTAAGACTCATACTTTGAATTTTTTTAAATTGAGGAGGCTTTCTTTTTGTTAATAGAATTGGCAAAAGTGCTGCAGACATTAGAACAGAAATTAAAATGAATGGTTGAAATTTTTCGGGACTACTAAAATTTAACATAAACATTCCCAAACCCATAGAACCATATAATATTATCATGTAAATCGATAAAACTTTTCCTCTGTTTTTATTGCTTGATCTATCATTCAACCAACTTTCAGCTATTGTATAAATTGATACCATTGAATATCCAGTTATCACTCTTAATACAAACCAGGTTAAAGGATTTATAAAAATTGAGTGAACTAAAATCGCTAGTGATGCAACTGAAGCAAAAGCCGCAAATACCCTGATATGACCTACACCCGAAATTACAGATGGAATAGTTCTAGCACCTATAAAATACCCAACAAAGTATCCAGACATCATAAACCCTGTTGATGCTAAACTAAAATCCTCAATTACAGCTCTAACACCGAGTAGAGCATTCTGATAACCGTAAGCTAACATGATTGCTCCCATACCCATAAATAAGGCCCAGGAATTTTTAAATACTTTATTCATAAACTGGCAGCTAATTATTTCCGATTTGAGGGTAAATCAAGAAATTATTATGAAGAACTTATGTTTTTTTTAATTTTAAGAAAGAGTGAGTAGCTATCGTTAATACAATTAGAGCGCCTCCTACCATTGTTTCAGGTGTTGGCTGTTCTTTTATAATAAACCAGACCCAAAGAGGACCTATTATAGTTTCTAGCAAGAAAAATAAGTTTACCTCTGCTGCTGTTATAAACCTAGGTGCTATAGTAACAAGAACAAATGGTATAGCCACACACATTACACACATTAAAGGAACAATATAAAAATCATTATTATTTAAAGAATAGTCTTTTACAAAAAACATGGCAAAAAGCGCTATAATTAACTTTCCAACTACTGCCGAGGGTACAAGATTTAATTTTTTTGCTGATCTGATTATAACAGCGCCTAATGCTAGACCCATTGCAGCGATAAAACCTAGAATGTCACCAAAAAAATTCCCTAACTTAATAGAGTCATAAAAAATGTACAATGCAGCAAAAAAGGTAATAAAAATTGCTATCCATGTTTTTTTATCAGGATTTTCTTTAAGGAAAAATGAGCCAAGTATAGCAGATAACATTGGCGCAGTAGCAATCATTATCAAAGTATTCGCGACATTTGTATTTTGAATTGAAACTACAAAAGCAATATTGGTAACTGAAAAAGTTAAAACATATGCAAAACCATAATAGCCATTTGATTTTAATAAGTTAAAAAATTTTAATTTATAAATTAAAAGCATTCCAATAAAAACTAAAACAAACGGTATGATACCTCTATAAAAAACCAAACTCCAAGTCTCAACATTAGATAGTCTTATAAATAAAGAGTCTGGCGTAATAAACATCACAGCCACAAAAGCCATCAAAGACCCTTTTTTTTGATCAGTTAAACTATTCATGCTCCAAGTTCTTTCCAAAAAGTTTTTGCTAGATTTTTACCTGATAGATCATAGTAAGTTTTTATTCCTGTGGGGGATGTAACATTTATATCACCATTAAGCTTTTGATCGATCAAGTCAATTCCAGCAAAAAAAATGTTTTCTCTTTTTAAATCTTTAGCAATTAAATTTGAAATTTGCTTTTCTACTTTAGTTAATTTTGTGTTGATTACTTTCGCGCCCTTGCTCATATTGCTTAAAAATGATCCTTTTTTTGGAATTCTTGAAATAACACCACATAATTTCCCGTTTATAACAAAAACTCTTTTGTCTCCGTTATTTATTTTTGGAAGAAATTTTTGACACATAATATGACC
This sequence comes from uncultured Pelagibacteraceae bacterium, assembly GCA_902535745.1. GTDB lineage: Bacteria > Pseudomonadota > Alphaproteobacteria > Pelagibacterales > Pelagibacteraceae > Pelagibacter. Next base: position 70,934 of record CACAUR010000004.1, read on the forward strand.
ATTTTTTTTAACAAATCTTTTAATTAGATTTGATTTAAATGAGGTTAATAAATGAATATCATTTCCACTGTAACCATGAATAGGTTTTAAGATTACCTTTTTGTTTTTTTTAAAAAAACCCTTAATTTCATTAATGTTTTGAGTAAATATAGTATTAGGCATATATTTTTGATATCTAGACGAGTATAACTTTTCTGAAATACTCCTAATAGATGTTGGATCATTTATTATTTTAACCCTAGTTTTTATCGAGTCTAAAATATAAGTTGTTGAGATATACTCAAGATTAAATGGTGGATTTTGACGAATGAGAATAAACTTACATTTTACAAGTTCAAGAGTCTTTTTTTCTAAAATTTCATAGAATTTTTTTTTATTATAATTAATAGTTACGAAATATCCTTTAGCCACCACTTTTGAATTAATAATTGAAAGATTTTTTGGTTCGTAATAGAAAATTTTATATCTTTTATTTTGAATTTCATTAGCTAAAAAAATACTAGTATCTGTTTCAGGATTTAACTTGGAAGGAATATCTCCTTGAATAGCAACAATTTTATTTGTCATATAATTCATCTAAATTTTCATTTTTTGAAAATTTGCTAATCATATGATCTGCGTTTGTTATTTTATTATCAATTACTTTTTGTAAGTGGTTTAAAAAAACTGTTTCGTTATTTCCTTTTTTATTTAAAATATCTCTATTTTCTAAACCTTTTCTCGACAAATCAAGTAGGATGGAAGACCAATAATATAGATCTTTACCCATTAATTGTGTATTAAACCCTTTTTTTGGAGCCTCCCAATAAGCATTAATTATTTTGTCCTTATCCCACTTGGAAACTAATTCGTGAACTTCATCTAAATTTCCGTAAAGCATACCTATGTTAAAAGCAGGTCCTGCACACAAACATTCCCAGCCACATGAATCCATAGATCTTATCTCAATATATTTTTTAAGTCTATTTTCAGTAAAAATTGTACTCAAATGAGTTGCTAAATCTTCTACCGTTGGAAGTCTATTATCAATTTCGTCGATCTTTCCCTCCATAAAATCTTTAAAAATATATTTTCTACCAGAAATATACTGATCATTATGTTTTAAAAATAATATTGGAAAATTTATTACAAAGTCTGCATACTTTTCGAAATTTAAATTTTCTAAAAATAATTTGGGTAATCCAGCTCTCGAAGTACTTTGCCAAACTTTAGATCTATAAGATAAATAGTTGCTATTTTTTTTTTCCACAATTGAGGAATTAGCAAACAGGGAGATTGCAATAGGGACTATAGAATTAACTATCTTAAACTTTTTAACAAAATCTTCCTCAGAATTGAAATCTATATTAAGTTGAGTTCCACATGTTCGATACATCATATCTAAACTTAACTCTCCACCTAAAGGCATATCTTGTGTCATTAGTTTATATCTTTGTTTTGGATTATCGGGAATTTCTTTTAATTTTGATATAGGATCAAATCCTGCGCTAACTATGTTTATATTTAATTTTTTGGTTACTTGTTTCAGTTCAAATAAGTAATTTTGTGACTCTGCGCATGCTTCATGCATATTATTTAACTTATCACCAGATAACTCAATTTGATTCCCTGGCTCTAAAGTAATATTTCTCCCACCTTTACTTAGAGCGACAATATTTTCTCTCTCAAAAACAGGATTCCACCCAAATTCCATAAGGGCTGAAAACATTTCTTTGATCTTTAAATAGTCAATTCTTCTGTTGTTATTTTTGTTGAATAAAAACTTTTCATGCTCGACACCAATTTTAAAATTTTTGGTATTTTTTATCCCAGACTTAAAATATTCAATAATTTCTTCTTTTTTGACAAACATTTTTTTGAAAATAAATTTTTTTAAAGTAATGAATATGGTTTTCTAGCAAATATTCTTTTCACCATTGGTGCAAATTCTTCTAAACTCATGCTCTTGTATTCTGGATCAAACGAACATTGATCATATTTTTCACAAAAATTTATTGTATCTTGATAATACTTGTGACCCTTATATTTTTCTCTTTTAAATCGGTCAGCTCCAAGATGATGAGCGTAATAATACATTTGAAATTCACCATGTTTTTCAATTATCCAATGAGTTTTTTCAGATACATAAGGCTTTAATACAGAAGCTGCATACTCTGAGTGGTTTAAAGGAGCTAGCTCATCACCAATATCATGCAACAAACACGCAACAACCATCTCTTCACTTTCATTATTCCTAAAAGCTCTCGTAGCACTTTGCAGAGAATGCTCTAATCTTGTAATCTTGTAACCCTCTAAAGTTGTGGTCATTCTAGATAAAAAATTTAGTATTCTTTCAGCTGTCTCACCAACATATTCTTTTTCTAATTTGTCTAGAAAAAGGTATTCGTCCTTAGAGCCGTTTTTCATTTCTGTAAAATTTACTTTTTTCATACTCAATTATTAGACTTTGTACTCAATAAAGACAACTGTGTCACTTTATTATCACCCAGGTCATCAATTAATTTTACAGGGTAATCACCTGTAAAATAATGATCAGTTAATTGTGGGTACGTTGAGTTTCTATTTTCATAACCCAATGCTCTATACAAACCATCAACACTTAAAAATTTAAGGGATTTTGCATCTATATATTTACAAATTTCTTCATTAGTTTTATTAGCTGCTAAAAGCTCTTTTTTTGTGGGTGTATCAACACCATAGAAGTCTGGAAATCTAATTTCAGGCGACGCAATTCTAACATGCACTTCTTTTGCCCCAAAGTCATATAACATTTTTACTATTTTATGCGAGGTTGTACCCCTCACCAAAGAATCATCAACTAAGACAATTTTTTTATTTTTGATTGTAGATTTATTTGCATTTAACTTTAATCTAACTCCAAGACTTCTTATCTTTTGAGCTGGTTCAATAAAAGTTCTTCCAACATAATGATTTCTTATTAAACCAAGGTCAAAATTAATTTTTTCATGTTGGCTATAACCAATAGCTGCAGCATTCCCTGAGTCTGGAACAGGAACCACTAAATCAGCATCAATACTGGTTTCTTTTGCAAGTTCCACACCAAAATTTTTTCTATACTCATACGCACATTTTCCATTTAAAACACTATCTGGTCTTGAAAAATAGATATATTCAAAAACACATGGCCTAATTTTTTTTAATGGAAACGGTTTCAAACTAATAAGTTTTTTATTTTCAACATAAACTATTTCACCATTTTCTACGTCTCTTATATATTTAGCTCCTATAATATCTAATGCACAAGTTTCGGAAGCAAAAACATAAGAATCTTTAAGTTTTCCTATTACCAAAGGTCTTATTCCAAAAGGATCTCTTACTCCAATAAGCAAATCTCTTGCTAACATTACAAGAGCATAACCTCCTTGAATTTGAAACAGAGCGTCAATAATTTTATCTATAACTTTTGCTCTTTTTGATCTTGCAATTAACTGAACGATTGTTTCAGTATCAGACGTGGTATAAAAAATTGCACCATCCTCGACTAGTTTTCTTCTTAGAGTTATTGCATTTGTAAGATTACCATTATGTGCTACTCCAATTCCTCCTGTGTTAGTGTCAGCGTAAAAAGGTTGAATATTTCTTAAAGTTGTACCTCCAGTAGTGCTATATCTATTATGGGCAATAGCAAAATTACCAGGTAGAGATTTTAAAACTTCTTCTTTATTAAAATTATCACCCACTAATCCAAATCTTTTTTCTGAGTGATATTTTTTTCCATCAAAGGTTACGACTCCACAACCCTCTTGTCCTCTATGTTGTAAAGCATGTAAACCAAGTGTAGAAAGTGTTGATGCGTCTTGATTGTCGCTTATACCAAAAACACCACATTCTTCTTTTAGTTTTGGATTAAAGTTCTTGAACTTTTTCTTTAGTATCTTGGTAATTTTCTTCATTAGGGAATTCTTTTATTAAATAATTGCTTCCCTTGAGAACATAAGGAAAGCTTATTGATTGGTCAAGATTTATTGGCCACTTATTATGATTATATACGATGTCTATTGTTGCAAAAATACATACTGAAATAACATACGCTCTTAAAAATCCAAAAAAAAATCCAAATATTTTGTCTAAAGTACCAATTCCCGAGTAACTTATCGCTTTACTGATTCCTTTATTAATCATTAGTACAATAAATAAAACAATTGTAAAAATACTTAAACCAAGAATAATATCTAAAACATATTCGTTATCCAAAATTCCTTCAACAAAAGGTTTGGCTTTTGGAAACAAGTAAAGAGCAACAACGTATGAAAATAACCACTTACTAGCTGACAAAACACTTAAAACAAAACCTTTAGAGGAACATTTGATTAAAGATAATATCGTTAAGGCAAGATATATAAGGTCGAACAATTGAAATTTATCGAAAAAATTCAAAAACTGATCAAACATTTAATCTTTTTTCAAAAGGCTGTATGTACAAAATTAAACTAGGCAATAAAGTGAGTACTAGTATCATTGCTAAAAACATTGCAATCCCAGTAAAAACACCAAAATAAATTGTAGGAATGAAATTTGAAAGAACAAGTATTGAAAAACCAAAGATAATAGTAATTGATGTGTTTAAAATTGCTACACCCACAGTAGAGTGACATAATCGTATTGACTCCTCATAGTTGTTATTTTTTTCATATTCTTCTTGGAAACGGTAGATATAGTGAATACTGTTATCAACAGCGATCCCTATCGTTATAGCGGCTATAGTTATTGTCATCATATCAAGTGGGATACCCAAAATTCCTATTAAGCCTAAAATTGAAAATGCAGCAATGAAATTTGGAATAACACCGATTAAAGAAATCTTAAAATTCCTAAATAAAACCAAGAACATTGCCATTATACCACACATAACGAGGCCTAAAGTTAATATTTGAGATTTAAACAAACTTTGTAAAAGATTATTAAATAAAATTAAAACACCACCGAGTTTGAATTCCTCTTTACTTAAACCAATTTCATTCTGCATATCAAAATTAATTTTTTTAATTAAATCATTTCTTCTCAAATCTTTGGAGGAATCTTTTATTCTTAAACTTATTCTTGCCTCATCATCTTTAATTGAAATGTAGGGATCTATGATTTCGCTTTTAACAGTTTCAGGAATTTTACTGTATAAAACTCCCATTTCTAAAGTACCCAACTCTTTATTATTGTTTAATTTTGTTGCCACTTGAATAATTGACGAAAAAGATAGAACCTTACCAACATATTCTGTGTTTTCTAAATAATTATGTACCTTATTTATTTTGTCGATCTTGTCTTTTGTAAACCAATATTTACTTTCATCACCATCTTCCTCATCCCAGTCTTTGAACTCATCATCATCTCCAACAGTTTCCTCATTTTTTTTTCCAGAAAACCTTAAAATGATTTCTAAAGGTGTTGTGCCACCAAGTTTTTCGTCGATTAATTTCATTCCTTGATAAATTTCGGTATCTTTACTGAAATAATTGATAAAACTATTTTCGACCTTCAACTTTGATATTCCAAAAATACTAAAAAATATTAAAAAAATTGAAACGAGAAATACTAAATTGGTTTTTTCAATTGAAAGTTTAGAAAGAGGATTTGTTAAAAAAGATAAAGATTTTTCATGTATATTTATTTCTTTTGAGTAAAAAATACCCAGTAATGCAGGAAGTAAAGTAAAAGTGATAAAAAACGAAGTTATCAATCCAAAAGTCATCATCCATCCAAAATCAATAATTGGTTTAATGCCACTAAAAATTAAGGAGAGAAAAGCACAAATTGTTGTTAACACAGTGTAAAGTATAGGCCAAACCATTTTAGATGTTGCGATTTTTAAAACCTCATAATTATTTAGATCAGAATGAGTTTTAGCTAGCTGAATATATCTTGTGCTTATGTGAATGTTCATAGCCATTGTAAGTATTAACATCATAGCTATAAAATTTGATGATATGACTGTCACTTTCCAGTTCATTAGACCTAAAAATCCAATCATTATTATTACCGCAAAAAAACAACTTGAGATTGGAATTGTAATCCAAAGAACTTTTCTAAAAACAAACCACAAAGTAATTATAATAAAAGCAAAAACACCGATACCGAAGACAACTATATCCTTCTTAATAAATGTCATCATGTCATCAGCAATCATTGGTATACCTCCTAAATGAATTCTTCCAACTTCTTTAAAAGACTCAATTACCTCTCTTATTTCTTTAATATTTTCATGGTTTTCAGATTTTAGTTTATCTTTGTATTTCTCAAATTCTTTTTCATTATCAAATGCAGAAGACTCTAAAACTTTTTTCCTTTTTAAATTAACTATAATGCCCGTGGTTGTTGCGTCTTCGCTTATCACCAGGTTTTTAAAAACTGGACTATTTAAAATTTCACTAAATGCTCGGTCTTTATCTATATTTTCATCTTTCAAGGTTCTAAAATTTGTAATACGATCCATAAGTGGTTCGTCAGAACTTTCAAGTAAAGGTACATCTAATATTGTAACGACACTATGAACCCAATCAAGACTTTGTATTTTGTATTTTAAACTTAAAATATTGTTGATTGAGCTCTCAGAAGTTAATGCTTCTTTCGGTGTAAAAGTAAGCACTAAAAAATCCTTAGATTTATACCTTTGATTAATTTCCTTAAGGTATTCTAAATCTGGGTCTCCCTCTATAAGTAAAGTTTCTGAAGATGCATCTAGCCTAAAATCCTTAGTGTTAATTAAAAAAAAAGAGGTAACTAAAATTAAAATTAAAAAAACTATACGTGGATTCTTTAATATTAATGATTGGTATATATTTGAAAGCATTACTAAATATATATCTTATATTTAATTATTTGTAGCATCATTAAATTTAGTAAACATTTCCTCAAATTCTAATGTGATTTTGCCGGTAGGACCGTGTCTTTGTTTACCAATAATTAATTCTGCTAAATGCGAAATTTCATTCATTTTGGCTTGCCATTCTGCATGTTCGACTGTGGCTGGCCTAGGCTCTTTATTTTTTAGATAGTAACCCTCTCTGTAGACAAACATTACAACGTCTGCATCTTGTTCAATAGATCCAGACTCTCTAAGATCTGATAATATCGGTCTTTTATCATCCCTAGTTTCAACTGCCCTAGATAATTGTGATAGAGCCAAAACGGGTACAGCAAGTTCTTTTGCAAGCGCTTTAAGCCCTTGTGTGATTTCAGAAATCTCTTGGACTCGTCCTTCTTTAAAATTTGAGGCCCTCATCAATTGTATATAATCGACCACAACCATATCTAAGCCATAGAGCCGTTTAATTCTTCTTGCTCTATTAGAGAGAGACGCAATAGTGATTGCTGGTGTTTCGTCTATATACAGTGGTAATTCAGAAATATTTTTTGATGTTTCTAAAAATTGCTCAAATTGTTCCTCAGATATTTTACCTCTTCTAATATCATTTGATTTTATTCGTGATTGTTCAGCTAAAATTCTAGTTGATAATTGCTCAGATGACATTTCTAGAGAAAAAAAAGCTATACAAGATTTTTTATTTGTTTTTTGTATATTTGTTGCAGCATTAAAAGCAATATTTGTTGCTAAGGCAGTTTTACCCATTGCGGGTCTACCAGCAATAATTACTAAATCGGATTTATGTAAACCACCCAATCTGTCATCTAGATCCCGTAAACCTGTCGGAACACCAACAATACCCTCCTCATTTTTATATGCGTTAGAGGCCATATCGATCGTTTGTCTCACAGCTTCATCAAATTTAATTATGTTTGAACTAAAGGAACCTTTTTCAGCAAGATCATAAAGTATTTTTTCTGAATTTTCTATTATGGATTTTCCATTTATATTAATGTCATTTAATTTTGCAGTATCAATAATATTTTCTGAAATTTTAATAAGTTCTCTTCTGACAAACATATCGTAAATGATCTTAGAGTACTCTATAGCTTGCCTTGATGATGTTGAAAATTTCGTTATCTTAATTAAATATTCTGGAACATTTAAATCATCATTTTCGTTTTCAAAATAATTTTTAAGAGTAATGGGATTTGCCAATAATCCTTTGTAAATAAGATTTTGTATAGATCCAAATATTCTTTGATGAAGTGGATCAAAAAAATTTTTATCTGAAATTATTCCTGAGATCTCATCAAAAATTTCATTTTGAGTTAGAATAGAACCTATAACTGATTGTTCAGCCTCAATATTATTTGGGAGTTCTTTGAAGCTGTTTTGTATGAGATTTAGGTTTTTATTCACACTAAATTGTACAGTTTAAGAAATTAAAAAAACAGAGTTAATATACGATGGGGAAAAAAATGTATAAATTATTTAATATTATCCTCAGAAATAACTTTTATTTTTATTTCTGATTGTACTTCAGGGTGAAGATTTATTCTGACTTTAAAAGTACCTAGAGATTTAATTTCATTTAAAGGTTGTATTAGCGAGGGTTTCACATCAATTTTATCAGTTTGATTAATTATTTTAGATATTTCAGTAGGTTTTATTGATCCATAAAGATCATTGTTTTCTGTAATTAATTTTTTTACTTCATAAACTTTATTTTTTAAGCTTTCGTATATGTGTTTCGCGTTTTTTTCTTCTCTTGGTCTTTTTTATTAAGTTCATTTTTAATTTTTTCTACTTCCTTTATGTTTTCTTTTGAAGCGTATAATGCTTTTTTATTAGAAATAAGATAGTTTCGTCCAAACCCTCTTTTAACATCAATTATCTCCCCTATCGAACCTATCTTAGCTAAATTTTCTAATAATATAACTTTCATGGTCTAAATTAATGCTAAGTTTCTTGCTCTTTTAATTGAAAGAGAGAGCTCTCTTTGTTTTTTTTGCGAAACATTTGTAATTCTTGATGGAAGAATTTTACCATTTTCCGAGACATATCTTTTTAATAATTTTATATTTTTATAATCCACTTTAGGAGCATCTTTTACTGATAAAGGGCAACTCTTTTTAAATTTATATTTGTTTGGCTGAAAAATACTTAGTTTTGAAAAACTACTACCTTTTCCCTTCTTTGAGTTATTTTTTCTACTTTTCATTTAATTTTTTTTACCTTTTTTAACTTCTTTAATTTCCTCTTTACCAAAATAATTTTCTTTTAAATCAAACTTTTTAACTCTGATTGTGACAAAACGTAAAAGATTTTTGTCAATCCTTTCAATCTTTTCTAACTCTTTGATTAAATCACCATTACCTTTAATCTTAAAATGAATATAATTACCTTTTTTGTTCTTTTTAATGAGATAAGATAAATTTAATAAACCCCATTCTTGAGTTTGAACTAAATTTCCTTTGTTTTCTTCAATTAGTTTAGAATATTTTTCTTTTAAACTTTGAATTTGACTAGGACTTATATCCTGCCTGGCTATGATTGTATGTTCGTATAGATTCATTACTAATTTTATATAAAAAAAATTGATATACTATTATAATACTTTTATTACAAGACAAAAAAAAAGAGTTAAAAAAGATGTTTTCTATAGTTTTTCCAGGTCAAGGATCACAAAAAATTGGAATGGTTAATGAATTTTATGAGAAATATGATCTTGTGAAAAGATTATTTAAAGATGCGGATGAAATTTTGAATGTCCCAATTACAAAAATAATATTTGAGGGTCCAGAAAATAAATTAAACTTAACTGAGAATACTCAGCCAGCTATATTCCTAGCCAGTTATTGTATTTTCGAGGTTATCAAAAAAGAATATGGATATGATTTTGAAAAATTTAAATATTTTGCGGGTCACTCTCTTGGCGAATATTCTGCTTTAGCTTGCTTAGGTTGTATAAATTTTGAAGATGCTCTCAAAATCCTTCAAAAAAGAGGTAAGTTCATGCAAGAAGCTGTTCCTAGTGGGGAAGGAGCGATGTTAGCTGTTTTGGGAATGGCCTCAAAAGAATTAGAAAAAATCTTAGAGATGAACATCAAAAAGTATGAATGTTTTATTGCAAACGATAATTCAAATCTTCAAGTGGTTGTAAGTGGTCTTAAAAAAGACATTAATTTATTGTCAGATGATTTGAATAATAAAAAAATAAAAAACTTAAAATTAAATGTAAGTGCTCCCTTTCATTGTAAATATATGAAAACAGCATCTGAAAAAATGACTAGTTACATTAATGATTTAAATATGAATGATTTAGAAAAGCCGATAATATCAAATGTTACAGCAGGTGAGACTAGCTCATCAGGAGAAATTAAATCACTATTAATATCGCAAATTGAAAAAAAAGTTCGTTGGTTAGAGAGTGTTGAATATATGATAAATAATGGAGTTAAAAATTTTGTAGAAATTGGTCCAGGAAAAGTGCTATCTGGTTTAATAAAAAGAATTAATAAAAATGTAAATGTTAATTCAATAAATAATGAGGAGGATATTAAGTTATTAGTAAATGATTAATTTAAAAAATAAAAAAGCTGTCATCACAGGTGCCACAGGTGGTATTGGATATTCAATTTTAGAAAAGTTTTATTTAGAAGGCGCAACTGTCCTAGGATCAGGCACGAATGAAGAAAAATTAAACAAACTAAAGAGCGATTTTAATGGAATGATATTAAAAAAATTTGACATATCAAAACATGATGAAATTGAAAAGTTTGTAGAAACTGTTTGCGATGAACTAAAAGGTTGTCCAGATATACTAATTAATAATGCAGGTATTACAAAAGATAATTTATCTTTAAGAATGTCACAAAGTGAATGGCAACAAGTAATAGATATAAACCTCACATCAACATTTTTATTATGTAAGTTTTTTTTAAAAAAGATGATCAAAAATAAATCTGGTAAAATAATAAACATTACTTCAGTTGTTGGTCATACTGGAAACGTAGGTCAAGCAAATTACGCCGCCTCTAAATCTGGTATTATTGGTATGAGTAAAAGTTTAGCCCTGGAATATGCTAAGAAGAATATTAATATAAATTGTATTTCACCTGGATTTATCAAAACAAACATGACTGAAAAAATAGACCCAAAATTTAAGGAATTGATTCTTGCAAAAATACCATCAAATAGATTGGGAGAACCATCAGATGTAGCTAATGTTACTGCTTTTTTATCATCAGAAATGTCAAATTACATCACCGGCGAAACGATTCATGTTAATGGAGGCATGTATTTGGGTTGACAAAAGTTCTTTTTTATTTATTAAGAAAAAATCAAACAAAGGATCAAAATGGCAGAAGATATATCAAGTAAAGTAAAAAAAATTGTTGCAGACCACCTTGGCATAGATGAAGCGAAGGTTACTGACGAAGCTAGTTTCATTGATGATTTAGGAGCAGACAGTTTAGACACTGTTGAATTAGTGATGGCTTTCGAGGAGGAATTTGGATCAGAAATTTCAGATAGTGAAGCTGAAAAAATTCTTACAGTAGGTGATGCAATTAAATTTATTGAAAACAAAAGTAATTAATTTTTAATGCCCTTAATGAGTGAAGGGATAATGATAATTCTTTCATCCCCATCAGGAGCAGGGAAAACGACTTTAGTTAAACTTTTATCAGAAAGAAAAGGTTTCGTTACATCAATTTCGCATACAACAAGAACACCAAGGTCGAACGAGGTAGACGGAAAAGATTATTATTTCGTTAATAACGAAAAGTTTGAAAAAATGATTAGAAATAATGAATTTTTAGAGTATGCAAAGGTTTTTAAAAATTTTTACGGAACAACAAAACTAAATATATTTAAAGAATTAGATAAAGGAAATAATGTAATTTTTGACATTGATTGGCAAGGGACAAATCAAATTATATCCCAAAAGTTAAAAAATAAATTGATAACTTTTTTTATTTTACCACCAAGTAGAAAAGAGCTATTCAAAAGACTTTCAAACAGAGACATGAAAGACAAACTTATAGCTGATGAGAGAATGAAAATGTTTGATAAAGATGTTTTGCATTGGAAAGACTATGATTATGTCATAATAAATAATGATCTTGAAGCTTGCTATAAACAAATTTCAGATTATATAGATCGCGAAATTAATCAAAAAGATAGCACTTATGATGTAAATCTTATAAAAGATCATATCAAAAAATTAATTTCCTAAAGTCTCATATTCACCAACTATCTGCAAATACTTTTCAACACTTATATTCTGTGGTCTATCAGATGGCTTTATATTAAACTTTTTATAATCAAACTGAAAATTTTTGAATAGAATATTAATAGGTTTTTTTATCATTTTTCTTCTTTGATTAAAAAAAACTTTTGTTATTTTTTCTAAATTTTTGGGGTTTTGAATTTCATGAAATTTTTTTTTTGGTATAAATTTTAAGACTGTACTTTGTATTTTTGGCTTTGGAAAAAAACAATTAGCTTTAACATCAGTAACTTTCTTAATATCGAACTTCCATTTAGATAAAATTGTAATTCTACTGTATTCCTTTGAATTAACATCTGCTAAAATTCTTTCAGCAACTTCTTTTTGAAACATTAAAACCATCTTTGAAACATTAAGTTTATTATTAAGACACCAATCTGATAAAATCTTAGTTGAAATATTATAGGGAAGATTGCCCAAAATTAAAAATTTTTTTTCAGAGTAAAAATTGTATGGAATTTTGAGAATATCTTTTTTGATAATATTTACTCTATCTAAATATTCTTTTTTTAAAGCATTCGCGAGGTTCTCATCTTTTTCGATTAAATATATTTTTTTTGGTTTTTTAGAAACAATTGATTTTGTTAAGTTGCCTGTTCCAGGTCCTACTTCTAAAATCTCGTCACTAGAGTTAATCTCTGAGACTTCAATGATTTTATTTATTATATTTTTATCTATTAAAAAATTTTGTCCTAAACTTTTCTTAGGCTTTAGCGACATATCTATTCAAAAAACTAAAAGCTTTTATTAAACTATTCGGTTTTGATTTATTCAAACCATACATTTTATAATTAGGTCCATGATCTGGGGTTATCCTTACAAAGGGTAATCCAATAGTAATATTTATAGCGTCAAATCCAAATATTGTTTTCATAGGTGCTAACACTTGATCATGATACATTCCCACAATAACATTAAATTTTTTTCTATGATCTCTCAAAAAAATTGTATCAGCTGAAAAGGGGCCCGAAATATTTATTTTCTTTTTTTTTAAATAATTAATGGCAGGTAAAATTTCTAATTTTTCAATATTTTTACCTGCAAAAGTTTCACAATGAGGATTAAGACCAGTAACAGCTATTTTTGGTTTGAAACCCAGAAATTTTTTGTAAAAATCGTTAATTCTGATCATTTTACTAATAATCACTTTTCTTTTTATTTTTTTTGCAACCTTGTAAATTGGTATGTGTGTAGTTATTGGGCTTACACTTAACTGCTTATTAAAAATTAACATCACCTCGTTTACCGATCCGGTCTTAAAAGCAATATACTCAGTAATACCACTGTATTTTCCCTTAAGAAAAGTTGTCTTAGAAATTGGTCCATTAATCAAAGCTAATGAATTAAATTTATTAACCAGTTTAAGTCCTAGCTCAAATGATTTTTTGATATAAGAATTTTTTTTTATTGTTGTCAATTTTTTTAAGTCAAGAGGAATATCAATTATATATATTTTATTTCTATAAAGATTTATTTGTTTATCAAATTTTTGAAAAGATATTTTTCTTTTTGTTTTTTTAAGTTCGTCTTCTAGTAATTTTTTTGAACCAATTATTACAATAGGAAATTTTGCATTCTTCAAAATTTTATTATCTAAAGTTTTGATTAGGATTTCGTTAAAAGTGCTTTTAGGATCTCCGCAGATAATAATTATAGGCCTATCTTTCATCAATTTCAGCATCATTATAAATTCTTTTGTAATACAAAGTAGAAAATCTCGTGAATTGCCTTTCCTTCTCAAACTCAATCATCTTTTTTAATTGAGTATCCTTGTCAATTTTAACGTTTTCAGTTTTTATATTATTTAATTTTAATACCAAAAAACCCCCGCTTGTAACAATGGGTTTTGTAAATTCTCCAATTTTTGTGTTGCTTAATTCATCTTTTATTGCTTTGGATAATTGATTTTTATAAATCCAGCCTAAGCTTCCCCCACTTTTTTTACTATCTGATAAACTATAAATTCTTGCAGTTTCCTCAAATCCTATTTCATTTATACTTTTTTTGATAGCCTCATATTTTGATTCTAATTCATTTTTTTCATTAACTGTAAAAATAATTTCTGAAAGTAAAAGATTATTAATTTCCTTTTCATCAAATTTTTCAAGTTCTTTACTTATGGCATTTTGGTCAATTTCTATTTCATTTGCAAAAGTTTTCACTATTAAATCATTCCAAGCAATTTCAATAGAAATTTTTTCTTTAACTCTTTTAATGTCCACGTTATTTTGCAACAAATAATTTTCAAACTCTATTAAACTAGAAATCCCAATGCTAGAATATATATCCCCAATTACTTTTGCTAATATTGCTTCATTAGGAATGATTTCGAATCTTTTTTCTATCTCAATTTTTTTTATTTTTTCATTAATTAAGGAATTTTTTGCATATTCAGTTATTTTTTTCTGATCTAATTTTTTTAAATTTGGATTTAATGATACCAAATACCTTTTCTCAAAATTAAGATCAATGTTAGTTATTATCTCTTGATTTATTTTAGCAACTATGAAAACTTCACCATTTGCTGCTTTATAAGGAATTACAATCAAAATCAAAAAAAGATAAATTTTTAATAAGATTATTTTCATTTTTATCTAACACTAGGAGTGTTTAAAGTTGCTAATGGTACTATGGAAATAGAAAAGAATATTTCTTCAGTAGGTTTCAATTCGTTATCTGAGTAATAATCCTTGTTATATTGTATTGAAGCTGTCAAACAATCATTTTTATATTCATATATTAAGTTGTAAAACTCAGTAAAGTCAGTTTTTTCGTTTCTTCGAGTCCTATATCTTAAGGAATAAGCATCATTAAAATTGTAAGTTGTTTCATTAGACAGATAACTTTCACTTCCAACTTCATCATCTTCCTGCAAAAACTCAAAAGATGTCACAAATTTATTAACTGTAATATCTGTTTTTAACAAATTGTAATTTGAAGACTCAAAGTCGCTATCTATTGAAAAGTTATAATCGAATTTTAAGCTTTGATTCGGTTTGAAAATTAAAGAACCAATAAAGTCAGATCCTTTATTATTAAGTGTTGATTTGGTTGGTAGATTTGTCTCCTCATCAGCTCTCAAGACTGTTGCTAACCCGGCTTTAATTAAATTGTTCCCACTCTCTTTTTCTTTAAGGGTATATTCTCCTCCCAAAGTTAAAGATTCACCACCTTCTACTGAGTCGTCTAAACTTAACCGATTTTGAGTGAAAATATTATTTATATCAATTTTTCTATCCAAATTTTTCAAGTCTTTATTTGCGTTCGGGCTGTACATCAAAGAACCTTTTGCAGTAAAAAAATTGTCAAATATTCTTCCCTCTTTTTTTAATGGATATGAAATGTCATAAAATAAAGATCCATAGTTTTCTGAACTAAATTTATTTTTATAATTTGTTGAATTTTCGCCTTCAGAGCTAATATTTTTTAATAATAAATTAAATTTATTAACAAACCCTAACGGTGTTATTCTTGGGTTTGACGTAAATTGTAAGTCATTAATCAGAACTTTTTCAAATATATTTGTATTATAATTCTTATAATTACCTCTAGATTTTATTTCATAATTCCCATTAAAATTTGAAGCTAATCTTTTTGAAAATTCATAACTTGGAAAAATATACTCATATTTATCACTTGAGTTATCTATAGTTAAATTCTCATATGCTTGAATTTTAGTTTCTAGGTCCATATCTCTACTACTACCTCTAAAAATTAAAAAAGATTTTAATAAAGATTGATTATTATTAATTGCAGATTTTATATTGTGTGTTTTTAAGTAGTTGTTGTTTGAAGTTGTTTCTAAATTTAACTCAATTTCACTTATATCAAATGTGTCCATATTAAGTTTAGTTATAGAATTTGAAAAAAAATGAGTTTTTGATGATGAATTTTTTTCTTTTAAGCTAAAGTCTGTAATGTGTTTTGAATTTTTGTTTACTTGTCTATATTCATTTTGAAATAATGCTTCATTTTCAGAAAAAATTCTTGATGTAAATGTTAAGTCTTTATTGTCACTTATTACTTTGTAATAAGGTAATTTAAAGGATAAGCCCAAACTTGATGAATCTATAATTTGTGGCATTAAGAAACCTGATTGTCTTTTCACGGTTGGATCAGGGTGGAAAAATTTCGGGAAATAAACAATTGGTTTATCGTATATTTCAAGCCAGGCATGTTTGTAGTTAATAATCTTTTTTTCTTTATCATGATTTATTTCTTTTGCTTTTATTTGCCAGGGTGGACAATCATCATTTTTTTTACAAGTTGTAAAAACACCTTTTTTAATAATTGAGTTTTTTCCATCACTAAAAAAATAATTCCCCTTAAGTCTTGGGTCATTTAATGGGTTACCAAAGATATCTTTGTTAAAATCAATACTTACGTTATTAGCTATAATTTTATTTTTTGAGAAATCTATAATTGCACTGGCAAAATTATAGAAATTTTTCTCAAGATCTATCAATTTTACCATTTTACCTTTTATTAATTTATCATTAATATTGAAGTTTAATTTTTCAAATTCTATCCTGTTTCCTAAATTATCTTTAAGTCTTGAAGCATGATTAATTTTGATTTCACCAGAGTTTTTAAGATAAACTATTTCTTTTGTGTTTAAAAAATAACTATCTTCAAATTTTACCTCAACATTTCCTGAAGAGATGATTTTTTCCGCATTTTTGTCATAAGAAATATTATCACTATAAATTTTGATATTTTCTATCTGATTTGTGATGACTATATTTCCGTTAGCCTCAAGGAATTTCTTTTCTTTATCGTATCTCATTTGATCAGCATCGATAACCACTTCGTTACCTGATAAAATCTTAACACCGTCTTTTGCTATGACTATTTTGTCTTTGTCTATTATTTCAATTGATGTTGCTTCAAATTTCAATTCTTCAGAATTAACACTAAAAAAATTTGTAAAAAAAATAAAAAAGAATATTAATCTTAAAATAAAATTACTTTTCATTTATCCTTACCAAATTAATCATTGAAATTATACTTATCATTAAAAGCGGTATCCAAATAGACACTGCCACAGGAACCTGTTCGTTTTTCCCAAGTTCCTCAAAAAAGAAACTTAAATAATAAATTATGACAGAAATAAGAATTCCAAATATAAGATGAAATACTTTTGTTCTATTTTGCTTGATATTCATCATAATTGTTGATGATAGTATAGTCATTAACATTAAGTAAAATGGAAACGATATAATCTTTTGTATCGCGGAATCTACTTCAATAGAAGAGTAGTTTATATCTTTATACTTATTTTTTAAGTCGTTTAATTCAAAAATTGATAAAGAAGTTAAATTAGAAAACAATGAATTGATATCACGAAAGTCTATATTTGTTTTTAATTCATAATTATTTATTCTTTGATTTGACTCTTGTTCATTATTTATGAGAACACTTTCTGACTTCCAAGATTTGTTTTTGATATCAATTTTTTCAGCTGAAACATTTCGAATAAAATTAAAATCTTCATCAAATTGAACTATATCTACATTATTTAAAAAATTTCCTTTCAAGTCTTCAGCATTAATAATACTCGTTATTCCTTCCTTGGCATCTTTGATCCAAATTCCATTTTCAGTTATGACAGCCAAATATTTATTATCTTTAGCGTATGAGTTTTTTATGTCCAAGTAAGAATGTTTTAAATTTGAAGATAGATTATAAAATATTGTAACTAGTATCACACCAATTAGAAAACTTAATATAGCCAGTAACTTAACAATTTTAGAATTGCTTAATCCAAAATTTTTAAACGAGATATTTTCATTTTGTTCAATCAATTTTATAAAAAAAAATTGAGTTGTAATTAAAAATATAAATGGAAATATTTCAAATATTATTGATGGAATATTTAGAAAGGTTAAAAATATTGGCACTCCCATTGACACATCCAAATCTTTGAAAAAATTTATTTCTTCAAAAATATTCAATATAAAAGCTAAAGTTACAAAAACAAAAACAGTTTTCACGAATGTTAATAAAAATTGTTTACTTATATAATTTTGATAAACTTTTAATATCATTTCGAGGAAGTTAAAGATTGTTTATAGAATAAAAAGTAAAATATTATTGATATTATAATTGGAACAACCATTAGTATTAAACTATTATTAAAGTTGTAAGAAAAATATTTTGTTAAAATTTCTGAAAAAGAAATTAAAATAACTCCAGTAATAAAAATCATAATCTTGAATCTTGAGTGCCCAATAGAATTTTTGGACTTAATTAAAAGTAAAGCGGATACTATTGCCAATAAAGGGATATATAAGGGTTTAAATATCCTACTGAAAAATTCTTGAGAAATATTATCCAACTGTTTTGCTTCGTGAGAACATTGAAAGCTAAATTCATTTTTATCTCCAAGCATTATTTGAGTTCTTTGGTCTTTGGGTTGAAATAGACATTTTGCTAAAACGAAAATATTTATCTCTTGCAATTTTGGATATTTTGTAGTTTTTGAACTGTAATCCGCTAAATTTAATTGTGTCTTATTAAAATTAATTACAGTTGTTTTGCCTTTATTAATATTTAAAATTTTTCCTTCATTTAAAATTAAAAAATTTTGATTATCATATTTAGAGAAGAAACCTCTTTTTGCATATATAATTCTAGAGTCATTTTTATTATATGTATCTTTTATAACTATATTTTCGAATTCATTTAATTCATTTTTTTTATCGACATATATTGTAAGTTTTTCTACCGTGTCCATAAATTTTTTGGGTTTGACAAGAGATGGTAAAAAATCAATATTTGATTGTCTAATGAAAGATCTTGCTTTATCTTGAGTATAGGGGACCAAAAAAATGTTCATTATAGATTGTAAAATTAAGAAAATTAAAGAGTATTTTATAATTATATTTAAAAACTCACTTTTTTTTATGCCATTAGACCAGAAAATGAGAATCTGATTTTGATCCTCATATTTTACAAGGGTAAAAAAAACAGCAAAGAAAAACATGAACGGTAAAATTTCATTAAAAATTTTTGGAAGACTCAATAATGTGTAAAGGAAATAAATTTTAAAACCATGACCATCTTCGGTAACAAAACCTAAGTAATTAACAGCTTGAATAACCCAAACAATAAGTGCGACAGAACTACAAGAAAGTAAAAAAAATATTGTTGTTTCACGTAAAAAGTTTTTAAAAATAATTTTTTTCATTGAAATTCTATAAAATAAACATATACACGTTTTGGTAGAAAAATGAATAAAAAATTATGATTATAAAAGACACTTTTTCAAAATTTACAAATATGTCAAAGCTTTCTGGATGTATTGCCTTTTTTACTAACGAAAAGTCAGAAATAGTTCACTTGAAAAAGTACCTTAATTCCTCAGACTATAAAAACCTAAGTGTTCTTTTAAAAAATAAAAATAAAAAAAAAAGTTTATTGTCTTTTGATTTAAATCCAAATCAAAAAATAATTTTGATTTCTCTTAAAAAAAACCAAAAATCAAATGAAACAGAAAAAAGTGGAGCAAAGCTTACTGATTTTTTAAAAAGTGAAGGGGCAGAAGCAATACATATTGTTTCTGATACAATCTCTCTGAATTTAAAACCAGATTCTATTTATGAATTTTTACATGGAATGAGATTAAAGTCATACTCTTTTGAGAGATATAAATCAAAAAAGGAGTCAAATACTCTGAAAGTTAATATTACTTCTTTGAAAAAATTTGACAAAAAGATTTATGATAAATTTAAAGCAATTGAATTAGGAGTAAATTATACAAAAGATTTAGTATCAGAACCTGGGAATATATTGCATCCAGATGAATATGCTAAAAGGCTAACTCAATTAAAAAAAATTGGCCTTAAAGTTTCTGTTTATGATGAAAAGCAATTAAAGAAAATGGGTTGTAACGCGTTAGTTGGCGTTGGCCAAGGAAGTATTAGGGGCTCGTATTTAGTAACTCTTGAATGGAGAGGGAAAAAATCAAATTCAAAACCATTAGCTTTTGTTGGGAAAGGAGTTTGTTTTGACACTGGAGGAATATCTCTAAAGCCTGCAAGGTTTATGGAGGATATGACTTATGACATGGCTGGTTCAGCTGTAGTTGTGGGTCTTATGAAAAATTTGGCTCTTAGAAAATCAAAAGTTAATGCTGTTGGTGTTGTTGGATTAGTGGAAAATATGCCAGGAGGAAATGCTCAAAGACCTGGAGATATTGTAAAATCGTATAGTGGAAAAACAATTGAGGTATTAAATACTGATGCAGAGGGAAGATTAGTTTTAGCAGACGCAATAACTTTTACAGAAAAAAAATTTAAACCTAATTTGATTATTGATTTAGCGACTCTTACTGGTGCAATAGTGGTTGCGTTGGGATCTGAGTATGCTGGATTATTTTCAAATAACGATAATTTATCTAAGCAGCTTCATGAAGCTGGTGAAAAAGTTGAGGAAAAAGCTTGGAGACTTCCATTACATTCTAATTACGATAAACTTATGAATTCTAAAAATGCAGACATGCAGAATATTAATTATGTTGGTGGGGCAGGGTCGACTACCGCAGCCCAGTTTTTACAAAGATTTATTTTAAACAAAACACCTTGGGCGCATTTAGATATTGCAGGGATGGCTTTTTCAAAATATGCTGGAGCTCTAAACTCAAGTGGAGCAACTGGATATGGTGTTAGGTTATTGAATAAGTTTGTTGAAGATAACTATGAGTAAAATTGAGCAAACACTTTCATTGATAAAACCAGATGCAGTTGAGAGAAATTTAGAAGAGGAAATAAAGCAATTTTTTATTAATAATGGTTTTAAAATTGCTAAACAAAAAAAAGTAAAGCTAGAAAAAAAAGATGCTGAAATTTTCTATAAAGTTCATGAAACAAAACCTTTTTTTAATGAATTGTGTAATTATCTTTCTTCAGGACCTATTGTTGCAATGATACTTGAAAAAGCTGACGCTGTATCTGAAAATCGAAAAATCATGGGTGCAACCGATCCTACAAAAGCAGATGAGGGAACAATCAGAAAAAAATATGGACTTTCTATCGATAAAAATTCCGTTCATGGTTCAGATAGTATTGAAAACGCTACTAAAGAAATTAATTTTTTTTTTAAGACCTAATTAGTTTTTCTAAAACAAGTGGATATAGTTTATTCTCTTCTTTTAACACCCTTTTTTCCAATTTTTTTAATGTATCTTTTTTAAAAATCTTAACTTTTTTTTTTGCTATAATCTTGCCAGAGTCCAATTTTTTACTTACAAAATGTATCGTACATCCTGAAAATTTTTCTTTAGCTTCTAAAGCTTTAAGATGGGTGTTAAGTCCTTTGTATTTAGGTAACAAAGATGGATGAATATTTATTATCTTGTTCTTAAAAAAATTAAGAAAGTATGGACTAAGAATTTTCATAAACCCCGCTAAACAAATAAATTTTATACTTTTAGTAATTAGAATCTTCGCTAATTTTTTTTGTTCAGTTTTTAAAAACAAATGTGAAATAATTATCGTGGCAATCCTGTTTTTTTTTGCAAATTTTAATCCAGCAGCATTTTTTTTATTGCTTATTACATATGCAATTTTATAATTACAATCTTTCTTTTTTGATCTTAAGATTAAAGCTTTGAGATTTGTTCCCCTTCCCGAGATAAATACTGCAATATTAGCCTTTTCCTTAATCACGTTACCAACGTATATTGTTAGTATATTTTACTTTACTTTTATCTTTAATTATTTCTCCAATTATATAGGGACGGTATTGTTTGGGAAAAAACTTTAAAATTTTATGAAAATTATTTTTTTTAATGATCAAACAAAAACCTACACCACAATTAAAAGTTTTGAGCATTTCTTTTTGAGAAACACCATTTTCATTGATCCAGCTAAAAATCTTATAAGTTTTTATTT